>JANQLF010000303.1 GCA_028280785.1 Planctomycetota bacterium
TGTATTGGCAAGTCTTAATCATCGAAGTTTCCTTTGCATGAACGAATTCGTGTAAGGGCTAGGTATAGCGTCTCTTAAACCAAGGCAATGTGGTACGGCTTCGATGTCAGTCATGCATAACACATTGGGATGCAATCAACTCGTGAAGGAAGCATTATGAAAGCAGTCAGCACCTTAGTCTTGTCGTGTGGTTTGTTACTTGGCGCACAAGCGGCCGATACCTGGGCCTTTAATCCGCCTAAAGATACTTTTGATAAAAAGGCCCAATTCGACTTACGTGATCTCAATGAGAAAATAGCCGGTGAGAATGGCTTTATTAAACTCAGCAAAGATGGTGAGTCCTTCGTCAATGGTAAAAGCAAACCGATTCGCTTTTGGTCCTTGAATTCTGGAGCCTACAACCAGCACCCAAAGAAACCGAAAATAGATTTAGAACGTCATTATCAATTTATCGCCAAACGTGGCGTGAATATGGTGCGTTTTCATGGCAATATTACACCGCGCGGTGGTGATATAAATAATATCGACAATGCAGAACGTGAAAAATTATGGCGTGCTGTTGCTGGTGCAAAAAAAGCAGGCATCTATATGACCTACTCGCCCTATTGGGCCAATTCATCAAAAATAAAACCAGGAACCGGCGGTATTGTTCAGGCTGGCGGCAATCACGGTTTATTATTCTTTGATAAAAAACTACAAGAAGCTTATAAAAACTGGTTCCGAAAAGTATTAACTGAAAAAAATCCACATACGGGTATTGCGCTGAAGGATGATCCGGCTCTGGCGATGATTCAAATTCAAAATGAAGACTCACTGTTGTTTTGGACAGCACAGGGCATTAAAGGCGGCGCTAAAACTAAACTTGAAGAATTATTTGGTGACTTTGCCAAGAAAAAATATGGTTCGATTGATAAAGCCATTGCTGCTTGGGATGGCACCAAGGTTAATGGAGATGCACCGGGACAAGGTCGTCTTGGTTTAGAAATTGTCTGGCAAATGACTAAGGATGGTAACATCCACAAAAACGGCAGTGCTGGTCAGAAGAAACGTTTGGCTGATCAATTGGAATACAGCGCGCGTTTAATGTACGACTTTAACAAAGAAATCGGTCGCTTCTTAAAAGAAGACCTTGGCTGCAAACAAATTGTAAACGCGGGAAATTGGAAAACCGCAGACAATGCAACATTAAATGATGCGGAGCGTTGGTCTTACACTGCCAATGAAGTCATTGGTGTGAATCGTTATTACGGCGGCATCCATAAGGGTAAGCATCAAGGTTGGGCGATTATTAATGGTGATGAATTCAGTGATGAATCAGCGATGCTTAATCCACGCAAGTTTCCATTAACTTTGCGTTTGGTCAGTGGCCACCCGATGTGTATTTTTGAAAGCTCATGGGTGCCGCCGCAAGGCTATCAATCAGAAGCACCATTATTAATTGCGGCGTATAGCAGCCTCACCGGTTTTGATTCCTACTATTGGTTTGCATCTGGTGAAGAAGACTGGCGTCATCCATCTTCAGCCAACGGCTATTTACCATCAATTGGCAAATGGGTTTGTGCAACGCCAATGTTACTTGGTCAATGGCCAGCGGCGTCTTTAGCATTTCGCAAAGGTTATATTAAAGAAGGTGAAGCGGTTGTTTCTGAACATCGCGGCCTTGATGATATTTGGCAACGCAAGCAAACCGTGATGGTTGAAGACAGTGGCTTTGATCCAAACCGAGACAAAGGTGATTTCGTACCATTGTCGAATATTAAAACGGTTGCTGATCCCCTGTCTTATTTAGTTGGGCCAGTTAAAGTGAAATACGATAGCGATCTAAGTAAATCAACTGTCGCCAAGGATTTAAGTAAGCACATTGATAACAGTAAGCAGGTCGTCACGTCGAATACTGGTGAGCTCATCTGGGACCATAAAAATGGCATCGTTACGGTCGATGCCCCAAAGGCCCAAGGCGTTACCGGTTTCATCAAAGGTAAAGAAATCAAATTAAGTGATTGTGAATTTAAATCGAGCAATCCCTACATTACAATTATGGCCGTTAGCTTGGATGACAAAGAATTGTCAAAGTCATCTAAGATCTTGGTTCAAGTTGGTACTAAAGAGCGTCCAACGGGGTGGCAGACGCAGCGGGCTAATTTAAAAGGTGCGCGTGAACCCCAACGTATCACGAACTTTGGTAAGGGCCCCTGGCAAATTGATAAGGCAGATCTGGTTTGTTCGATAGCCAACAAGAAGTTAAAAGAACTTATTGTCTGCGACTCAAATTTCATGGAGAAAGAACGAATTAAAATCGCCAAAAAGGGAAAAAAGGTAAGCTTTTCTTATCCCGAGGATACGATGTATGTGGTTCTCACTGACGGTAAGTAATTCCCAGAGTCTTAAAAATAAGATCAGAGAAAATAACCCTATGGCATATGTCATGGGGTTTATTTTTGTCTTCTGAGAATAGGCTGCGGCCATGAAACTCGTTTACGTCGTAGCCGATAGCATATCCATGCAGTACGGCCCCTATCTCGAACAAGCTATTGCTGGCACATTTGCTTACGATCGCAAGGGCGGTGATGAAGCGTATAAAGATCTCAACCTTGGCGTTGGTGCCAATGGCGGTGATTCGAGCGCGGTGCTGGATTATCTACAACAGTGTTTTGCTAATGAATCATTTCGACCAGATATCTTATTAATTAATTGTGGACTGCATGATATTAAAAAGTTGGATGATAAGATTCAGATTCCAATCGAAGACTATCAATCAAATTTAGAAGCTATCGTTGCACTTATTGCCGAGCACGGCTCGCAAATGGTGTGGGTGCGTACAACGCCGGTTGATGATGCCGTCCATAACGACCCAGCTCAAGATGCAGCAAAGGGCGGCTCTTCATTTGCGCGTTACGCTAAAGATTGCGATGCCTACAATGATGTGGCCGATGCAGTGATGAATAAAGCAGCTGTGCCGATGATTGACCTTTACGCTTTTACGGCTGCTATTGATGGTGATATTTACTGCGACCACGTTCACTTCCACGACTCAGTGCGTGAACAGCATGGTAAATTTGTTGCTGAGGAACTAATCAAACGCTTCGGAAGTAATTAAACGAAACGGTTGCCCCAGGGACTAGAACTCCGGGAATCCCCTCGAAACAGAAAAGGAGCCTTTTATGGGTGCATGTTATAATTCTGCGGTGATTAACGCACCCATAGATCAGGTCTGGTCGGGTATAAAAGATTTTCACAATTTAGACTGGGCTGCCGGTGTTGTTGAAAAATGTGATAAGGTTGGCGATAAGTCTGGCGACCAGTTAGGTGCACAGCGCATTTTAAATGATGCCTTTCATGAAACACTCTTATCTATTGATGACCTTGATCACAGTTTTTCTTATAGCATCGATGACGGACCTGGTCCGGTGGCCGCTGATGCAGTGAGTAATTTCATCGCTTACGTTCGGCTTTTTACTATCACCGAAAATAATACGACCTTTATCGAATGGCGTGCGAAATACGAAAGCGCTGATAACGCCGCAGTCGGTGAATTATGTAATCCGATTTATCAGGCATTGCTCAGCGCTATGCAAAAGCATTTTGCTTAATCCCAAATAGTTGCGGCAATGTGCTGACATGGTTTTTCAGCAGTCGCCCAGTAATAACACGCGAGCATTTTACCGTCACTTCGACTGATAAGTCGTGGATAACCAAAGTCTGGATCATCGTAACGATCACGAATAAAATCATCGCGTAAAATGATGTGTTCGTCCCAATTCTTTCCAAAGTCACTACTATATCTGGCGATCATGCGACACGAATCGCGTTCGCCATAAACACAGCATAATTTTTTATCTGATGTTAACGCCAGAGCTGGTGGGTTGCCATTCCACGCACCGGTCTTTGCTACAAAGCCAGCATGCTCCCAATGTTGTCCAGCATCACTACTGCGATAGGCATCTATCCAACAATTATCGCTATCTGCTTGGCGTCGGCGAATAACGCTTATTAATTCCTGAGATGAATACTGCACGGTGGAAGACATGACCGCGCGATGTGGATCGTTTGGTGCTACGACCCACGCAACAAATTGAAAGCTTTGTCCACCATCACATGTACGGGCACAAAAAACACGATCGGTTTCTAAGCCACCAGAGCGTGCTGACATCATAAGCAAACATTGTTGCGGGCTCTCGACGATGTAGTCAGTACGTGCGGTAATTTCTAGACCGGCTAATTCTTTGGATTCGTCCAGACCATTAAATGTATAGGGACCGTGCCAAGTATTGCCGCGATCACTGGTGATAAAAAACGAACCGCAGGTACTTTCGTTGCCATGATAGCTGCATCCTTCAACACGCATGGCAAATTGGGAATCGGTAAAGTCTATTTTATGTTGTAGTTTTTTGAGCCTTTCACTGCGGCCAACAAAATTATGTGGTTCTACGGTCGCCCATGTCGTGCCGCGGTCACTGCTCTTTGCTAACAATGATCGATAAGGTGCTTGCACATTGTGGCCAGCTTGTTCATGAAAAGCGCCAATAGTTAATCCTACTAAAATGTCGTTATCGCCCCATTGCCACATACCATTGTTCGCTGGCCATGCGGCGAAGGTATCGGCTTTTTCAAAAACCGTCACGTGTTTCATGGATATCCTTTAAAGCAATGCATTAGGCGCTGAGTGCAAGAGCGTCTTGACCAAACAGTTTGGGAAATTCGCGCTGGTCATCGTCATCACGATTAGCTTTGGTTGCAGCATCCATAATACATAAGCTAAACGCGCGACGAGATTGCTGACTATTATTTTTATCACTGCGATGTAGTAATAAATTGTGCATTAAAAATGCTTCACCGGCTTTTAATTCGCAGAATTCAATCTGATCATCGGTGCAATACATCTGCTCTTGTTCTTCGCTAATAGTATGGCCAAATTCACTGAGTAAGCCAAGTTTGTGACTGCCGCGTACAATTTGCACACAACCGTTTTCTTTTGTTGCTGGATCAAGAGCTAACCAGATCGTTACTTCAGGATCTTTGTCCAAGCCCCAAATGCGGCCGCCATCCTGGTGCCACGGTAATAAAGTGCCAAATCCTGCCGGCTTATTCATAAACATAGAACGGAATATAGACACTTCATCGCCAATTATTGTATGGGCTATCGAAGAGACGATTGGTGATTTTAAATATTCAAGAAATAAGGGATCTTTTTCTAATTGTTCGATCTTTCTATATTTTAATGTTGCACCTTTATGACCTTTTGTTTGTTGACCCATATCACCGTAGTCACCGGTTTCGCTATCAAGTTGCATCATCATGTCGTCGTAGTGAATCTTACCGAGCATGATATCGTCAATGCGTTGTTGTAATTCATGTAATTCGTCGTTGTTAATGACTTGCCCGAGGCGTACAAAACCATCGTCGTGAAAGGCCTGCAGTTCTTGATCACTTAGAGCGTGGCTGCGCATAATTGTTACTCCTGAGGCCATGTATTGTATCGAGGAAAGCTATCCGGTCTTGCTTTTGGCGGCCAAATCGTGTATGTTTTTCGGCCATGCACGTGCCAATAAAGCGCTGGGGGCGAAAGTCCCAACCGATAGATTATAGCAATAGACTTCCTGATTATCCGCAGTGCGTAATCATTATCATTTGTCAAGGTAGCCTACGTGTAGAGTGGATGGATGGACATAAAAGTTTAGAATATAAAGATTTAGAAGAACACACCGTGTTGCTCCTGGCTCCTGGCACCGACTTCAGGCTGAGCACACCGCACTCAGGCTACGCAGGTCATTTGGTCGAAGTGGAGCCACAGGACTGCCCGTGGCCAGCGGAAATCGTCATTGCGCAATCGGACATGGGCGTTCAGCGCTGTGTGGCCGATATTGAATCTGAATTTGAACGCGGTGAAGATTTATCAGCGATCCCATTGCTCTATGAATTATTGCTGTGTCGCTGCGCACAATTATTTAATCGTCAGCGCAATGAAGAGAACTTAATTGAACAGGTAAATGCGACGTTACGCGCTAATGCGGTTACCGATGCCAACTTATCCGAAATATTAAAACACTTTCCCTACAGTGAGCGCCACCTACGGCGTTTATATCAGGAGCAGGCTGCTTGTTCCATTAAACAGGCCTTTATTCAAATTAAATTAGATGAAGCTAAACGTCTATTAAAGCAGACTAATATGCCGATCACCGCAATAGCTCATGAACTGTCCTATCCATCGTCGCAATATTTTTCTGGTTTATTTAAACAATATGTTCATCTAACACCAAGTGCGTATCGTGATCAATTCAATTGAGAAACCAAAAGTTCGTATGTGAGATCTTTAATCAATTCTACAAAGAAATAGCATAGCAAAGAGGAATAACAGCATGGCCAAATTTTTAGACGACTTGTTACCACGACGCCAAGAAAAACGCGATGGGCGACCGAATGTATTAATTATTATGACTGACCAACAGCGTGCTGATTCGATTCATGCCCTGGGTGCCCAGTGGATGCAAACGCCGAACATGGATCGCTTAGTCAATGAAGGTTGTTCATTTATTAATGCCTGCACCTGTAATCCGGTGTGCATTCCTGCGCGTCATAGTTTATTAACCGGCCTGTACTCACGCGACCATGGCGCTGCTGACAATCAACAAGTGAAGCTGCCAGCCGACATGCCGCGCTTACCACAAATAATGGCCGATGCTGGTTGGCGTACTGAGGCGATTGGTAAAATGCATTTTACGCCGGCGCAGACTCATCACGGTTTTCATAAAATGCAAACGCAGGAAGAACTGTACACCAACCGCGGTGATGATGATTACGCCATGTGGTTGGTCGATAATGGATTGGGTCACGTCAAACATGTGCATGGTATTCGCAATCCACTTGGGTTTACGCCACAGCGTTCGCAATTAGATCCTGCACATCATCCGACTACGTGGGTTGGTAACCGTACTGTTGATGCGATTAAACGAAATACTAAGCGCCCGTTTTTTATGTGGTCAAGTTTTATCCATCCGCATTATCCCTGTGCAGTGCCTGATGCATATGCTGATATGTATAAGGGCGCTGATATTCCCGCGGCAATTCCACCACAGGAAAATGTTGCCGAGCGCATTGTACAAAATCGTAAATCAAATGATTATGATGATGCAGCAAAAGATCAGCGCATGCGGGAAATGTATTATGCATGCATCAGTATGGTTGATGAGCAAGTCGGTCGTATCTTGAAGGCCTTGGAAGAAACCAATCAATTAAATAACACGCTTATTATTTTTACCAGTGATCACGGCGATATGCTTAATGATAACGGTGCGTGGGGTAAGAGCGTGCCTTATGATTCAGCGCGAAAAATTCCACTGCTGATGCGTTACCCAAAAACATTTAACGGTGGATCGACGTTTAAAGGCCATGCTGATTTGATAGACGTTTTACCTACGATTTTGGATGTCTGCGATCTGTCTTACGATGCGCCTTATACCTTGCCCGGTCAAAGTGTTCTTGTTCCTAAAGAACAATCTAAGAATCGTGATGTCCACTATATGGAAAATGGTAACGCTGAAAAACGCGTTATCTCGATACGCGGGCATCGTTATAAATACAACTATTGGTTTGGTGATGGCCGTGAAGAGTTTTTTGACCGCAAATATGATCCACAGGAATGCAATAACCTGATCGGCCCTGCTATGAAAGAAAAATATCAACGTCGCAGCCAAAGTATGAAGGCTGAATTAATCAGCTTAGAAAAGCGCTTTGGTCACGCCGATAGCTTCAATGACGATGGTACGCTCAAGGTTTATAACAAGCAGACTATCCCAGATTGGCCGCCGTGTCAGGCTGGTATTGATTTTCAAATGCCGCGACATTTTTGGAATGCCTCGGAGGAAGAGCGTGCTTTGTTTCAATCGGACCTAACGGAATTCCGCAAAGCGCTCAAGCAAGAACCAAGCGTTGATGTGAAACGTATTAATTGGCAGTTTTATATGGACTGCGGCGGTGAGCAGGAATTACTAGACGCTGTTGAGGACGGAAGCTTTTAACTCAATCCATGCGTATTAAGATGCCGTGTAAGCCAACAAAATGTGAATAGGAAAATTGCATGCCAATTCGTTTTTCAATAAATAGCAAAGTAAAAACGCAAGAGTTAAAAGAAAAAAGAGCAGATATTACAAAAGCCTACTGGATTTATCCAAAAGCTGGTATTTATGCAAAAAATGCCAAGGCGACCATCACCCTCGGTGGGCATAAAAAATATATGGCGCTTGAGCGTCGTTGGTGGTTTTGGGTAGCTCCGGTATTTGGTGAAGGCATTTATCAGGCTACCGAAAAAGCCACACCCAAAGAAAACCATGTCTTGTTGTATACTGACGCCAAGCAGCAAGAGCACTTAGTCATGTTGCCGTTGTTTGTTGGTGATTGGCGGGGCTTTATTCATGGTGACGGCAAGGCTATGCACTTGTCTGTTCATGGTGGACTGAGCAAATCGGCTAAACCAACTAAAGACCCAATTATGTTGGTGTGCAAAGGAAAAGATCCGATCGCCTTAATGCGCGCGAGCATGAAATTGCTGAGTGAAACCTTAAAAACCTTTCGCCTGCGTGAAGAAAAACGTTTACCGGCATTTGTTGATTATTTTGGTTGGTGTACCTGGAATGCCTATTATCAAGAAGTCAGTGAGCGCAAAGTTCTGAGCGGTTTAGCTGCATTTAAAAAGTCAGGTGTCAAACCACGCTTTATGATTTTGGACGATGGCTGGCAGGATATTAATACCAAAGGGCATATGAATTCCTTTGGTACTAACAAACGCTTTCCTAAGGGCTTGGCACCAATGATTGATCAAGCCAAACATAAATTTGGTATTGAAATCTTTGGCGTCTGGCATGCATTGCAGGGCTATTGGGGTGGGGTGAACCCACGTGGTCCGCTTGCCAAGCACTATGAAGTATTCGCGCGCCTAGGTTTGAAACCATGTAATATGGAAAAACAAGAAATTGGTTTGGTCAGTAAAGATGATGTTGCGCGCTTTTATAATGATTTTCATGAAACGCTTCATCATGCCGGTGTCGATATGGTTAAAATTGACAGCCAAAGCGGTATGCAGGAATTATGTGCTAACGGTCCGGTTAAATCGCAGGTGCCGTACGTGAGTACTATGAAAGCTTATCAACAAGCAATTCAAGCGAGTACGCAAACACATTTCGAGGGTAATTTATTACATTGCATGTGTGGTAGCCAGGACGTCGCTTATAACATGTCGGCCTCGACTGCCTGGCGTAACAGCGATGACTTTTATCCCAATCAGAAACCCAGTCATGCCAACCACATGGTGATTAATGCCTTTAATGCCTTATGGTCGCACACCTTTTGCTGTCCTGACTGGGATATGTTTATGTCGGGGCATTATACCGGTGCTTATCATGCAGCGGCCCGGGCAATTAGTGGCGGCCCGATTTATATTTCCGATAAACCTGGCGACCATGATGCAAAAATAATTAAACGCTTGTGTTTGAGTGATGGTCGCGCCCTGCGCAGCGACAATCCGGCGTTACCACTAGCAAGCCGTATCTATGATGATCCGAAAAATGGCGAACATTTATTATTCGTTCGCAACAACAATGGCAGTGCTGGTGTTTTAGCAGCATTCCATTGTCAATTTGAAGGTCCAGCTATTAACGATTCATTTACGCTTAAAGACCTCGGATTAGAGCGTGGTGAATATGCATTGTGGTATGCACGTGCAAACAAATTGGAGCGCATTCACTCCCGCGATAAAATAGTTTTAACCCTTAATGAATTAGAAGCAGAAATCATTCATGCCTGTCCGTTGAATGAAGGCGTGGCAATTCTTGGTTTACTCGACAAAGATAATAGTACTGCGGCGGTAACGGCGCATGGCTGGGACCGCGATTCGTCTTATCGCGTAGCATTAAAAGATGGCGGCACGCTTGGTGTGTATTGCTTGCGCCAACCGCGCAGTGCTGTCGATGCAGACGGCAATCAATTAAAAATGAAGCACGACGTGGCAACAGGTTTACTGAAGGTAACGGTTAAAGTCGGTACTGCACGCGATGTCTATCTGTATTGGTAGTCGTCATACCTGTATTATATATTTTCTTGCTCTCCAATTCAAATTAGGTGTATAAAAGCAAAGTTTTTCTTGAGCGAGTATGCAAAGCGCCGATAATAAAGCGTTGATATGACATCTGACTTATTTACTCAAGAAGAATACGATTTCTTCATCGAAAACGGTTTTGTTATCCTGCGTCAATGTTTTGATGCCGGACCCGGATCTATTATCGAACGCTGGCGCAATGAAAGTTGGCAGCGCGCTGAACTTGATCCCAACGATCCAGATTCATGGCCAACTCATCCAGTGGTTTTACGTGGCACTGAAGAAATTTCAGTGAAAGAAATTGCCCCACGTGCCTATGAGGCGATTTGCACACTGATGGGCGGTGAAGATAATTTAAAAGATAAAAACTATTGTTGGTCGAATCACTTTTTAATGAACTACGCCAGCGGCAGCGACAAGCCGTGGGTGCCCTGTGGTCAGGAACATGCGCATAATTTAAATTGGCATGTTGATGGTTCGTGGTTTAAGCATTTTCTCGATGGCCCAGAACAAGGAATCCTCGGTATCGTTATGTATAGCGACATGGAATCACAGGCGGGTTGTACCTGCTTTGCACCTGATTCTATTAAGCCGGTTGCGGAATATTTATCGCAGCATCCTGAAGGACTCATGCCTGATCAGTTTGACTGGGATGATTTAATTGGGCAGTGCAGCGATTTCCGTGAATGCACAGGCAAGGCCGGCGACGTCGTGCTCATGCATCCATTCATGATGCATCGCGGTTCTCAAAACTTAAAACGCATTCCACGTTTTATGTGCAATATCGTTACCTCATTAGCGAAGCCAATGAACTTCAACAAACCCGATGGCGATTACAATGCCATGGAGCAGGTCATTTTAAATGCGCTCGGTGTGGATTCGTTGGATTTTCAAATAACCGGGGAACGGGCGTTTGTTCGTCGCAACAATCAAGAGCTCATCGTTGATGAGTATTGAAGAACCACAGGTAAACACCGATTAACAAAAATAATTTTTCTAGTAGTTGTGCCATTCCCCTGGGAACGACGATGGCCTCATCGTCGGTGAGGTTTACGAGGGTGAGGCCACCCTCGTTCCCGGGAAAAGTGATTTTGCAAATAACAAAACTATTCTATTCATCCGTGTCCATCTGTGGTTCTAAAATTAAACCGGAGCCCACGCTGGCATGCTGTTGCCACTAATACTTGGATGCTTGATAAAGCAAACTTCGTGTTTGTTGTTGAATAAATGAACGAGCCACGAGTTGGGAATAGCTTGTAGCTGCTTAATCGCTTCAAAGTCAGTCTCGCCCTGAAACTTAATCGTGATAATATAATTTAGGCAATGACCATGCTCAAGCCATTCCTGAATCATTTCAATTAAGCGCTCTGGATAACAAATTAAATCCGAGCACAGCCAGTCAGCCATTTCATCTTCTGGTTTTAAAGCAAAGGCATCGCATTGACGATGGTGCACGTTTGCTAATTGATCGATGCCATTTTCGAGCTCGGCACGATCAACTGAATGTACTTCTGCTCCGGTTTTAGCCAGACACCAAGTCCAAGCGCCAGGTGCGGCGCCGAGTTCTAAAACTTTCTCACCGGTTTGTGGTGCGTGCTGAAGCAGAGTTAAGGCTTCCCAGATTTTTAAATAGGCACGCGCTGGTGGATTAACCCGGTCCTGTTCAAACGGAATAATACCGCTGGCAAATGGACGGGTACATGCTGCGGCGCATAACAAGGTGTTTTCATCAATTAAGCAATAAGCCCCCATCGGCTTTAAGGCCTTTGGTGGCGGATACGCAAATTCCTTATTTTTTACTTTGAGTAACTTGTCTTGGATGAGTTGACAGCGACGCAGATGATTCAATTCAAAGCATTGCCAGTACGGCCCACGTTCGCGCAGTAATTTAGCGGCGTGGCCAATACTGTCGATTGGTAATCGTTCAGCGTTCAACCATTGATTAATTGGCCACGACAAAGGCGGGCAATCATCAGCGACTTCAAATAATAAATCACCAATACGTTCATGGCTGATGCCATGGATCGCTAATTCAGCGAGTAGCTTGTCTTCAAAGCCAGGTGCAGCGACGAGGATTTGCATGCATTAAGCATTCGTTCAGCTTTGCAGCATCAAGCCTGGGAGCGCGACCGTCTCGGTCGCAGTTCAACTTATGCTAACAGAGCACAATGGCGACCGGGGACGATCGCGCTCCCAGGTTATATGATTTGTCCAACAGCAGCAGCAGCATCTATTTCATTAATCAATGGGCCTTCACCATGTGGACACGCGCGCCCTGTAATCAGACAATGCTTTTCAAGGGCCTTACGGGTGCTTAATTGCCAATTGTTATTCACCGTATCGCGAATGATGAAATCATTATTATCAAGCAGGAAGTTCCACAGGACTGCATTCATCTCTTCACAGGTTTCTCGGTAGTCATCTGCGTAAGCGAGGTTAGTCAGTTCATCAGGATCATTTTCTAAATCATATAATTCAACAGCCGGGCAATCGAAACTTGGTCTGATGTCGGCAGGCCACTTTTGTCGTTCAAAGTCATAGCCTTTATGTTGACTGGCGCAGTTACCTTTGCGATTGGCCCATGCCGGTGGGCGGAAATTACGAATAAATTTCCATTTATTATTTCGTGCACTGCGTAGGTTTTCGACCATGTGACTATACACATAATCATGTAATTCATCTTGTTTGTTTTCAGTGATATGTGCTGCGAAACTATAACCATCGAGATCATCAATTGGATCGAGACCCAATAATTCCCAAACAGTTGGCAAGACATCTACATGCGTGGTTAATTGTGAAACCACGGTGCCAGCCTGAATTTTTTCTGGCCAACGCATAATCCATCCAGTTGTTGTTCCAGGATCATAACACGTGGCTTTAGCTCGCGACAAACCCACGCCATGGTCAACGTTCATAATGATTAAGGTGTTGTCAGCCATACCGGTTTCATCTAAGGCTTCGAGTACTGCACCAACCATGCGATCACCGCGTTGTAATAAGCCTTGCAGGGTTGCGATGGTTTCTTTATCAGCATCGCTTCCACTTAAAAAACCGGGCATGTGCAAGCCCTTGCTGGTATCTTGCACCGGCGGATAGGGTTCATCATCACGAGCAGGAGCGCCAGAATAAAATCGATTTAAATGTGCATCGATGCTACCAACTTGAGCGAAAAAAGGCTCGTCATCATTTTTGCGATCGAGTATCCATTGTTTTAAATAATGTTTAACGATATCTGAATTAGGCCACGGATCAGTCGCAAACTGCTCATCGACCTGCATAATTTCAGCAACGTGTTCGTGTGCACACTCATGTTGAATGCCAAATAATGCACTGCGATAACCCATCTGCTTAAAGCGCGCAGCCATGTGTGGTAAGTGCGGATGAATACGATTTTGCATCGTGGTATTACATAACCCCATGACGCCATTATTTTGGCAAAATTTTCCAGTGGCTATGGCTGCTCGTGACGGTGAACATATAGCGCAAGCACTGCGATTATTAGCAAAGCGCACACCTTCGGCGGCAAGGCGGTCAACATTTGGCGTGTTGACGTGCTCATTGCCATAACAGCCAAACCAATTGCCGGCGTCATGCCAATTATATAAAATGACGTTTGGTCGGCTCATGTTTAATCCCTATATAAATCTTGCTCAAGTTTTTGTGCACTACGCCTCACTTGATCACACCAGTCTTGAATTTGTTCATCGCTAAGTCCGTTGTCACTGCGACCGAAAACGGTAATGCCGATGCTGTAGGCATCTTTGTTAATAAAAACCGGAGCGACAATGCGCGTACAACCAAGTGGATGTGATTGGTGTCGTTCACCTCGGGCGAGAACACCACTATTTTGTAATTCATTTAATTCATTGAGCACTCGTTCGCGTGCTTCGCCGCTACGTTGTAGATGTTCATTTATGATTTTTTCTTTTTCTTCACTGCTCAGGGCATTGAGCAGCGGCCACGCATAGGCCTGGGCTAAAAAGCGCTGTTCGGTTCCAGTTTTACTAAAATGCAAACCCTCATCGCATTCATGCTTGGCGATATGCTTACTATAATAGATGCCATCGCGATGAACCGATTTGCAACAGAGTGAAGATTGTCCACTTAATTCAGCAAGCTGATCGAGTGCAGCCTGAATTTCTTGGAGCTGGCTACGCCCTAAGCAGTTCTCTGCTAGAGACAGCATCCCAGGTCCACATTTATAGGCACTTTCGTCGTGAATGACGAGTCCTTCGGCTTGTAGGGCTTTGAGCAGGCGAGACAGCGTTGCAGCAACGGGGTTGCCTATTTGTTGCTGTAACGAGCTAAAGCTCAGTCCATCTCTGAATTGACTGAGTGCGCGCAAGATAGCATGGGCGCGTTCGATGCTGGTATTTT
The DNA here is from genome assembly GCA_028280785.1 of Planctomycetota bacterium. GTDB lineage: Bacteria > Planctomycetota > UBA11346 > UBA11346 > UBA11346 > JANQLF01. The sequence continues at coordinate 14,465 of JANQLF010000303.1, forward strand.
TTGCGTATTCCATGATATCATATATAATACCTTTAGTATCATTAACAATACTTAATTATAAACATAGATATAAAAGAGCCTTAAAAGAATCTCTTAAGAGTGCTGCGGTGAATTTTCCAAAAAGAGAGGGCGATAGTAATGGTTTTTGGGCTCTCGTAGCCCTAGAACTCTGAGCTCATTAAAGGAGTGAGCATGGAATATCGGCAATTTGTGAATGATCAGGTCAGCGCTATTGGTTTGGGCACCTGGGCCATGGGATCGAGCCCCTACGGAGCCTCACCCAAGGAGCAGTCGATCGATTGTATTCGTGCAGCCTTAGATGCAGGCATAACGGTATTTGATAGTTCACCAGCTTACGGCGATTCAGAATCGATTTTAGGCGAAGGCCTTGGTGCGCAGCGCCACGATGTTTTTATTTCAACAAAATTTGGTCGCAGTCCTGATTTGCCAGGTCCTGATTTTTCCGCTAGCTGTGCTAAACATTTGGTTGAGCAAAGTTTGAAGCGTTTGCAAGTTGATAAAATTGATGTGCTGTTTGTACATTCGCCTTTTTCTGCTGCAGAAATAAATGAGGACATGTGGGAAGGTTTATTGCAGTTAAAGCAAGAGGGGAAAATTAAATATATTGGTCATTCCATTTCTAAATTCGAAGACACTGAGGGCCTTGCTCGTCAATGGGCTGCGGATGGTATGCTCGATGCCGTACAAACAGTGGTTAATGCTTTAAACCATGAATCGCTTTCTTTGATAAAAGATATGCAGGGTCAAGGCGTCGCAGTGATTGCCCGTGAATGCCTCGCTAATGGATTTTTAACTGGTGCAGTGACACGAGAACATGGCTTTGGTGAAGGTAGTCGCTTAAATAATATATTTCCAGAAGACACACGTTTAGCACGTTTAGATCAAATAGAAAAAATACAATTTTTAATTGATGGCAACATTACTAATCTTGCCCAAGCTGCGATGCGTTGGGCCATGGATCAAGCTGGTGTAACGCTGGCTTTATCGGGCGCAAAACAAAAAGAACATTTGCAGGAAGCCATTGATGCGGTCGCAGCTGGTCCTTATGCACAAGCAGTTCTTGATGAAGTGCTTCAAGCTCACACGGAAAACTTTGCGGCTATATAGTTATCTAGCTCGATGGTATAAGTCTTAGCTTTTGTCTTGGTCTTAGTTGGTGAATACCAAGACTAATACTAAGACGAAGACCTATACAAGTTCGCCATAAACTAAAAAACCCGAGGTCAAACAATTCGACCTCGGGTTACCAATAAACTCTTTAATAAGCTATGCGTTAGCGCTTATGCGTGTGGTCAAGGTGCGTACTGAGTTGCCTTGGACAATGCGCGATGGAACTAAGGTTAAACTAGGCATGTAGCGTTCAGTTGCTGCATACGACATAATGGTTTGACCGGCTAATAAACCGATTTTATTCCATGGTTCAATAATGGTGCAGTAACGGTCAAAATTTACAAAGCCTTCTTCTTTGCAGAAACCAAATCCAGCCATCGACATTTCGTCAGGCACACTGATGCCCAATTTTTCAAGAACGCGAGTTAAGCGCACGACATAATTCGGTCCGGATAAATAAAGACAGGTTGGTCGATTGCCTTTTGCTTCACAACCATCTAACCAACGGGCAAAATCATCGTAGAGCGAATCAAAGCCTTCATTTAATAAAACAGTTTCAGGCTCGAGGTCATACATTTTCATCGCGGTTTGATAACCAATAACCCGTGCAGCAAAGCTTGGGTTTTTAGTGTGGCCATTTTTACTACCAATGAATGCAATTTTGCGATGGCCGCGTTCCATGATGTGACGAACTAAAGCACGCGACATATGTGCGAAGTCTGCACAAATGGTATCATAGTCTTCATGCAGGTTACATCCTAAACAAATAATATGGCCACCATTATTTTTTACAAAATCAGCGAATGCTTGTGGAACACCGCGTTCGCTAAATACAATGATGATGTGATGCACTTTAGGATCATAAACAGAAAGTGGTGGATGTTCACCCCATTCAGCTATTGGTCGATTCGGTGCATCGACACCAGTAAATTCAACAGTATCGCCTAAACTTTTGCGAATACCTTGTTCAATTAAATTACTGATATGTGGATTGCGGTGTCGAATAAATAAAGCATTCACTTCACTTTGCTTTTGGTTTATTTGCCAACCGTGTCCTCCGTGGTGCGAAACAAAACCTTGGTTTTGTAAATCTTGCAAGGCAAGTCGCATGGTTGATCGGCTAACGCCGAATTGTTGGGCTAAGATTCGCTCGCTAGGCAAAAAGCTGCCATGGTCCCAGCGGTCTGGTTGCATGACGGCACGTTTGATAGCTCGTTTGGCGCGGTTTCGTTGTTCAGCTGAGCGTGGCATAAGGTTTATCTCCGGTCTAACGCCGCAGTATACGGTTTCCCGAAAGCTGGCTCATTACTAGATCCGGCTAATTTTCTAGGCTATTAGTCTGACAGAGTTTATGGATGAACCATTGGTTCACAAGTAAAAGACCAAATATGAGCAATCAGTCCATAACAGGTCGGATCTCAGGTCTAAGATATTGTGATTTGGTGCCTTAGATCACCATGCCGTCGTTCTGCTGCCTGGATCAGTGGTTTTTTTACGATTGGAAATGATGGATTCGACCCTTCGACAAGCGGTTTCCAAAGGACTGCGCGCAGCGCGAGCAAACATCATACCGGGTTTGATCATTTGGTTTTTAGCCGGCATGGTTATTACCCTGTGGTTCACCAGTGAAACATTTCAATATTATTTAAATCAATTAACCACCTTTAAAAATTCGTATAATTATACCTTTGCTTTTATTTCGACGGCTATTGCTGGTGGTGTAATACCAGGAATTGTTCAAGGAATATTTAAATTACATCCGCAAGCATGGCGCCAATTAAAATGGATAGCTTTGTATTGGGGCATAAAAGGCGTGGAATTGAACGCTTTTTATGCATTACAGGCCTACATGTTTGGCGATGATTATGAGACGTCGACGTTGGTTTATAAAACAATGCTTGATCAATTAATTTATATTCCGCTGTGGGGTGTGCCTGGGATGTTAGTTATTTATACGATTATTGAGTGCGGCATGACTGGATTACGCAATGATTTAAAAGATAGTTGGATTAAAAAGCATTTATTACCAATTCTTTTAGCTAACTGGGGTGTTTGGATGCCAACGGTGGCTTTGATTTATGTGTTACCAATGCCGCTGCAATTACCCTTGCAAAATTTAATCTTATGTTTTTGGTGCCTCATTATGAGCTTTATGACGGCGCAAACGACGCGTGAGCAAAGCACCGACTTGTCATAAGATAGACCTAATTTGCCTAAATCATCTGGATTAGGCACAAAACTTATCATAATTTGTCTATGCAGGTAATTCTTCCAATCGACCAATGTTACGATGGTGAAGTGATGTTGCACCGGGCCAATCAAATTCCCTTGGTCAATGCACAAACGCATCGCCATGCAGAATTGGAAATGAATTTGGTGCTGCGTGGTCAAGGGACCTATTTAGTCCAAGGTCGACGTTGCACGATTGGGATTCATTCATGCATGTGGTTATTTGATGATCAAGAGCACATGCTCATCGAACAAAGCGCTGACTTTGAAATGTGGATAGCTTTATTTCGCCCGCATATTGTCGATACCCATAAACAATATTTTAATAATAACGTTTTAAACAGCACCAATCATGATGGTATTTTTCAGCGTTTAATGGGTGGTGAGGATAGTCGCATTATTGAAGGGCTATGCGAACGTTTGCAGGATGACAGTGATGTGTATCGATTTAATCAAGGGTTGCATTGGTTATTAATAGAAGCTTGGCAATTATTTCAAAACAGCGCATTGGTTACCGATTTGCCACATGTGCCAGAAAGTGTAGAGCAAGCCGTTCATTTATTACAACGTGACGATTATGATTTACCAGAATTAGCACGGGCAGTCGGTGTAAGCGAATCGTGGTTAAGCCGTAGCATGCATAAACACTTAGGCATGACCTTTAGTGATTTTCGTAATCGCCAGCGCATCGAACGCTTTTTTCAAATCTATGGCCGTGGTGCACGGAAAAATATGACCCACTGTGCGTTTGAAGCTGGGTTTAATAGCTATGCGCAGTTCTATAAAGTGTTCAAACATATTTGCGGTCGGACCCCGCGCCAAGTTGCGCGTGAAATGAAACAACGCTCAGAATAGACCTGTCATCAAACTGTCATATTAGCGCTGACATATGAGAAAAATGCGTAACCAATACTCATATAAGAGGGTATTTATGAGGTATTTGGCGGTATAATGCCTTTTTCTGTTAAAAATCCGCTACGTTTTTCAATAAATAGAAGCCTATGACTCAGACCTATTACGACCGTAAATACGACAGCAAAACCCCATTTCGCACCCTGCAAATGTTTCTCAATGTGACCTGGCAACGCACCGTCGGAATCATGTTGCTCAATATCATTAAGGCAGCACCACTATGGGTGGCACCGCTGTATTTAGAATTTGTACTTGGTGCCGCACGTGTACCTGAAGAATATCCACCCCATGCAATACTCTGGGCAAGTATTGCTTATGTTGTTATTATGTTGCAAAACGTCATTACCCATACCTGGTATGCGGTGATAACCAGTAAATTTATTCGCAGCATGGAGCGACGTTTACGTGATGCTTTAGTTCGGCGACTGCAACAATTATCGTTAGCATTTTATAGTAATTCAGAGTCGGGTCGATTGCAGGCTAAGATTTTACGTGATGTAGAAGATGTGTCGACGCTTGGCCGTATTTATTATGATTCGTTAATAGCATCTTTTATCGGTATTACCTTTACCATTGTTATTTGTATCTGTAAAGATCCGTGGATGTTGTTGGCCTTTGCCATTCTGGTGCCAGCAGGTGTCTTTCTGCGCCGTTTATTTCGCAGCAAAATGCGCGCTTATAATAAAGCGTTTCGCATGGAAATGGAAACGATGGCTTCACAGACGGCAGAAATGGTTGACATGGTTCCAGTTACGCGTGCCCATGGTGTCGAAGAGCACGAGTTAGGAAAAATGGACGAACGTTTGCAGGATGTCTATGACAAAGGTGTGCGTATTGATAAATTGAATGCGAAATTTCATGCAGGTGCATGGATAACCATGGAGATGGGTAAATTCGCTATTTTGGTTATCGGTTTATATTTTGCTCGAGGTGGTCATATAACACCTGAACGCATAGCGCTTTATTATTCGCTTTACCAAATTATTTCGATGCAAATGGGTAACATTATGCGCATGATCCCACAATTAAGTCGGGGTATGGAAGGGATTCGTTCAATTGGCGAAGTCTTAGAATCGCCAGACATCGAATACAACAACGGTAAGGAAAGAGTAAATACCATTGTTGGTGATATCACCTTTGACAATGTGCATTTTTCATATGACGGAAAAGACATTGCTGCTATTCAAGGATTTAACTTGGATATTAAACGTGGTGAGTGTGTTGCCTTTGTTGGCGAATCAGGCGCAGGTAAATCAACCTTAATGAATTTATGTATTGGTTTTTGGCGAACACAGCAGGGCCGCATAATGATTGATGGTAAAGATGTTAATGATTTAGATATGCGTAGTGTGCGTCGTCATGTGGCAGTAGTGCCACAGCATACGATTTTATTTTCAGCCAGTCTACGCGATAATATTTGCTACGGTCTCAGTGATGTGCCAGAAGAACAGGTATGGGCAGCAATCGATAATGCAAATTTACGCAGCGTAGTTGCTGAAATGCCAGAAGGTCTGGATACGCGCATTGGTGAAAATGGTGTCAAATTATCAGGTGGTCAACGTCAACGCGTAGCTATCGCTCGTGCTATGATACGCGATCCCAAATTAATAATTCTAGACGAAGCTACATCTGCACTCGATGTCATCAGTGAACGCGAAGTCCAAGAAGCAATCGAACGCTTAGTCGCGGGACGTACAACTTTCATCGTTGCTCATCGTCTTTCTACCATTCGCCACGCCAATCGCGTCGTCGTCATGAAAAACGGTAAGTGCATTGAGCTAGGTACCCAAGACGAGCTCATGGAGCGCGAAGGCGAATTTTACGAGTTACGCAGACTTCAAGCTTAGGGTTTTTCAACCACCGATGGACTCAGATTGTCTCTGATCAATGATAAAATATCTGAGCACATGTTTTGTTCATCTGTGGTTGGAATTGTAGTTCGAAACTAAATAATTGCACTTCAAGCACAGATGATTTAATAAGCCCCAATGAACTGGCTCGATTGGACGATTGTCGTGGTGTACCTGAGCGGGCTGATGGTGATGAGCTATCTGCTGGGGCGCAGGCAAAAAGACAGCAAAGATTATTATTTGGCTGGCAACGATATGGGTCCGTTGCCGATTGCCTTGTCGACTGCAGCAACGCAGTGTTCGACGAATAGTTTGCTCGGTGCGCCAGCCTTTGTGGCGTTAGGTGCTGGTCTTATGTGGTTGCAGTACGAAATGGCGGTGCCCTTAGCCATGATCGTATGTATTTTATTAATCTACCCTATTTTTCGTAAACGTAATCTAACGAGTGTTTATGAATATTTAGAACAACGCTATGATGAAAATGCTCGATTTGCTGTCGCATTGTTATTTATGTTTTTTAGAGCAATTAGTACGGGTGTCACATTATACGGCGTAAGTTTGGCTCTAATGTTTGCCATAGGTGTACCCTTTTATGTAGCCGTCATCTGCATTGGCATCGCTACTGTTGCCTATGATGCGATGGGTGGACTAAAAGCAGTTATTTGGTCTGATGTTATTCAATTTGTACTCTTAGTCTTAGCAGTCATTGTGGCTATTATATTGTGCTTAATAGAGCTGGATGGGTGGTCCAATGTGTGGGCTATTTTTCCTCAAGATAAATCACAAGCTTTGTTTTTTGGAGATAGTGAGCGACCAGAGTTAGCCAAGTATGAATTTTGGACCATGCTTATTGGTGGTTTCTTTATTTATCTTTCGTATTATGGCTGTGATCAAACACAGGCACAGCGTGAGTTATCATCGCGTTCTGTTCCTGATACACAAAAGGCCCTTTTTTACGATGGCCTAATTCGATTTCCCTTAGTGTTGTTGTATTGTTTCCTGGGCGTTTGTATTGGTGCCTACATGGTGCTGCATCCAGAAATTATTGACATGCTTTATATTGATACCAAGACCGGGCTACTTGATCCAACAGTAGAGCGCCAAGATAATCTTGCTGTTCCGACCATTGTTTTCGAATTGTTTCCTCATGGGGCTATTGGTTTGGTCGTGGTTGGTTTGTTTGCCGCCGCTATGTCATCGTTAGATTCAACCATCAATTCACTTAGTGCGGTAACCACCACCGATGTCTTGCCGCGTATTAAAAAGAAAAAGATTCTTAAGAGAGAGCAGCTTTTCTATTCGCGCATAGCAACAGTTGTTTGGGGCATTGTTATAGTAGCGAGTTCATTTCTATTTATGTACACGGGAACCAATATCATTGAGATGATTAATAAGGTAGGGTCGCTTTATAATGGGCCTTTACTAGCAGTGTTTTTGATGGGTATGTTAACAACACGAGTAAGCAGTAAGGCTATGTTAATAGGATTCATATTAGGGATTTTGCTTAACCTGATATTTTTCTTTGAACTCATACCGTTTTTAGTGAATTACTTTTTTGAATGGGAAGTACAACCGATCGTTTTCTGGTGGTGGAATTTAATAGGGTTTGCAAACAGCTGTGTTATCGCCTTATTTGCGAGTCGTTATTATCCACGCTATGTAAATACCTACCAAGAGTATGAGCCGCTTTCGCCAAACAGCATTTTTTATGCTGTCTGCTTAGCGGCGTACTTCTTGTTTATTTTAGTTGTACTCTTTCTTATTTAGCATTTTTAGGACGGTAAGCGCGCATTAAGTTTTCAGCTTCAAGGCGATCCTTATGGGCCTGTACGCGTTTCTTGTCGTTAACCATGCTGATGAGCATTAACACAATGGCAGTAGGTACTGCTGCAACAAGCGAGGTGAAAAAGATAAATCCTAAATAGCCACTCGCTAAATAGAAAGCGATGTAGATGAAAACTGATAACCATTTTCCGGTTCCTACATCAGCGCCATAGCCCCAAAAGACTCGGGTTAAAACTATAGCTATTAACAAATCGAACATTCGTTCCTCCTTCTTGAGCTCAATTCTAGCAGCGTGCTGCATCAGCGATGCGCCACTTGTAACACTTTGTGTTCACCAATGCGTTAGTAGCGGTCACATCGACTAGTTGTGAAGGAATCGCTTGTGTTTAGACTGTGAGGTCAGACGAGGACAGTGTATGGAATGGAAAATACCTGGTTTTGGTAACATTGAGATAACCGCGATCGTTAGTGATTATAACGGGACTTTGGCGGTGAATGGCAAATTGATCCCCGGTATTGCAGATCAAATAATTGCTCTTTCAAAACGCTACACTGTTCATGTATTAACCGGTGACACCTATGGCATTGCCGCTGAACAATTAGACGGCTTACCATGCGAACTACACATTTTACCGAAAGAAGACCAGGCAGTTGCTAAGAAACGCTTTGTCGAAGAACTCGGAAGCCAACACTGTATTGCTGTTGGCAATGGCCGTAATGACGGTTTGATGTTGAAAGCGGCTGAGATTGGTATTGGTGTCATCCAACAAGAAGGTGCCGCTGTAGATGCGTTAATGCATGCGGACTTAGTCGTAAATAATATTAATGACGCCTTCTCCATTATTAAAGACGAAAAGCGTCTCATCGCCACGCTTCGTTCTTAACGCTGTCTCTCCTATGAATGAAGAAAACCTATTCAGTCCACCGGATCATGATGAACCGCGGCCATTGCGGAGTCAGAATAAAAGCGAAGAGGACGACGCTGACACCTGGCAAATAGTCGAACCACTTTATCGCGCTGCTGGTTGGTTGCGCATTATCGGTATTTTGTTTTTGATATTTTCACTCTTTGGCATTGTCGAGTCTATTCAAAATACCAATGTGATTGCTTTAATTATTGTTGCCTTTCCGTTGTGGGCAGGCTTTTCACTCATCCACGGTAGCAAGCAGATTCAAGAAGCCTATCGACTCGGTAAACGTCGCGTTTTCCGTGACGCCGCCGATAAAGTACGCAAAAGCGCCATCATTTCCGCCTGGATCATGGTTGCCTACATTGTGCTTCTCGCCCTGTTAATGTACGCATTTCCTGGAGTATTCTAAATTCATTTTGTTTCGGGGACGTTGTCCCCGGTCCCCTCGCGACGGTTGTACGGTCAAGCCGCATCGAGATCGCTTGCTATTTTACTTCGTAAAATTATTTGCATGTAGCAAATATCGCAGACTCGGTCGTCGCCTGAAAGTACTAAGGGAGATGGATTAAATTTGTTGCATTCTATATGTCCTCGGACTGACACCGTGGATTTTTTTGAATATGCGTGAGAAATAATAGGGATCTTCAAAGCCCATGTCTTCGGCGATGTCTTTAATTGGTAATTGGACGCTGAGCAATAAATCGGCTGCAACTTGTAAACGTTGGCGCATAAAATAATCACCCGGTGATAAGCCACTGTTGCGTTTGCATAAGCGATTTAATTGGGCGATGGAACAATCGACGGCATCAGCCATTTCTTGGAGACTGAGATGTTGAAATAAATGCTGTCCGATAAATTCGCTAAATTGTTGCCAGCGACCGTGACCACTGTGCCGGGCGTTGCTGGCTATTTTTATTTCTTGTAATGCCAAGCGCGCATTACTTGATGCCATAATAAATTGGTCGAGACCAAGGCCCTGTTGTAAATGATTAAAGGTTTTGTACATCGCATCGGCTATGGCTTGCGTTTTTAAATCGCGAATCACATAATTGTTTTCAGTAAAACCGAGCCATTGATACCAATAATCCATTTCGTGACCACGACTGTGAAACCATCGAATAGTCCACGGATTGCGATTAATCGAACCATAGCGATGTTTCAATAAAGGTGGACAGCACAGCACGTCGCCAGGTGCGATCTCTTGGTATTGCTCATTCCATTCCAGGTAGCCATAGCCATCGATACAGACAATAAAAACATATTCATCATCCAGGACGCGCCAGGGGATTGAGTGCCAGGTGGCGTTGCGAAAGTAGCCGGCACTCGATACCATCAGACCACTTAACATACTATTTTTAATATAGTTACGCTTTATATCGGAGCTTGAAACAACGCCGGATGCACCTGGTTGATAGAATTCTGTTGGGTTCTGGTTCATCTTATGAAATGATAAAATAATCCATCTTTGTTGTAAAGATCTATTTCATGCCATATGCCCTGTGCTTATAATGTCGGGCCAATCCAGGAGAAGGATGATGGCTCAATCGCTAAACGCAGAACAACTTGCAGCATTTAATCGAGACGGCTATGTCGTCGTACGTGGTTTTTATAATAGCGAAGAAATGAAATTAATTCGAGCAAAAGCAGACTTAGATCAACACTATCGTGACATGGCGCATGGCGGTGAAGATTTAGAAGGGAATGCTACTCAATTAAGTTTATGGGATTATCCGAAGGATGATATTTACGGAATGATTTCACGAGGTCGTCGTTTGGTGCAATCAATGACTGATATATTAGGCGAAGAAGTTTATCACTGGCATTCAAAAATGGCGATGAAAGACCCCGGTAAAGGTGCGTGGGAGTGGCATCAGGATTATGGTTATTGGTATAACCAATGTTTATTTCCACATCTGTGTTCGTGCTATATTGCCGTTGATCCAGCTACTAAAGAAAACGGTTGCTTACAGGTTTTAAAAGGCTCACATGAAATGGGTCGCATCGATCACGGTAGTGCAGGAACACAAGTTGGTTGTGAACCACAACGCTTAGAAGAATGTGTTAATCGTTTTGAATTAGTTTATGTTGAATTAGATCCAGGCGACGCTGTGTTTTTCCACTGTAATATGTTTCACCGTAGCGATGCCAACCAAAGCGATAAACCACGCTGGGGCTTAATTTGTTGTTACAACACCAAATCAAATCGCCCCGTTCGCCCAGGCCACCCCGACTATAATAAATTAGACATTGTCGAAGATGAAAAATTAATCGAAGTCGGCCGAAAAGAGGTAGAGCAGTTAAAAGCTTTGGCGTAACAATTCCACCACAGATGGACAATAATACTCACAGATAATATTTAAGATTATAAAATTTATCTGTGATTGAAATTTTAATTGAACGACGGATCCGGTAATTCTTCACCGGCTGAGATGAGTGTTTGCCATAAATCATCTGGTGGGTTGGCGTCTAGTAAAATATCCTGCAAGCCGGAACGGACTAACCACGAGCCTTCGGCTATTTCCATTTCTAATTGTTCTGGTCCCCAGCCGGCGTGGCCAAGAAATAAACGCGGGCCAAGGCGGCCCTTGGTATCTTGAAATGCATCAGCCAGCGCATGCGGTTCGCCGCCAACTGAGAGACCCATGCCGAGTGAGAGTGCTTCGGGGATATCGTCCATGCGATGAATCAGCAGGCCCTTATTGCGATCTACGGGTCCACCTTCGGCGCAGACTTGTGCTTCCTCGAGGTCGTCAGGGCATTCTTCCCAGATTTCAGCGAGATTAACCGGAACGGGTCGATTGATGATCAAACCAAGGGTTCCAGTTGCACTATGCTCAAGCAGGTAAACCACTGTGCGCATGAAACTTGGGTCCTGCAGCGTTGGCATCGCAATTAAAAATGAACCGGGTTCTGGCTTCATGGTCCTCCATCCTATTTAGACGGGTTCTAAGCCAAGCAGATCCCATTGGCCTAGCAGTGAGTGTCTCTCAATCTTCACATTCATATTGAACGTTTATGAAACTGAAGCGTTAGCCATTACACGGAGACGGCTATGCGCATGATAAAAGACGAAGATCAGGAAGAAGGCCAAGGCATCAATATCATGCCACTGATCGACATTGTTTTTCTCTTACTGGTCTATTTTATTTTGACTATGACCTTTGCACCAGATGAAAAGTGGATCGCTAGTTTGTTAAATGGCGGAGGTACTGGTGACGGGCCAATAGAAAATCATGAAGTCAACATTTCTTTTTTTCCTGCGCATGCACCGCACACCAATAAACCGAGTGAAATGCAAAAATGGTATGAAAATACCGATGTGAAAGAAATTGAATGCCGAGTAAATGGTAGTTCTATTGTGTTAAATAAATTCGAAGATCACGAAGTGCAGGTTGAAAAAATACATACTTTTATCTTGGAGCAATTAGCTAAGTCTGAGTTACATGTAGCAACCAGAGAGCAACAAGATCCGATCAAAGTACATTGTTTTAGACGCTTACCATGGCGCTATGCATTGGCAGGTTTCGATGCCGTACGTGCTTATGAAAAACAAATAACCGGACAAAACGAAGTGGTGCTTAAGCGTCAATTTGGTTTCGCGCCAAATGAACGGCGTGATGCGCGTCAATACTTCCTAGGCAATGAGATTCTGCGCTTGCGTAATTTAAAATAAATTATTTACGCAAGTCGCGTTCGTCGAGTAGTCGATCGATTTCGCTTTTAATTTCAGGAACCATAGCGTCAAAACGCGGATCGAGATTTTTGCGAATATAGGCCTCGTCAATTGGATCACCTTGATCCCAAATATGATCATGCAGTAAACGCTGCTTCTCATTGGCTAAACGCAGACCAGTTTCTAAATCAGGGATAAGCGTAACACTGGCGTCTTCACGGTTGTCTAAATAGAGATTTACTTCTTTGCGATGTTTTTCTAAAAATTCATTAATCGATAGTTCAAAAGGTACGACGTTGTAAATCATTTGGCTGGGTATGTGGTCGGGTAATTGTTGATGGTCGTTTTCAACCGAAATGCTACTAATCACGGTCCCGGTATTAAAGAAGGTGGTGACCGAACGACCATGGACTAATTCCTCTTGGCCGCGCTGCTTGGCACTGAGGTGAAAGATACTGATACCAAGTTCGTGATTATCACTGATGAAATGTTTTTGAAAATAACCGCCACCAGGTAAAATAGGGCGTAAGGAAATGTTTTCCGTATCGCCAAGATACTGGCAATGTGCAGACTCAAGTTCTGCTTGTTGGTTTTGATAAAAGCTTTGTGTTTTTGGATCTTCTGCTTCGAAGGGACCGCGTTGATAGGTGTGCTCTTTGGCACAATGCGCTTCAAAGACATCAACAAATAAATTAGCTAAACGACGAATCATCGCTCGACGCGCTGGTTTTTGAATAAGCATGCCAATAGCAATGAGCCCGATCAAGACCAGGGCGACAATTAATTCAGTGCTCACAATTTATTGTTCTTCAGATTCCACAGGTTCTGATTTTTGGGCGCCGTGTCCGCTGTACAGACTGCCGTCTAAATGACCGCTGCGTAAAATGGCGATGACATCAGGGTCGAGGCCGGTATCTGCTTCTAATTTATCAATAACTGCAATCACATCAGTGTCGTAATTACCACTGGTTGCGTGATCAAAGGCAACCGCGGCAATAACGATGCGTGACTCTAAGCCGAGGTTGTCACCTTTAATGCCTTTGGGGCCACTGCCATCGAGACGTTCATAAGCATTGTCAATTAATGGCGTAACCTTTTTAAATCCAGGAATGCCTTCAAGTAGAGCAATAATCGTGTCGTGCTCTTCGGCTTTTTCACTGATCTCTGCAACGTGATGAAGAATAGCGGCCAAGCGAATATGACGTTGGCTGTCTTCGGCAACTTGTAATTGTTGGGCAATGGCGAGCGCGGTACGTGCACAACGGGCACCACGTCCAACACAATCATGTTTTAATTCCATGATATGGGTCATTGAATTAACGGCATGCCATAAGACCGAATGCTGTTTGGTAATACGATCTTGCATATTGAAATGCATGGCCAATTGCAAAGCACATGCGGATAGTAATTCAAGATCGCTTTGCGTGAATGGCTCGTTGCCACCACTGCGTGTTACATAAAGCACGCCACGCATCGCATTTTTAGTACCGAGCGGAACACAAATAACCGAGCGCACATTTCCAGAAACGATGCTGTTGCGTCGATTAAAACGTTCGTCTTCTTGAGCGTTTTCAGTTAATACTGCGCGGTTTTCAGACATCACGCTTTTAATAATACTACGTGCAATAACCGGTTTGGCCCATTGTTCTGAGGCACGGATATATTTTGGAACTAATTTACTCGATTTGCCTTGGCGAATTAAAACGATCGCATGATCAGCAGGCATAGCTGAAATTAATAAATCAAGCATTTTCGAACACGGATCAGCGCTCGTGCCACTCAGCGTTTTGCCAACTTGATATAACAAGCGCAGTGATTGACCGTCGTCGTTCTGTTTATCTTCGTCTTCAATATCGGATAAATCATCAATGCGAAATTCAATAGTATTGGTTAAGCGCATTTCATCTTCATAGGCAACCTGCTGCCCAGAGTCACTGTCAGTTAAAGCGATGCCGCTTTCAAAAACCATTTCGGTGGTGCCGATTTTAATCACATCACCTTCGCGTAAGAGCTCTTCGTCTTCTAATTTATCATCATTAATGAAGGTGCCGTTTTTAGATTCGAGGTCACGGACGAAATACATCCCACCAACAGGAACGACTTCAGCGTGAAAGCGACTGGCACTGCGATCGAGAATTGGCAATCCGGCCTCGGCATCACGACCAATGGTGATAGCGCCTTCCGCTAGGGTCACTTCGCGGTTGGTATAAGGACCGTTACGAATGCGAATTTTACTCACCGATGCTCCACAGCTCTAAATTTAAGTTAAATACGCGCTTATTCAGCCTGTTCAGTCTAGGGACTGGGACCTTTGTCGTCATGCCTGGGGCTTGCTGGGGGATCATCGGTGATACGTACACTGGAACTTAGACGTCCTCTTCGAGTAAAATCTGGACGCGATCGCGCGCTTTACGCGCCAGTTGGTGATCACCCTTTGCATCTGCAATAATAGCAAGGAGTTGCCACGATCCGATGAGATTGGAAGCCTGCTGACAGATGCGCTGCGCTACCTCAATAGCCTGGTCATAATTACTAAGCAAATAGGCCTTACTGGCTTGATCATGCAATTGGCGCAATTCGGCCTGATCCCAACTCGGTTTACGGGTGCAATACCACAGCCACAGACTGCTCAACAGACTAAGGCATAGGTAGATTAATCCGAATTGGAGCAGCAGGCTCTGTGCAAATTCGGCGGTAGCGATGATTGGGCTCAAGATCAAGAGCCCGAGACAGACCATCGCTGCCAAGAGCGCGATGGAACCACTCCACAGGCGCCCACGTAAGATCAGTCCAGCACCAGGAATGAGGATGTTAAGCAGTAGCATACGCGCATCCTGCCGCCTTCTGTGTAGAAAAAAAGGGACTGTCTTTTTGTTCAATAAGGTGTATATTGAAGGCTGTTCTTATGTTCAGAAATTTTAAAGTTATATTGATTTGCCTACTTTGTTTACCGCTTACGGCGGTTGATATTTATGTGCCTGATTTCCAAGAAACCAACCGCAACATCGTTAACAATAATTTCACTCCACTCTGTGAACATGCGCAGTTATTGATTGATAGCCAAGTCTTCAATCAAGCCAGTCAATTTGACGAGGTACTGGGGAATAAAATATTACCCAACACCAATTCCGCTCATCTTTATCTTGGTCGCAACCCACAAGAATGGTTAGTGCAGTTACAGATAAAAAACAAAAATCATCTACAAGCATGGTGGCAAAGCCAACTTGAACAGTTGCAACGCAATGTGCCGGGTCTCGGTATCGAGCGCAACGGATTACATTTATCACGCAAAGCTAACTCAGTTAATATTATGGGTAAGCGCGTTCAACAATTACCACAACGTCGTGACATGTCGCACGAGCGTGCTGATGTCATCATTACTGGATTTGGTAGTGAACATGTAGCGCGCATGTATTTTTCAGATGTCGGCCTGCGTATGTCGATGCAGGTGCCGTATGCGCCAGAAAATCCATTGTATATCGATAAAACATTTATTTCAGAATTACCGCAAGAAATGTTTGCGTGGTGTACCTTGGTCATCAACGATGATACCAGGCCATTAGTCTTAAATAATTTTGATTTGCTATCGACTTTTGTCAGACCCTACG
This sequence comes from Planctomycetota bacterium, assembly GCA_028280785.1. Classification (GTDB taxonomy): domain Bacteria; phylum Planctomycetota; class UBA11346; order UBA11346; family UBA11346; genus JANQLF01. Next base: position 30,564 of record JANQLF010000303.1, read on the forward strand.
TCAAAAACGTGTCTTTTGACAGTATTCGCCAATCATTACATAAATTCGAAGGTGAATTATTCCTCGGAATGAGCCATGCCAAAGATGGTTTAGATATTAATATCGCGATGACGCGCAATCACCACAGCGATCAATTAGTAAGTACTTTTATTCAAGGTGATGCTGGTGTAGTACGTTTAAGTAAACAGCGCGAATTAGTTGTCATGCAAGGCAAAAATCGTTGGATTGCTTCAACTAGCATTCATATCGCACAAATTTTATCAGGTAAGCGTCATATCCATTTTCCACAGATGTTGCCAGAGCGCATCAGTAAAGAACAAGAAATGGTCGCTGCTGGATACACCAATACCTTGGCCTTAGCTCAAAAATATTACGACATGTTACCAATGATGAAGCAACACAGTGATCGCGTTGACATTCAAGAAATTACTTTGTTGCGTCAAACCTTAAAACGCATGGTGCCGCATTTACAAGAAGCGGTATGCGTGGCAAAGCATCAAGACGGTGAATTACATATTAAAGGCGAAGGTTTGGGTAGCGCATGTATTATGGCATTTGGCAGTGCCTTGTGTCAGCAAAAAGCTTGGCAGAAAAACGAAAGCGATACCAGTTACATCATGGAAACTTTTGAGTCTTTAACCAATGAATTTAAACAACAGCAGGCCTGGCCAATGCGTTTAGCAATGCCAGCGCACAAACGTGTGAATATTTGTTACTTACGCCCTGAAGAAGATCAGGACTTCGACTTACCAGTTCTTATTGAGAACCCTGCGCGGCATAACGGTCGCGGTTCGTATGTGGTCTTCAGTAATGGCGAAGTGCAATTCTTTAAAGGTCGCGCTATTTGGAATCGTGGCCAAGAGTTGGTTTATGAAGGTGCCAGCTCCAACTGGGTTGATTGGAAAAATCATCAGCACCTGTTCCGCCCGCTGCAGGATTCGAGCAGACGCATGGGCATAAATGATGAAGAAATCCAAATTATGTTCGAACAGCTCGAGAATGACGACTAAAGTCCATTCTCCTAAGTTATTGAAATAATTTCACTTAAGTTCAGCAACTCGCATAATGCTCGATCGATTCGTATATATTGGTACGATCTTTGCCACTATGCATGTATAGAATTGTTTTTTTGGTCAAAATGACGAGGTTGGTATGAACGATAAAGATGATGATGCATTAGAACCCGAAGTGTTTGAGGTCGATGTAGATGCAGTCATAGAAGAAGTGCAAATCGATGAGCAGACATCGGCGATAAAACGCACAGATGATCAGTTGCCAGACGTATTGGTTTGTTTGCCGATGAATCAGCGACCGGTATTTCCAACCATGATGTTGCCGTTGATGATTCCAGAAGGTCGACTTTCGGCGGCTGTGCAATATGCAATTGAACAACAATCTGGTTATATCGGTTTCTTTTTAACCAGAGAGCCGATGGATGAGGAACAAAGCTACAGCATCGATGAACTCTATAAGGTTGGTTGTATTGCACGGGTCATGAAAGCCCATGAAGAAGGCGGCCAGGGCATACAAGTTTTTGCTCAGGTCATTGCACGTTTTGAAATAACCGAACAAATCAGCAACGACCCACATGTGATTGTTAAAGGTAAACCGATTCAACCTAAAGTTGATGCTAGCGACACCGAAGTGCGCGCCTTGGCCATGGCCATCGTGACAGCGTTAAAAGATTTAATTCAGCACAATCCGGTTTTTGCTGATGAAATAAAAATGGTCTTGGCCAATTATAATAATATTGATGGCCCTGGTCGCTTGGCTGACTTATCAGCGTCATTAACGACAGCAGCGCGAGAAGATATACAAAGTATTCTTGAAACGATCGACATTGTTCCTCGGATGGAAAAGGTTTTAGCCTTATTAGCGAAGGAAAGTGAATTAACCCAAATAAAAGCACGTATTGCTGGTCAAATTGAAAACAAGATGACCGAGCAACAACGCAAATTTTTCCTCAATGAACAATTAAAGGCAATCAAAGAAGAGCTTGGAGTCGAAACAGACGAGAAGTCATTAGAAGTTGATAAGTTTCAAAAAGCCTTTGATGCGAAAAAAAATAAGATGTCTGACGAGGTACGCTCGACCATTGAAGAAGAACTTAAAAAGATGCAAATTTTGGAACCAGCATCGAGCGAATATGGGGTCGCACGCAATCGTTTGGAATGGCTCACTGATATGCCGTGGGGTGATATCACCGATGATGTCCTTGATTTAAAAACTATTCGTAAGGGTTTGGATGACGATCATTACGGCATGAGTGATATTAAAAAACGCTTCATTGAATTTTGTGGCGTGCGTAAATTAAAAGAAGACCGCGGTGGCGGCATCATCGCCTTAGTCGGTCCTCCGGGTACGGGTAAAACATCTATCGGTAAAAGTATTGCGCGTAATTTAGGCCGTGAGTTCTATCGTTTTAGTGTTGGCGGTATGCGTGATGAGGCAGAAATAAAAGGACATCGGCGTACCTACGTTGGTGCGCTGCCTGGTAAAATAGCTCAGGCACTACGCCGCTGTGGTAGTATGAATCCCGTCATTTTGCTTGATGAGATAGATAAATTATCACATGGCATGCAAGGTGATCCGGCGAGTGCTTTATTAGAGGTCCTAGATCCCGAACAAAATAATGATTTTTTAGATCATTACCTTGATGTGCGTATTGATTTATCACAAGTCTTGTTCATTTGTACCGCTAATGAATTAGGCGGTATTCCAGAGCCATTACGTGATCGCATGGAAATAATTCGTCTGCCCGGCTACATCGAGGCAGAGAAAGTAAAAATTGCCAGCAGTTATTTAGTACCCAAGCAGCGTAAAGCGCATGGCCTGCGTCGTGCTGACATTCAGTTTCAGCGCAATGCGTTAACTGGTCTGGTGCGTGGTTATGCACGCGAAGCTGGCGTGCGTCAGCTTGAACAATTAATTGCCAAAATATGTCGAAAAGTTGCGACTAAAAAAGCTGAAGATGAAGATGCATTTGCCTTACACAAAATTAACCAGGATAATCTCAGTGATTATTTAGGTAAACCCTATATGTCTGACGAAGATCTCATCGCTACAGCAACTCCTGGAGTTGTGACTGGTTTAGCATGGACTGCAATGGGTGGTGCCACTTTAGAAATTGAGGCAATCGCAACAGCTAGTGAAAAAGGTGGACTAACCTTAACTGGACAGCTTGGTGATGTGATGAAAGAAAGTGTGAGCTTAACACGCTCGTATTTGCACGCTCGCACTGCTGATTTTAAAATTAAAGATGACTGGTTTGATAAACATAGCGTCCATGTGCATTTTCCTGCTGGCGCGACTCCCAAAGACGGACCATCCGCAGGTATATCGATAGCAACGGCCTTGGTGTCTTTAGCACTCGGCAAAGCAGTAAAGCGTAAATTAGGGATGACTGGTGAATTAACCTTAACCGGTCGGGTTTATCCAATTGGTGGGGTACGTGAAAAGATCGTCGCTGCAAAACGTGCTGGACTCAAAACGATCATATTGCCGAAGGCAAATGAACGCGACTGGGACGAGTTACCAGAGCACCTACAAAAGGGCTATACGGTTCATTTTGTTGAGCAACTCGACGACGTACTGCGTATTGCAGGGCTCATCTAGTCTGGCAATTGTAGCTTATCTTTACTTGTCCGGCAGCTCTTAAGCCTATCATTTGCCGCCGAGGATAGAACGATGAAGCTATTGAAGAACCTGCTGATTTTTATCGTATTTGTTGTGGTCATTTTGTTTGTGGTCGGATTTTTTCTTCCCAAAGATTATAATGTGACGCGCAGTATACATATTGAAACTAATCCAACCCATGTAGCCGCTTATGTGAAAAATTTAAATCAATGGCCGCACTGGTCACCATGGGAAGAATGCGAACCAAAACTCGACATTAAAGTAGGCGATAAGATCAGTGGCGTTGGCGCGAGCCAATCATGGTCCGGTGAACAAGGTAATGGACGATTAGAATTCACTGAGGTAAGCGAAGATAAAGTTGCCTATACATGTTATTTTGAAAACGATACGATGACTGCTGACTGTGTTATGCATTTTAAAGCAGAAGGCGACCACACCCATGTTGAATGGACTATGACTGGCCGCGTCGATACATTGGTCGTCGGTGGCTACATGGCCCTGATGGTTGATAAAATGACAGCGCCCATGTTTGAACGCGGTTTAGAAAAATTAAAAAACGCTGCTGAAAATAAAGAAATGCCTAAGCCGGAACCAGTTGTCGAAGAAAAACCGACAGAAAGCAAAGAAGAAAAAGACCGCAAGCCAATCAGTGGTCCAGCAACTAAGAAAAATTAATTTGCATGTAATTACATGGGTACAGACATGTATGGACTAAGCGTAGACTTTTGACCTGAACGTTCTAAGCTAGATGACGTTAATCCGCTTTTCATAAATACTTAAAAACAAAGATGTTAGGTTTTGCGTATTTGTTAAATAAGAGTGGAGAAGGAGAGGTTCATGCTGCGCACCGTATTTCTAATAGTTTCATTGCTCTTAATAACGCTTGGTAACTTGCACGCTGCTGTTTATTACGTCTCGTCTAAAAAGGGTAGCGATAAAAATAGCGGCAAGGCACCAGGTTCAGCATGGCAAACCCTCAAGCATGCTTGCAGTCGATTGAGCGCAAACGACACCCTTATGGTTTTTCGTGGTAGTGTGTTTCGTGAAGAAAATGTGAATCTCGGTGGTGGAACTGTCGATGCCTTTGGCCCAAAAAATTTACCACTGCCAGTATTGGCAGGCAGTCGTTCCTACACCAAATTTGAAACGTCAAAAGACAATAAAAAAATATACGTCGTCAATTGTGCCGACGATGTGCAGCATCTTTATGTCAACGGCAAATTGATGAACATCGCCCGATATCCAAATACCGGTTGGGCACGTACGGACGCTGGTAATAGTGGCTCGCAAATAAAATCGACTGAGCTTGCCAAACACCCACGCAACAAATCAGGTTATTGGAATGGGGCTAATGTACGCTGGCGTCGTTGGTCATGGTGGTTTGAAACTCGTGTCGTTCAAAATTGGGATGGTCAAAAGGTTATGCGCTTAGCCGGGCAGCCGATAGGCCCAAATCATAATGGTGATGCCAGTGGTTTTTATATGGATAACAAATTTGAAGAATTGGATTATCCAAGTGAATGGTTTTTAGATAAAGCAGCAAAGAAATTATATATTTATCCAGGTGAAGATATTGACGACATTAATACTGCTCTGGTTGAAGGTGTGGTTTTTGATGAAGGTATGAAGATTAGCGGTGGTACAGTAAAGAACCTCGAATTTCGTCATTATAAAAAGAAAGCCGTCGGCTTTGGCCGCCCTGGCATTATCGATTCCTGTGTATTCCGTGGCATAACAGATACGGCAGTAACTGGGGCCTGGGATGCAAATGGTTCTATTGTTCGCAATTCATTATTTGAAGATTGTTTGAATGTTGGCATTTCCTGGAATGAAAACAAAGCTAATAAATCTAAAACTGAGTTTCACCACAACACCATGAATCGCATTGGTACGGTACCTGGTTATGGTGGTAGTGGTGTCTGGCATGCATCGGCTATTATTGTCACTAACGCCAATGGCGTACGCATCCATCACAATCGCATTCATGGCACAGGATACTGTGGCGTTATCTTAGGCAGCCCAAATCAAGTCGTTGAATATAATGTTTTTCGCAAGTGTATGTCGACGCTTAACGATGGTGGCGCGGTCTACACCAACTGCGATGCCAGTATTATTCGTCATAATATTATTTTAGATACCGTTGGTAATAATATATCTTCACAAAAGTGGGCCAATTTAGGACAGGGCATTTGGCCAGAGTTTTTAAGTCAATTTAAAAACACCAAGATCATCAATAACACGGTGGTTAATTCAGGCTGCCACGGCATTTTCTTATATAACAATTATACCTGTGAAGTAACGGGTAATGTTTTATTGGGAAATAAGGATGGTATTCTACTTAAAGGTAAACAAGGACAGGCCAAAAACCAAAACCACAACATATCAGATAATACCTTTGTAGCGATGAGCCCCGAACAAACACCGATTCGCTTCCGTGATGAAGGGTTTAATTACGGCACTATGACCAATAATGCGTTCATCAATCCCTATGCGAATTGGGTTGCGACCGATGGTAAAAATTGGCAAAGCAATAACATGACGCTCGTTGATTGGCAAAAGCAATATGCGTGGGCTGATAAAAACCCAGCAACTTTTATTGGCAAGGTAAATCCGACAAGTAAAAGCTTGGTTGGCAGGCCGCACTGCTTTATCAATGACACGGTTAATGATGTGCAGTTCCCGATTAAAGGTACTTGGTACACAGCTGCTAAAGAAGAATATAAAGATGTAATAGAACTAGCACCGTTTACTTCGGTTGCGTTGATTCTTGGTAAAGGAAATCCTGGCAAGCTTAATGGCGATTACTCGCTTTTTAGTGAGTTGAATGCCGGGGAAGCTTCGGAAGTGGTGGCCAAAGCAGATAAGAAGTCATCTCGACGTAGTAAAAAAGATAAAAAGGAAAAGAAAGAGAAAGCACCAAAGAAAACCGCGAGTGTCGATGATGAAACTATGAAGGCTTGGGGTGAACGTTTGAAGAAAGCGCTCGAAGAAAAACTAGCGAGCGGCAAACATCCGTATTTTGATTTTATGGGTAAGCAGTATCGCGTTGATGAATTAAGCGGCGGCAAAATACTGAAGATAAGCTCTGGCTCACAAGAAATGAGCTACCCGCTCAATCGCCTCAAACTCAAGGATCGTTGTTCGTTGGCCAAGGGCATCGCACAAAAAGGCACAAATGAAAGCTTAGCAGTTGCGGCGTTCTTTTTCTATGCAGATGGTAAAAGCAAAGAGGGTCAAAGTTATTTGATGAAAATTGGCAAGGAAGAGCGTGATCAGGTCGAACAGGACCTTGGTTTGGCCCAGAAATAAATTGCCAAAAAATTGCAAGTAAACAGCGTTTTCTTGCTTAAGTGCTGCGCTATACTGGTGCTATGGTTGATGAGCGCCAGTTAACGAAAGACAGTAAAGTTGCCATGTATTGGCGCATAGCGGCAATGATGGTCTTTCTGATTATAGCAATTGCTGTTTATTATTTTGTTTTGCCTGTTTTCTTTCCGCAGCTCACTCGACAAAACGTTGTCGATCCACAAGTGCTCTTACGCGCTTATTACCACACCGATGATCCTGAAGAACGTCGAAAAGTATTTCGTCGTTACATGCGCTATTCGACCGAACAGAACACCGATATGGCGCTTAAAGAATTAGAATCTGCGGATGAAGAGCATCGGATCCGTGCCATGCACTTACTCATTCGTTCGAATGTGGACAAGTGCTATAAGCCATTGATTAAAATTTATCACGACACCACGCGTAGTGATCGTGAGCGCTGGAAAGCTATCTCGGTGATCATGGTCATTGGTAGGATTGAAGATGCAGATAGAGCAATGGTATTTAAGAAACTGAATACGTATACTGAAACCCAGCTCGAATACATTGCCCATGAGTGTGAAAAAGGTTTAAGCGAAGTAGATAAACAGCAGTTAACCGAGTTATTACTAGTAGGTGATGTAAAACAATGCTATTGGACCACCGACATTGTATCGATGGCGGCAATCGATGATGACGCTTTTATCGAATTATTTTTATTATACGCAGAAGATTCACATAGTTATGGACATTCGGCCCAACGATTGTTGCAATTTGCACAAAACGACGTGGCTACGTTGATCAAACTCATAAACAAACATCCAAAGCAATTACAATCTATTATTTCACGTATTTTAGAAAGAGTAATAGATGATCTGTCAATCGAAGAGCGTATGCTGATGTTTAAAGATTATGATGTTTTAACGCGGCGCTGCGTCGATGAATTAATGGATTATTTTAAGGTTAATAATCATTATTCACAAGAAACTGCCGAAGTGGCAAGGAAAATGTTTGAAAATGGATTTTTCAATGAGAGCAGGAATAGCAAAAATATTTATGTGTTGTTATCAATAGGCAGACAACCGTTCTATCAGGAGCTGCCTCGAGAAATTTGGGAAAAGGGAAATAACTTTGAAAAAAGTGGTTATATTTCTTCAATTTTACAATCTCAAAACAGTAAACATATTGAGTTGATTAAGGGGTATGCTTCTGAAAAAATAACAAGAGGGTCAAAGAAGAAATATGGATTCCCTTACTATAAGAAGGTGATGCTCGCCCAACGAAAAATACCGATGGATTCGATAACTGAATTGTTTACTAGTGACATTAAGAGGTTGTGTGGAAAAACTGAAGATTTATCCCACATTTATACATATATGGCGAGGCTACCGTCAGAGAGTAAGGACCGCGTTCGAGCAGAAAAGTTTATGGTAAACTCCTTATTGATCAAAGGCCCACGCGTAACCAATAGCGAATGGGTGCGCAAATGTGCATTCTTAAATGATTGGTATGCGAACGAAGCGGATCTACTACGGTTACTCTTTCTCGTCTATCATGAGAGTGGTTATGAATATTATAAAGATATGAAAACACATGTAAAAATATTAAAAGCAAGCATCGATTGGCATGGGCGTATGGAATATGTCATTAAAGAATTAAACAAGACGTCTGCCGGTACTAAAATTTTACAGACGCTTGTTGTGCACCTTACACAAACAGAAGGCTATGTGGTTAAAACACATTACGGCGACCGCGATCTCAAGCAGGAACGAATGTTTAAAGCGCTAATAGAAAGTGCAGCCATTACAAATTCAAATGGGCAATGATTTCTTCAATATCAACGCAGCCTGAATCGAGCTGATATTCAAAACATTGTTCGAGGATCTTACCCATTTCAGGACCTGGCTTATAGCCACGTTCAATAAGGTGGCGACCAAGGACGGCTGGCTGTGGAGCGGAGTCGGCTAAATTCATGGTGTCGATGTGTTGATAAAACGACTGAATATAGGGAATTTGATCAAGATCAGCATCAAGGCTGGTGCGGCCGCGATGGTCAGCTTCACAGACTTGTGCGAGTAATGATAAATGCACGTGCTTATCGGCACATTTACGCGCAAGACGACGATAGGCAGCGGGCTTGGCGTCGCCCTTTTGTAAAGAAACAGGTTTTAAATGTTCGGAAACTAAAATACTTGCCTGCTTAATTAATTCATGAGGGCTTTGAATGTTGTGTAAAAAAGATTCAGTTAACGATATACCTGCTTCTTCATGGCCACGTGATCGCCAGTGATCATCAATAAATTCAGTAGTAGGTGCTTTACCTAAATCATGACACAGCGATCCAAACATTAATGCAAGATCATGTTCGCGATCACCGTTGCGTAGTTTTACTGCTGCGTCCATGACCATAGCCGTATGTACGTACACATCACCTTCTGGGTGCCATTGCGGATCCTGTTGAACATCACGTAATGCATCAAGTTCCGGAAAATATTGAATGAGACCAGAATCTTCGAGACACAACAATGCCAAGCTCGGTAGCCGTGACTTTAATGCAATTTTTTCCCATTCTCCCCATAAGCGCTCAGTGCTTAATTCAGATAAATCTTGTGCACGCATTAAAGCAATCAGTTCAGGATCGGGTAAAAAACCAAAGACACTAGCGATGCGCACAGCGCGTAACCCGCGTAGTGGATCATCACTAAATAAAGCGGTATCAACGGCGCGTAATGTTCCGCTGCGTAAGTCATCAATGCCATTGAAGGGGTCGACTAATTCATTGACAAGTGGATCCCACATTAATGCATTGATGGATAAATCACGACGGCGCGCTGCTTCATCATAGGATAAATGCGGATCGGTGTGCACATCAATACCACGGTGACCACGGCCAACTTTGCTATCGCGTCGTGGCAAACTCCAATCGACAGCACAACCGTGAATCATGAACACGCCAAAACTTTCGCCTACACAATCAACCGTTCCTTCCGTGCTTAACAAGGTTTTGAGTTGATCGGAATCAAGACCGAATACTTCAACATCAAGGTCTTTGCTTGGTAATCCTAATAATCGATCACGAACATAGCCACCAACAATGAAAATTCGTCCACCCATGTCTTTGACAGCTTGAGCAATGCGCAGCACCGTTGCTTCATCAGCATCCTGTGGGTCTAAAGGACTGAGTGCTGTCATGATTTGTTTAGGAATGAGTCGTATAAAGGTATGTGGACGTGCAGCCTTTGCAGCACGATCGAGAAAGGCCGATTCAATGGTAATTGCTTCCTGTTTCCACATAGCTTCAAGCATGGCGGGAGTTTCCATGCAATTATCTAAATGCCAACGAAATGTCGGATGCATCACGATTGTTCCTGTCAATGAGTGGCTATGCTGTAACCATTCGAGCGAAGCGGGGTATATTATTAAGGGATCATGGTGATGAAATTTTTATGTAGTTTGTGTTGTTGCTTGCTCTTTTTTCTTATTCCGGCTGCAGAGCAGCAGGATGGAATTTTTAAAGATACACAGCGTGAGCGTGAAGTGCCTTACCGCTGTTATTACCCGAAGCAGCTTGAGGGTAAATATCCTGTTATTATTTTTTCGCATGGACTCGGTGGTTCGATTAAAGCAGCGGCTTATCTGGGTGAGCATTTAGCTGATAATGGATATATTTGCTTTCATATTCAACACCATGGATCCGATGTGCAGGTGTGGAAAGGTGAACGCACGCGAAACGCAATAATCCAGAAACTTGCTGCATCTATTAAGCAACCTAAAAATGCACTCAATCGCTTTACTGATCTTCCAGCCTTCGTTAAACATTTGCACAATATTAATCAGAGCGATGCGATTCTAAAAGGCTATCTCAATCTCGAACGTATTGGTATGGCAGGTCATAGTTATGGAGCACGCAGTACTATGGCAGCAGCAGGCGAGTTGATGAGTCCATTTAAGATAAGCTATAAAGAACCAAGTATTAAAGCAGCGGTCGTATTAAGCCCAAGTGAACCAGAGCGAGTCGTCGGCAATATCAAAGATCATTATAAGGAAATTGATATTCCATTATTTCATATGACTGGCACTACAGATGGTTTTCCGTTGCCGCACCAAAAGCATCTCAAAGCAAGTGATCGCGTGAAGCCGTATCTGAATCTCGACAAGGAGGATCAATATTTATTGGTGCTCAAGGATGCTGACCACGCTACCTTTTCTGGTAATCGACTTGGTAAACAATCTGAAAAGAAAACCGACAAAGAGCATACCGACTTAGTCAAGCAAGGTGCATTGGCATTTTATAATGCCTACCTCAAAGAAAGTGCTGAGGATAAGAGATTCCTGCGCAATGAGTTCAAAGAACAGGCCCAAGGCCATCGCTTTGAATGGAAAAAGGATATTGCAAAATAAGTGAAGGCCTTTGCAATGTCTCTATGAAAACCATAGAAACGCTCATAAACGAAACTGCCGTTGCTCATTTTCAAGAATCCGTGCGGCGGGTTGATATATGCCTTGCCCAGCTTAACGAGGAGCAGGTCTGGCACGATGCGAACAAGAATCTGGTTTCGATAGGAAATTTACTGCTGCATCTCTGTGGCAACATAACGCAATATGTTTTATCAGGTATCGGTGGACAACCCGATGCCCGTCAGCGTGATCTTGAATTCACACACAAACCTGATCTCGATAATGCCACTTTGTTTCAACAGTTTAAGACGGTGTGCGATAACGCCTGTGGCGTTGTTGCGTCGTTAAGTAAAGAGCGTTTAGAAGAACAGGTCAGGATACAGGGATTTGATCACAAAGTTTGCTCTGCGCTCATTCATGTACTTGAGCATTTGAGTTATCATGTTGGCCAAATAAGTTTCATGTGCAAATTAGCGAATGATAAAGATTTGGGATATTACGCTGGTCACGATCTGAATAAAACCAACGAGTAGTTCATGCTATTTCGTTTTGCCTTATACGGCTTTCTCAAGAATCAACGTTACTTCGAACCGTTTTTCTTTCTCTATTTGTTACAATTAGAGATGAGTTTTTGGCAGATCGGTGTCATCATCGGTGTGCGTGAATTATTATTAAATATTTTTGAAATTCCCAGTGGTGCGCTTGCTGATATATATGGTCGGCGTCGATGTATGGTGTTCTCATTTACTGCGTATGTAATTTCTTTTGTTGTTCTAGCACTCTCAACTGAATTTTGGCATTGTCTGTTGGCAATGTTGCCCTTTGCTATGGGCGACGCCTTCAGAACCGGTACGCATAAGGCAATGATTTTTACATGGTTGCGACAGCAGGAGCGCACTGATGAAAAACAAAAAATTTATGGTTATACTCGCTCCTGGTCGAAATGGGGTTCGGCGCTATCGATTCCGATTGCCTGTGCCATTGTTTTAATTACCAATGATTACACGTATTTATTTTGGGCTAGTTTGCTTCCCTATCTCATTGGTTTATATAATTTAGCTACTTATCCAAGTAGCTTAGATGCTGAGCATAAGGGAGAACAGAGCGCCCTACACGTAGTCAGGCAAAGCTTTACCGTACTAAAACAATGTATGGTCCAACGACCTCTGCGACGTTTGTTGGTAGAATCAATGTCTTTTGAAGGAGTATTTAAGTCAAATAAAGATTACATTCAGCCAATAATTGTTGGATTGGCGATTAGCATTCCTGCAGTCCTAGGAACAGACGAAGCGCAACGCACGGCGATCATTATCGCTGTGGTCTATATGTTTCTGCATATCATGAGTGCCTTTGCTAGTCGCTTATCACATCGGGTCACTGAATACAGTGGTAGTGAAGATGCTGCATCACGTCATATTTGGTATGTAAATGGATTGATCTATATTGGTATTTTTGTCTGTTTGTTTTTCGAATGGCATCTAGCCGCTGTCTTATTGTTTATGTTTATTCATGTGATTCAAAATTTATGGCGACCGTTGATTGTTTCACGCTTTGATGAAGTCGGTGATGAGAAAGACGGGGCAACCTTATTATCGGTCGAGAGCCAATCACGGAGTTTTGCCTGTATGCTGTTAGCACCATTGCTTGGTTTGGCAGTCGACTACTGCCAACACTTCGACATTGGTGGACATTTCTCACCTGTTGCCGCACTCGGTATTCTAAGTTCGTTGTTTGTGTTAGTGCTCTACCGACGTTAATTAAGTGCGAAATTTCTTTATAGCTTCACGCGGTGACTGATCAAAATGTTGGCGAAAGCTAGCTGAAAAATGAGAGACCTGTTCGTAGCCACAGGTCTCGGCTATTTTACTAATATTAAAATCTGAATTAGAAACCATATCCATAGCCTTAGCCATACGTCGTTGATTACGGTAGGCCTTCGGTGTCATATTGAATTCTTGCTTAAATAATTGCCGCAGATGATCGATACTATAATCGATGTTAATGGCAATCTGTTCTAGACTGCGTTCAAAGTTTTTATCCTCATCAATGAGGTTTTTAAGCCGTTGAGCAGCGGTCATGTTGTATCGATCAGGTTCGCCACTCACAAAATAACGCCAAACATTCATCAGTCCGAGGTGAACGCGAAATTGATTTTGTGGCACGGGATTCATATACGCATCGCGCATACGCATAAATTCACCACGCCAGCCTGAAACGTGTTCGTCGGGAATCTTATGATGGCTCTGAATACGGATCCAACTCCCATTAAAAAAAACTTCGCACTCATCATGTTTTTCAGTACCACGGATTAAATCACTAGAAAAGGTTATGACCCAATTCTCACGATTTCCCTTGGAGGTAAATTCGATATGGGAGCCCGCTGGCGTAAATGAAAGCGTTCCGTCTAAGCGCTTATATTCCCGCCCATTTATTTTGTAATCACTGAGGCCGTGACAATGAAGACCAACGATGTGTGCTTGCTGAATGTAATCGGCGCGTTCGTCTCGCGTAAAACAATTGACGTAATGAATCTCAGCATCGTGCATGCGCTGCAGCTTAAAACCTGCCGGCTCTCGCGTAAAGGAAAAAAGACATTATCGTATCTATTTATTTTATAAATAATTGTCAAAGCTATATTTATGACTAATAGGAAATTGATAAAATAACGTTTTTTCATAATAAATAACTGAATCTGGATATTCTCCTTTGAGGTGGGGCTCCTTATAACCAAGTAGCAGTGGAGATGGTCTGATGAATGAAGCGTTAAAACCACAGTTGATTATGCGTAGACCAAACCTGGACGGTCTTCCAGATGAATTGTCTTTACCAGAAGGCTACAGCGAGCGTCATTATCAAGAAGGTGATGCAGAAGCGTGGAGTGAAATAATTACCGAATCATTTGAAGAAGAGTGGGGCGTTGAACGCTTTAAAGAATATATGCTCGGCGATGTTTCATTTAAACCAGAACGCATTCGTTTTATTTGTAATGCCGATGGTAAACCAGTTGGAACGACTAGCGCTTTTCGCCGTGATGATAAATACGGTCCTGATTGTGGCTATGTACACATGGTTGGCGTATTAAAAAGTGAAGCGGGGAAACGCCTAGGATATGCTGTGAATGTAGCAGTGTTGCATCAGTTTAAACGCGAAGGCTGCCCGGACGCTGTATTACAAACGGATGACTTTCGGTTACCGGCAATAAAGACCTACATTAATTTAGGCTTTCTACCAGACATTGTTGATGATAACCAATACCAACGCTGGCGTGATATTTATAAACTTTTAAAAGTCGATGCGCCGGAAATTATTATGCAGCACGATTAATTCGATAAATCTACGCGCATAATTAAGACATCGGTGCCGTTATGATTAACGGCTTCATGATCGACCCAGCCCAATTTACGATAAAATGCTGATTGGCCAGGAGTAAAGAGATACAACGGGTCGATTCCTTGTGCACGGCATTCGTCCATGACATGTTGAACCATTATTTTTCCAAGGCCCTTACCACGTTGTGATTCATCAACATAAACGCTAGCCAACCACGGCCCAAGTTCTTTACGCGTGTCCATGTCTGAATGCACAATAGCAACAGAACCGACTACATTTTCGTCATCATCGAAGCATACCCAGGTTGTCGGAATAAAATCTTTGACTAAATAGCGTTGCATCCGATCAATGCGTTCATCAATTTTTGTGTCAGGATGTAAGTAACTCCATTCTGCATGATGCCATTCTGCGAGTAGGGGTATATGTTGTGGGCAATCACGTAGATCAATCAATTTCATTTGAAATCTTCCAATAAGAAAGGGCTGGATCGAAATCCAGCCCTTGAGTTAAGTCAGAGAGCTGGGTTTACGGCGCTTGAATACACAACATATGATTATTGGTACGCATATACATTTTATCGCCCTCAAACACAGGATTACAACGTGTTCCTTCCTGTTTATTGCGAGCAACTTCCTTTAAGTCCTTGCCAGCTTCAAAGACAACCACTAAACCGGCTTCATCACCAATATAAATATGACCGGCAGCATAAGTGGGACTCGTGTAAACACTGTTGCCTTTCATGCCCTTTACATTGACGCTGTTGACCACACTTCCATCAGCTGGGTTAATAGCCGAAAGCGCACCGCTGCGATGAAGTACGTACAGTAAACCATCGTGAAATAGTGGTGATGAATAATATCGATTTTTTTCAACAGTCGTTTTCCATAGTTGCTCAAATTCACCTGTCATGCTGTCCGGAATTTTTACTGCTGCACATTCAGAGTCACGAGCACCAACGGCGTAAATAACTCCATCGTGCACAATAGGCGCATTGTAAGGAACTGGTGTAAATAAATTGTCATCAATGACTGAACCGTCTTTTGCATTCAGGGCTACGCCTTGCGGAGTAATGATGACATCATCATTGCCAATGCGCACAACTATAGGCGAGCCATAGCTATTCTTGACAGCAACTCGCCATTTTTCAGTGCCTGTTTTTTTATCATAGGCGATATAATCTTTGAGGCCGACAACGACAACTTCACCAGCTAATACGGGTGAGGTACTGCCGCCCCAACCTTGGCTGGGTTTTTGGCCGAGGACACTCCATATGCGTTTGCCGTTGAGGTCAAAGCAAGAAATGGTGCCAAGGCCGTATGCAACATAAATGTGCTGACCATCACTAACAGGAATGTAGCTACAGTAACCATTGGCTCCATGTTTACTGGGCTCACGATATTTCTTTGCAATTTCATTCTTTTCAATTTTTTCATTTAATTCTTTTTGACGCGATAAGAGTTTTTCCATTTCTACGCGCGCATTGTCATTATTGCCGTCTTTCTTTCGGGCCTGCTTGCGTAAACTACGAATTTTACGTTTTAGACTCTCTAGCTCTTTAAAAATAGGGGTAGCCTCTTTTAGTGCGGCATCAATTTTATCTGCTTCAGCAGGATCTGCTACATCCTTATAATGGTTATTAGCTTGCCACAGGATCGAACCATCTTTTTTATTGAGGCATAATAACGTTGCTGGTTCAGCACAGGTGAAAATTTTATCGCCAATAATAATAGGACTGGTATTAGACCAGGCGGGCATTTTCTGACGCCAAACGGCATTGTCTGTATCAGACCATTTTGTTGGTGCCTTATCGACTTGATAAGATCCGCTACCATCAGTGCGCCAACCAATTGATTCCGCAGCGCAGAGACTACCCATACCCAATAGACAACTCATAGCGACAAAACTTAAACGATTCATTGTGCTTCTCCTAATCCGGTACTATGGATGATTTTTATTCGGTGCAATACTGTGTGATTGCTAAAATATGAGCAAGAAAGGGCTTTATTCTTTAAAAGTGTATGTTGAGACCCGCGACGTAACGAACGGCATTGGTATAGCCAAAGACATCATTAACAAAGCCAGCGTCAGTTAATTCATTAAATGCCATGTCATGAGATTGTATTTCGCAGGAGAAGTGAAACTTCTCCTCGATGCGATAGGAAAGTCCCAGGCCGAGATAGACTGAATGATGACGAACATAATCACTGTGAATAGGATCATCTAAAAAAACTGCTTGTTGATAATCCCATGCCGTCATCCCGGCAGAAATGCCAAAACCAAAAAAAGGTCGCCACAGGTTATCGTCAAGAAAGACACGCGCCTGGAGCGCAAAGTCACTGCTAGAGGCATTGTCAGTAGATTGCTGGCTGAGTGATTGTTCAGAAAAAGTTATAGGCCCACTCAAATAGAGGAGTGAAATTTCAAAGTCCTCAGCAGCCAGACCAACAGAAAAGCCGCCTTGATGAATATGATCGATCTCGTGACCATGAAAATTGGTGTAGGCAAAAACAGGTGCAATAACTACATTATCCCATGGTGTATCGTAGGAATGAGAATAATCGGAGCTATCGTAATAATCATCGTCATCATTGGTATAAAATAAATTGAAAAAGGAAAAACACGACGAAGACGAAGAAGATGAACAGCGTTTTTTTGAGCGATCGTCATCACATGTTTTATCCGATGATGATTTTGCTTTGCCACGCATGACATCGCTGAGCAAGAATCCACCGTCTTGGGCTGCGATTACAAATGGAAATAAACATAAGAGCAGTATGCGCATCTATGTATAAAACGAATGTAGGAAGGAGCGGTGACCTGTGCTGTAAATAAAGTTAATTACTTCAATTAGAGTGATTAGCCTCGACTTGGCCTAAACGGCATTAGCATCTTGTGTATAAGTATGCAACGCTATTCACCACGCCCGTTTCCTCCGTATCGCTACACGCCAGGTCAAAATCCACATCCGGTTATTGATGAGGATGGCCACAGTTATGGACATGAAGAAGAGGCTGTAGAATTCGAACCACAGCGCTGGAAAGAGTCTGACGATTATCTTTATGGAATAGATTTATTAAATCATGGTTATTTTTGGGAAGCACACGAAGCCTTCGAAGGTATTTGGCATCATCTCGGTCGAAAAGATGAAAACAGTCGGTTTATTCAGGGTCTTATTTTACTAGCGGTGTCTTGCTTGCATTTGCGACGCGGTCGAATGTCAGCAGTTAAGAAAGTAGCGACCAAAGGTTTAAATAAATTGGAAGGATTAGATACTTGTTTCTTTGGTTGTCAGACCTTTGTCATTTGCTCTTATTTACAATTATTACAAAATGGCGAGTCTATCAAAGTTGATATTCGTTTAATGTGACAAAGGGTTCGTATGGTCGATTACCACCAAGAATTACAGTCTGTTTGTGATACGCATGTTGATACTATTTCTTTTACATCACCAGGATTGTATTATAGCCATGAACAGTGGTTGAATTTAAAAGATAAACTTTCCGATCCATTTTTTGCAGAATTACATGAGCGCAATCTTCAGGCTATCACATGCTTGGAAAATGAATGCAATGGTGAAGATATCTGCGATGTGCCGATTAAATTAGGCGCTCAACCGGCTGATTATGGTTATCCAGGTGTTTGGGCGTCGCGTGTTTTAAAGAATATTATCTGTCGCAACGTCGCTGCATGGTATGTGACCGAAGACCAGCGTTTTCTGAATAATGCCATACGAGCTTTAGATGAATGCTGTATTCGTCCCAAGGAATGGCATCCGGATGCTGCATTTATGGGTTTGCACGGTGCAAATTTAAATACAGGCGATATGTTATTTGCCTTATCGTTTGGTTTTGACGCCTTGATGCCCTATTTAAGTGACAATCAAAAAGAGCGTTATGCAGATTGCTTGATTCATCATGGTTTAGCTGCTTATCATATTGGCATAGAAGAAAAAGATTGGTGGATTGAAAACTGTTATAACTGGAATCCTTCCTTACATGGCAATGCCGGCATCGCAGCATTGGTTTTATTGCAATTTAATGAGCAATTTGCACGTGCGACATTGCGTACAGCAATCCCCTGTCTTGCTTACAATTTGCCCAAATATTTAGAGGGCGGCGGTTATAGTGAAGGGCCGATGTATCAATGTACGGCAATAGGACATCTCTCTGATTTTGTCATCCCATGGTTTCGTGCGACAGGTAATGATTTAGGCCTGTCAGAACATCAGGGTTTTATCGATACCTTAATGATTTGGCCGTATTTAGTTGGTGGTGATGGGCGAACATTAAATGTTTCGAACTGTGATGAATTTGGTATTGAATACAGCATTGCTCAAGCGGCATGGTGGTCACGCACATTAAATAAACCAGAAATATTAGGCTATCATCATCAAATGATGAGGCCTTGGAATGACACGCATCAATTATTTTATGATGTTGAATTTTTCTGGCATCAGGAAGCACACCAGCCAGTTGCGAATCCAGACACAAACGGATTAAAACATTTTCATGAAATCGATTGGCTTAGTTACCAGCATGATGATTTATGGATGTTTGTAACGGCTGGTTGGAATGGTGGTGGTCATCATAATCAGGACCAAGGTCATTTTATTCTTGGTTTGGGTGACGATCGATTTTTATGTGATCCTGGTTATGGGCAGGGAGCTAATAGTCAGCATAATACAGTGAGTGTTGGTGGTAATACGTGTCCGAATGCAACGTGTCCCATTACAAAAATAGAAGAGCATGAAAATGGTTTCTACGCTTGTGTCGATTTACAACCTGGCTTTCCCTATCGTGTGCGCTTTTTTAATCGTCACATTGTGGTCATCGGTAAAAATATTTTAGTGCTTGATGATGCCGCTGGTGCCATCAAAGAGTGGAGCAGTGGATTTAAAGAAGAGAGCTTTGTTGATGCCAATTGGTTTTGGCAAACGCGCCAACCGGTGACGCTCGAACAATCACGGGCAGTTTTAAATGGGCGCAAGGATCAATTGAGCATCACTGCGTTATCACCGATCAATAAAATAGAATGTAAAGAATGGAACTACGATGGTCCCATTCGCACGTTGCATTGGCGTGAGCACCACAACATGAAGCGGAGCATCCATCCGACCTTCTTGAGCTTTGATGGATCGGAATGCGACTGGCAGCAGTCTGCGGAAGAACATGTGTTTCGGATAAACCAACACTCCATACGTTTTTCCGTTCAAGACGGCGTACTGGCCTATGCCGGTATCTCCTAAAGAGACCTCGCTAAGCTACTGTTATAACAATGCTTAAATACTGCACCCTTAGGAGTGTGAGCTGCTCCTATTAAAGGTGAAACCTTTACGGTTCCCAATCGTCTATGCTGTCGAAATATGTCGACGTAATTCATAATGGAGTAGACGATGGACCATGAGTATCTAACTGAGCTTGGGCTCTCTGACAAACAAACGACCCTCTATTTGGCCTTATTGGAACTCGGCCAAGCAAAGGCATCTGATTTAGCCAAGCGTACCGGTTTTAAACGCCCGTCGGTCTATGACATGCTCAACAACTTAGTGCAACGTGGATTGATTACCTGCAACATGCAGGGTAAGCGCCAATTTTTTCAAGCAGAAAATCCACGTGTGCTTTTAGATATTCCAAAGAAGATGGAACAAAGTGTTCGTAAAATTTTGCCGGACCTACAGCAGATTTTTAATCGCAATACACAAAAGCCGACCCTGCGTTATTACGAAGGTGTTGAGGGTATTCGCCGTATTACCGAAGACTTACTCGAAGCTAAAAACGGCGAATATTGGTATATAAGCGATGCAACTGAAATAACAAAAATTCTTGGAGAAGGATTTTTAGAAGACTTTGTCAAGCGTCGTATCGAAAAAGGATTATGGGCAAACGCTATTCGTGTGCGCCGTAGTGAAACTGAAATGAATGTATTAAGACCTGGTAAAGAAAATCGCCGTCGTTTGCGTTTTTTACCACATGCGCCGCTTGAAGAAATTGCCTCAATGCATTTATACGACAACAAAGTCGGATTAATTTCCTCTTCAAAAGAATGCTTTGCGATGCTCATCGAAAGCCGCGAAGTATTTACGCTGATGAAGTTCTTGTGGGGAACACTTTGGAACGTCGCTGACGAACCATGATTGATGGTTAGATAGTTGGATGGTGGTATAGATCCATAAGCCATAAGTGTATTTTACATAGAGAGTTACTATTATAGCCGTTGCAGTTGTATAAAATTCCGCTACGCTTTCCTATACATATGTCGACCGTCGATGAACAGGTTCAGGATCGCATTCATAAGCTGATGGAAGATGGCTCAAAAATTTTGGGCCTGCGTTTAGTCTTTCATGATCGCTTGTGGCGTAGTGGTTTATGCCATGAATGGCGTCATCACAATCAGAAGGCCTGTACGAAAAACATGGTCAAAGACCAGACGGAAACATGTTTTAGTTACTGTATGCAGGAAGTTCACCGCGAATTAATCGATAATCCCGAAGGTCGCATTCAAACCTGTCCGTGGGGATTAACGGAAATTGCAATTCCTGTATACATGGGTGGTGTCTTTGCAGGCATTTTGTATGCAGGCCCCTGTTGGTTCGGACAAGGCGAGCCGCCGCAAGACGATGTTATTATTCCTCCATCAATGGCATGGTTAGAAGAGCGCCAAACGATGGTTGGGGCAATTGCCACACAGCTCGGTAATTTATTAAAAGGCCTGCCCTTTTACACCCCAAGCGATCGACGTCAGCGTATTTTAGATTTTATGGCTGAAAACCTTGATAAAAAATTATCAATAAATGATTTGGCTATTGAATTAGATTTATCACCATCGCGTGCTGGCCATGTCATAAAAGAATTATTTGAGATGACCTTTCCGCAGTTGTTGAAATCAGTACGCTTGCAAGAAGCGGCGCATTTATTGACCAGTACTGATCGTTCCATTGCCGATATCAGTGGACAAGTTGGCTTTACCCAGCAGAATTATTTTTCAAATCAATTCATGCAGATGTTCGAAGTCAGTCCGCGAGAATATCGCAAGCAATATATTTCAAGTATATGAGTAACATACGTGCAATAGTTTTTGATATGGATGGTCTGCTGATTAATAGCGAGCCAATCTACCAAGCAGCATGGCGTGAAGGTGTCGCCCACTTTGGTTATGAATTAACTGAAGAAGTGAACCGCAGCATGCTTGGCTTGAACAATGATGATTCGGAAGCAGTTTTAATTCGCGAATTTGGCCATGATTTTCCAATGCTTGAATTTCGTGAGCAATGGCCGCAACGTTGGCAAGACATCGCAAGCGAAAAAGGTATTCCACCAATGCCTGGTGCTCATGATTTATTAGAGTCGCTTTTTTCTCGAGATATTCCAATTGCAATCGCGACATCAAGTGAACGCCACAAAGTACATCAGTGTTTACCTGCCGCTGAAATTCACCATGAATTTCATGCTATCGTCTGTGGCCCGGAAGTTCCCAATGGTAAACCGGCGCCGGATATTTATCAGCACGCGGCACAAGCTTTAAATGTAGCGCCGGAAGAGTGTGCGGCCTTAGAGGACTCTAATAATGGTATGCGCGCCGCATTGAGTGCAGGTATGACGGCCATAATGGTGCCAGATCTCAAAGATGCCGAACCTGATGTTGCTGATCGTGCTCATTATATAGTGGAGCATTTAGATGAAGCGCATCGTATTTTATTAGAACTGCTTGGCTTCGCTTAATGTTTCGCAGTTGCATTCTCATACTAAGTTTCTTCATTGGCTTAGCTGCCGTTGACTCGCGTGGTCCACAATTAACTCATTTGAGCAGTACCAAGGCGTCGGTTTTAGTCCATATGGATGAAGCGACACAGTTAATTTTGTTTTACGAGGATACACCTGATAATATTTTGCGCATTAATAATGCTAAACATAAGCATCAACTTTTTAATTTAAAAAATTTAAAGCCGAATACCACGTACAACTATACAATTTCAGGTAATGGCATTAAAATGGGGCCGTATCAATTTACTACGCCGCCGTTATACGAAAAGGAAATCACCTTTTGTGTTTACGGGCATTCACGTCGTCAAAATAATAATGACGAAACGCACAAACGATTAGTAGCACAGATGCTGAAAATTCAACCAGATATGTTGGTGCATACGGGCAATGTTTTTGGCGGCGGTCCTCGATCGAATCCATCGTATTTTGGTCGTGATTGGACGTATAATTTTTTCAAACCCTTACAAGAGATTCTGCCATCGACACCTTTTTATCTGAGCCCTGGCCAACATGATGTGAGTTTTGTCAAAGGACTAGATACCTTAACAGCGGCTTTTCCGCATATGGCAGGACGCTTAGTCTATACGGTAGAACGCGGCCCAATGGCTATGTGTTTTTTATGTATCCCACAACGCCTCTCTGATTCAGTCAAACAATTAGCCATTATTGAATCAGCATTTCAAAAAATGAGCTTTGCACGTTGGCGATTCGTCTGCATGCATGTTCCACCACATGGTGTTGGTTTGCGTGAGTGGGTGGTGCAGGACCGCAAACGTTTATGGGAATTATTTCAGAAATATCGCATAGATTTTGTTTTATGCGGTCGTCAACAAAACTACCAGCGCCTTTATCCATTGCGTGTTAGTACTGACGATCAACACGCCGTCACCGTTATCAGCACGTCTTTAGGTTTAGACAGTTTGCGTGGGCACAACGATATATTATTAAAAGGCAATGATCGAGATCTGCATTTTGTGAAATTTAACTGTTCCGAGCAACAGGTGCGCATCCAAGCAATCAATCTTGATGGACGAGTTATCGACCATGCGCACATCGACAAATCACTGTATGCATCCTATTTAAAAAATGCTAAGCTTTTGGATTTAAGTGACTAATTGTTTGCGCTTTAACAATTGTTGTAGACCACTCGCCGCCAACATGAGCAACATCAATAAGACACTATAGGCAGCTGCTTTGGCAATACCGCTTTGAAATATTTGATACATATAGACTGATATCGGAATATTAGCATGACGATAGAGCATAAACGAAGCGACAAATTCCCCTAAGCAGGTTACATAGACTAAAATACTGGCGGCTATGATCGCAGGCCACATGTGCGGTACAATAATGGTTTGTAAACAGCGCATGGGTGAGGCGCCCAGGCTACGCGCAGCTTCTTCATGTGATGGGTCCGATGACTCAAGCGCTAAGACCAACGGTCGCAACGCTAGCGGTAAACAACGGATGCAATAAGCGAGTGGGAGTAACCAAACGCCGTGCGCTAATACCACAAAAAATGTCTGCGGTGTCGCTACTGAAAAGGCGCGCAATAAACTAAAGGCGATAACCGTACCGGGTAAGGCAAGCGGTAACATCATGCACATATCAATACCAATGGCCCAGCGTTTTTTACTACGCACTATGATACCTGCTGCTAATAAAGACCACAGCATACAAACGATGAGGGCGATAAAGGAATAAAAACCAGAATTTAAAATTGGTGCTAATGCGCTGTCGCTGTTAAAAATAGACTGATAATTATCGAGGGTGTATGCAGGTGGTAGGAGACTGGTATCCCACTGCGGGTAATCACAAAAGGCAATTAAGGTGATATATAATTGTGGTAACAGCATGAAGAAGGTAAGGACACAGGCTGCTGTTGTTGCTAGACGCTTTGGCCAAGCATGTAGTTCAGGCAAGGTGAACTGCTGCGTACCTCGACGCGCTTGACCGCGATCCTGCCAGCGTCGTGCTAGAATTAAAAAGACGGTGCAAATGATCGCACCAATGACACTGAGTGCTGCGGCAAGTCCATATTGTGGTTCGATAACACCTTCGGCAAAATTCACTTCGTAAATTAACACCGATAAAAATGGTGTGCTGTTGGCGAGAATATACGGCGCAGAAAATGAGCCCATACTCATCATAAAAGTGAGCGCGGCAGCACTGGCTAAGCTGGGTAATAATTGAGGAAGAGTGATGCTGAAGAAAATGCGCCAGAAACCTGCACCGAGACTGCGCGCTGCCTCGATTAAAGCATAATCACGACGTTGTAGTGTGGCGCTGCATAAGGCATAAAAATATACTGAAAACGAATAGGCATGCACAAGGATGACAGCAGCAATGCCACCCATGGCACCGATGGGGCGTTCAGTCCCAAAAATATTTTGAAATAATTTAGGAAAAAAACCAATATCAGTAATAAGCAGCCAAAAAGCGAACATGCCTACTAAGGGTGGCAGCATGAGTGGTGCAAACATCAAGAGTGAACACAGCTTGCGACCAGGGAAGGTGCGTGTTTGCAATAATAAACTTGCTGGAAAACCGATACACGCTGCACCAAGTGTTGAGAGCACAGAAACCCAGATTGAATTCCAAATACCCATCAGCGCATCATTGCTAAAAGCGTCTTGATAATGCGTTAGCGTAAGGCCGTCTTCAGTATGAAAACTTTCCCATAGCAGGGCAGCGAGCGGATACAAAATATAGGCTGCAATAAGTAGAAAGCAGCCAGCACCAAAATAATACCAGGAACTGTGCTTCACGTTTGCTCTTTGTCAAAAAAGCGAATGTGCTGTTGGGCGGCGCGCACATAAACATGCTGACCAATTTCTGGTAGTTCTTCATCAGTTGATACGGTTACTTCTAAGCGGTAGTTGTCATTTTGCAGGTGTAAGCGATGAACGATACCTTGAAACTCGACTAAACGTAACGCACCATTTAATATAGATTCATTTGCATCACAGATGTGTAAATGTTCGGGACGGACTAAAATACTAACATCATTTTCAGACACCCCGGGTACAGCACGACGTACATCATCATCAAGCGGAATAATATTGGCCCGACCAAGAAAATTACCGACAAAAGAATTCTGTGGTTGTTGATAGCATTGTTGTGGCGTGCCCTGCTGGAGCACATGTCCATTACGCATGATAGCCATCTCATCAGCAATTGATAAGGCTTCTTCTTGATCGTGGGTGACAAAAATACTGGTGATATTTAAATCATGCACCAAACGACGAATGGCTTGTCGGGTATCGATACGTAAACGTGCGTCTAAATTACTTAAGGGTTCATCAAATAATAAAACAGCAGGTTCAATGACGATGGCGCGCGCAAGAGCGACACGTTGTTGTTCGCCGCCAGATAAATCTGGCGTTGCTCGTTCAGCTTTATTGGTCAGACCTAGCAATCCGAGCGCACGCATCACTTTGTCATGCACTTCAGTAGTACTTAATCCGTGCCCGTGTAATCCATATGCCACATTTTTAAAAACATTCATATGCGGAAAGAGCGCATAGTGCTGAAAGACCATGCCAATACGACGATGCTCAGCGGGTAATAAACTAATATCTTGTTCACCAAAAAGAATAGAACCTTGGTCTTGCTGTTCCAAACCAGCAATCATGCGTAGTAATGTTGTCTTACCGCAACCACTCGGGCCGAGCAGCGTGAATAAGGAGCCGCTGCTGATAGTCAGGTCAAGTGGTGCTACCGCTTGATGGTCTTCAAAACGTTTTGCAATGCCTCGTATAGTAATTGCTGTCATTTATTGAGCGCCGCTACCTCGAACTTCGTTTTTCCAACGTTCCATCCAAGTGCTAGCATCGCTAGCAAAGCTGTTCCAGTCAATAGGAATTGCTTTTATTTCGACAGCCATCCATTCAGGAAGCTTAGTCTTATCAATATCTTTACGCGCAATAGGAATGCGGTGATAGCGTTTAGCTTGGTCGACTAATTGATCAGCACTGCTTACCCATTCAAAAAATGCTTCAGCAGCTTTTCGATTAGGTGCCTTGTTGGTTATGGCAATGCCTTCAAGAACAACCGGTGTGCCCGATTTGGGTACAATAAATCCAAAAGGATAACCATTTTGCTCGGCTTGAATATAAGCATCAGCCATATTCCACAGGGTGATATTACCTTTGCCGCGTTTAATTTCTTCGTACATCATCAAGGGCTTAGCCGCATAGACGCCGAGATTTTGCTTATCGAGTTTTTTCAACCATTCAAAACCAGCGTCAACGGACTCGGCACGCAAGACCATGGCACCATAAATAGTTTTCATGGTACCTGACTGAAGCGGATCACGAATAATTAATTTACCAGTCCACTTTGGATCCAGAACATCATCCCAATCTTGCGGTGCTTCTTCAGCTTTTAGTTTTTTATTATTATAGATGATAACTTCAGGTGTCTGCCAATCGCTAAACCACTTTTTATCTTTTGAATAAGTGCTGGCATCGGCTTGATCGATCCAGCTCGGTGTATAGGCCGCTAATAAATCTGAACGCTCGGCACCAATAAATTCACCAACAGGACCACCCCACCAAATATCGGCTTGCGGAGCAGCAGCCTCTGCGCGGATTCGTGATGCACAGGTAGCGGTCGGTAGATCGTACCAGACCATGTCGATGTCTGGATGCGCCTGTTCAAAAGCCTTTTCAATTGGTTCTAAAATTTCTTTACCGTGTGGAGAATAAACAACGACTTGTTGTTTTGTTGAATTACTACCGCAGCTTGCAAACGCGAGGATGCTCAGGGCACATAAAAGTAAACGCATGATAAATTCCTATTTCTTTTTCAGTTCTTCAGCTTTTTTGCGATCAGTGCCACCACCAAAGCCATAGGTTTTTGTTTCAAATTGAGGCTCTTCTAAACGTTTAAATAAAGCAGCAGCTTTTTCATGAGCATGTTTATTATTCACAGCAAAGGGATAGTACCATTCTTGATCGCCTTTGTGCATAGCGAGTTGCATGGTGCCTTGTGATTTATGTTCAGCGATCACCCAATTGACGATGATTTTATAATTTAGTCGTTCTTTATAACCAAACGGTTGGGTCCGATCAAAAACATGAGGTTTTCCCTCCATCAGTTTGGTAATCGGAAATTCGTCAAGCCCAGTAAACGGATCCATTTCAACGCCTATGGTATGGCCACGCGAAGCCATAATTACTGGGCGCTTTTCAGCATCGAGCATTTGTACGGCACGCAGGGCTAAAATGGTCGCACATTTATGATGAGCATGGGTAGTTGGAACGGGCATGTGTACAAAAACGAAATCATAATTATTAGCAACGAGCATCTTATGGAGCCCATTTTGAATGCGCTCGATGTTCCAAACCTTGGCGTCCTTGCCAAGAATCTCATTAGTGTCTTGGGTATAACGATGATCTTTTTCCATGAACATATACACATCACGTACGTACATGATTTTGCAGCCGTTGATAAACTCGTTACGACGAATAGCTGGTAAATTCATCCGACCAACTTCTTCGTCACTTAATGGACGACCGTAAATTGCCTCGGCCAAAGTTGAGTATTTAAAACCACCTTCGCCGTTCGTAATCATCGCAATATCGACTGCACCATTTAAATGGGTGCTGGTTTTATAGAGAGTAGCGGCGAATGAACATTCGTCGTCGGGATGGGCGACCACAACGAGGATTTTTGGTCCATCAGCTTTTTTGCGATTGGTGACGCTATAAACATCAGCATCAACAATGTCCTGGATTTTTTTCTGCGGTTCTGATGAAGCGTTTGTAGTGCGCTCATTATCTTGGCAGGCAAAGAGGCAGAAGATCAAGATCACAAGCAGGCAGAGCAGGCGCATATGAATTCCCAGGTGTTCCCGGTAAGCCTATAGCATGTTCACTTGGATAAAGGCTTAATTCTTGGAAAAGGGTCTCAATTTGTAACATATATTGATAACAGTGTTGAGCTGCTTGTGAGTTAATGCTTTCTTTAGAGAGTCGTACGCCGAGGATCCAATTTTTGCTACTTGCAAAAAATTTTTCGAAGCCCTAGGCGAAGAAAAATAGGATAGGACAAAGTACGGGGGGTCCGGGGCAACGCCCCGAAATAAAATGCACATTCCCACCCACGTGCTATCTGGTTGGTTAATCGGTAATATTCCTCCGTTAAATAAACAGCAGCGCTTGTGGTGCATGTTTGCAGCAGCAGCACCCGATCTCGATGGCTTGGGAATTGTAATCTCGGCGCAGGCTTACGCCGATTACCATCATATTCACGGCCATAATTGGTTGGCTGCTTTAGTCATCAGTGCAATTGCAGCGGGAATATTTAGATCACAGCGTGTGCTCATGGCAGTTATGACCTGTGTCTTGATGCATCTGCATTTTTTTATGGATATGCTAGGATCCTTTCGCGGTGCAGGCATTCCCTGGGGCATTAAATATAATTTTCCGTTTTCGAAAAAATCATATGCCGTCGATTGGGGTTGGGAGTTAGGAGCTTGGCAGAATTATGTGATTACTGGTATTATGATCGTCATCATGATTATCATTGCGATTAAGGCCAGGCGAACGCCATTGGAAACATTGGCGCCATCTTTAGAAAAGAAACTCTATAAAAACGAATAAATAATCAGACTGCCTGAAAAGGCGGTCCGGACGCCGACGAATGGTCAGCCATATTTTGGCTGGATTTTTCGGAGCTTTAAGCGGAGAAAAATAATGAGGACAAAGTCCGAGGGGGTTCCAGGGGGCAAAGCCCCCTAAACTCTAGAAGGCGGCACTTGGAAATATTTTTTGAAGATGCGGCTGAAAAACAACGGATCATTAAACCCAACTGAATAAGCTGCTTCTTTAACACTGTGACCGTCAGTTAATAATTGATGAGCACGCATACAGCGTTCGCGGTTGACGACTTCACTCGGCGTCATGTTTATTTCTTGCTTAAAGATATAATTAATGTGTTCGGGTGTCAGATAAAATGGT
>JANQLF010000147.1 GCA_028280785.1 Planctomycetota bacterium
AAAATCGAACGGTCTAATTGTAAAGATTAAACCACATTTCTCATCGTCTTCTTAAATACCGACGGTTGCACCCCGTAATGCTGTTTAAAGGCAGCAGCAAATGCGCTAGGACTGTGGTAGCCGGCATCGAGGGCGATATCTAAAATGCGTTTTTGATCATGCATTAATTGTTTGGCACACTCTTTGAGGACTTCTTGTTGGATATAGTGGCGGTAGGGCATGCCGCTTTGCTCTTTGAACCAGTGAATGAAACGTGATGTGCTCAAGTTTAAGACGTGAGCAACACTTGCTGCGCGTAATTGCAGGTGTAGGTGCTCTTGAATATAGGCGATGCAGTCGGCAAAGCGTTCTGATTGTTCGATCGGCATATCTGCGTGATGGAGCAGGGCACATTGTTGCAGGCGCGGGATAATTAAACGCATCAAGGCCTTGGCAGTGGCATCATCCTTATCCGCTAATTGTTTGTGTGATTTCTTTAATTGGCTTTGCATGTGCTTGGTTTGTGGACCGCGCCAGTGTCCGATAGAGAGCGTGCCGAGATAATGTTGGCCAATAAACAGAGGAATGCGTAATTCACGGACGCCGTACGGACAATTAACTAGCTGCGGCTGATCATTGTCAGGGCGCGGGTAGCTACAGTGATTGGAACAACGCTGCATACCTTCACTGCTGCTTTTTGCCTTCATGCAATGTTCGTGACCATGGCGGGAAAAACTGAGTGGTTTCATCGACCACAGGCGTGGGTCGGCGTCCTTCCAGGTGACCTCATGACCGGAAATCGCTTGGATATCTTTGGCTAATGCCTTGATGGCTGTAATCAGAGCTGATTCTGACATGCTATTATAATAGCATCTATTCGATACTAGGTCTAGCACGAATCATAGTCGCTGGATTATCCTTTGGCTTATGCTGGATGCAGGAGCTTAGGATGGAAATCAGAGAATCAGCGCGATCAATCGAAGTTATTAATGATGTGGACCTCGTGGTGGTCGGCGCCAGTTGTACCGGTGTCTTTGCTGCTGTGCGTGCAGCTCGTTTAGGTTTAAAAGTTGCCTTGATCGAAGTCAGCGGTCGTTGTGGTGGCGTTGCAGTGAATTCCTTAGTGAATGTCTGGCACTCCTTATTCGATGAAGTTGGTAAAAAAGAAATTATTAAAGGATTGAGCGTTGAGGTAATGGAGCGTTTGAAAAAACGCGGTGCGGTTATCGATCGCGGTCATCATGAAGCATGGCATTTTTGTTTTAACAGTATGGAATTATGCTGTGAGCTCGATGAATTAATCAGTGAACATAAGAACATCAGTCTCTATTTGCATACGCGTGTGGTCACAGCGCAGCAAGACAATAAACGCGTCAATGCGGTCATCGTTGAAGATAAGAGTGGCCGTCGTGCCATAACCTGCAAATCGGTAGTTGATGCCTCAGGTGACGCGGATGTTTTGCGCCGTCTCGGTGTTGAAACGCGTTTGCATCCGTCATTACAACCACCTACTGCTGCGGCAGTGGTGAGTGGTGTCAATCATTTGAATTTACGTGAGGAATTAACTGGCGACGGTCCGTTAAAATCAGGTTTTATCTGGTGTGCTGACGTGCCAGGTTGTAGTCAGGCCAAAGCCATATTCGGTACGCGGGTGAATAAAGTCGATTGCGCGGTTGCTGATGATTTGACCAGCGCCGAAGTCGAGGGTCGTCGTCAAGTACGCGCGATGCTGGATTATCTGCGAAATAAGCATGGTTATGACAAAGATATTGGATTATTAAATCTTCCAAGTGTGATCGGTATTCGTGAAACCGTGCATGCCTTGTGTCACTATACGTTAACGGAAGAAGATGTCTTGCACGGCATTCATTTTGATGATGCGATTGCCTTTGGTAGCTATCGCGTTGATATTCATACCCAAAACGGTGATGGCGTTCTGTTTAAATATTTAGATGGCAATCAATATTTTTCAGGTTTGTCAGATAACCCCGCTCAGTATCCAGAGCGATGGCGTCCTGAAACAGAAGTCAATCCAACCTATTATTCAGTGCCACTGCGCAGTATTATTGCTAAAGATTTTGATAATGTCTTTGTTGCTGGTCGTTGCATTGATACCAATCCAGGTGCGCATGCAGCGGTTCGCGTGATGATTAATTGCAATCAATTGGGTGAGGCAGCAGGGGTGGCTGCGGCTCACTTAGTACAAGGTAATAGGGCGAGTACCGAACTCGATGCATCGGCAATTCAATTGGATTTGGTTGCTGGGGGTAGTTGCGAATTACTTGCAACGACTGCAAAATTGCCTGTTTAATTACTAAACAAGCAACGCGATCAGTAATTTCTCAAACCCGGACAATGTTTCTAAGATTAGTATTTAACTGATCTTATACGATATAATTATTGCCAAAATTATTGTAACCGTAAAGCCTGCTTAGGGATTCTCTAGTAGATCATCACTGGAGAGACCATGATCAAATTGCTTGGCGCTATCTGTTGTGTTTGCCTAAGTCTGACGGCATTGAGCGCTGCAGATGGCAAATATCTGCATCTCACATTAGATGTGGTTAAGGGTAGTGGCGATGATCCAATGTTTGTCATTTTTTTGGAAAATAAAAAAGGTTTTGTCAAAACCTTATATTGGTTCAGCCGTGATGATAAATGGTTTGAAGATTTAACCCTGTGGGAAAAGAAGCGTAAAAAGGCCGGTTATAAAACCTGGAAAGATGAGCCTGGTATCGACGCAGTGATTGGACCGACGATTGCGTGGGGTAAATCGAAGTCGTGCAAAATTCCCATACAGCAAGGTAAAATAAATATTTTAGACGGCACCTATCGTATGCGCATTGAGCAGCGCAAGGATAAGGGGGGGCATTATAAGAATTTTAAGCTGCCATTAAAGACGACATTTAAAGGCGGCACCCTCGAGAACAATGGCTATATCAAAAAGATAGAAATTAAAGTGAAAGAAGCGAGTAAGACGAAAGACGTGGTGAAAAAATGAAATATGTTCAGTTAGCTTTTCTGTTAACGCTAGGGATCTTGTGTCTCAATGCAGCTGATGATCTTGAGATTCGATGGGTTTCAGTCTATCAGGATGAATCGCGTAACTTGGCAACGGTAGATCCAGGTTCTAAAATTAAGATTATGTGTTTGATTAAAGGCGGAGAAGCACCCTTTACGATTTATCGTGAAGATAAACGCTTGGGTCAAACAACGAAGCGCACCATTCGTGTTGCTGTACGTGCAAAGAGCGAGAACGGTTCCTATCCAGTCAATATCAGCGTGACTGATGCGGGGCAGCGGAAATCAATTACTACGGCTTATTATCATGTTGGTGAACAGCCCAAACCAGAAGAGCCAGCTGAACCTGAGGACACCGGAACATTATTGCTATCAGGTAGCCCCGACGATGACGATGATTGGGGTGATGACGACGAAGATGAAGAGGATGTAGTCGATGAATATTTGGAGAAAGGCACGACAGTTTATCCATGGACCGATTATCAGAACCGTACGATTATGAACACGATGTTACCATCAGCAGTGGCCATTGGAGATGGAAATTGGTACTATCGTATTTTGCACGTTGCGCGTGAACGCATCGATGATGAACCGCTGACTAATTTTATTGGTTTAGATGACAGCGTGAAAATTGGTTTCCAAGTCGCTTATGGATTCACAGAAAATAGTGATTTGCTGTTTCAGCGCACCAATGGACGCGCCTTGCAGGTCAATTTTAATCGCGCAGATCCAACCAAGATGGATTACTATGACTTTATTTTTCGCTACCAGTTCTTGAAACAACGCAATGGCAGTTTTGCTGATGCTGCAATTCATGTAGGTCCCACCATTATGGATCGCAATTTTAGTAGTGCCGAACAGAGTATGAATGCTGGTATTATTTTTGAACGCAATGTTATGAAAGATCGTTTGCGTTTGGGTCTCGGTGTTGCTTATGCATCCTTGTCTACATATGAAAACACCATTGGCAAAGGTCCGGCAACCAAGTTAACACCGGATGAATACGATGCGCTTACGGCCATAGGTGCGCCAGTCCCTGATGAAGAAGACGAACATACTTTGGCTATTCCATTGATGTTTAAATATGCGTTGAGTAAAAAGCAGCAGATCTTTGGTGAGATAATCGTTCCTATTGACGGCTATGAAACGACTGCTGGTCCAAGTATGCTGATGGGCTACCGGATTAATGGCAATACCCATGAATATTCAGTGTATTTAAGCAATACCGGAAACCCCAGTTATAATGGTACTATAACTGGGGGTCACGACTACGATCAAATAAATTTATTTGGTTTTACGATTTCGGCTTTCTTTTAAGTAGCTGCTCCGCTTTCAATGGCGGCAACCTGTTGTTGGATATCGTGAATGCGTTGCATATCGAATTTTAAAGAACGATCAAAGCCGAAGATGCCGTTCTCTTCTTGAAAGACATCGGTGAGTTGGGTGTAGCAATAGCCGAACATATCTGGATTTTGCAAAAGTGCTGTGCAGAGACCATCAAAGCGCTGGTAAAATTCTTCAATGTTTTCAACGCGTTGACCGTATCCCCATGACTCTGCAGTTTTATTACCCTGATGTTGCATTTTCTGTGCGTTCCACCAGGTGCCACCAAATTCACTGACGAAATAGGGTTGTCCTTCATAAGCAACGCTTTGGGTGGTTTCACCATGATTAATATAAGGAAGGTCATGGGCTAAACCGCAATGACGTTGTGTAAATGTTTCAGGGTTTTGATCATAATCATGTGAATCGTAAATATCAGCGAATGCAACACGATGACAGTAGCCGGATACATCAAGGGCAGGGCGGGTTCCATCAACTAATTTACAGGCCTTATACATACCCAGGGTCACATCATTTAATCCATCGATGACTTGGTGTTCAAAGCTATGCGTTTCATTGAGCGGACACCAGCCGATAATACTTGGGTGATTATAATCGCGCTCTAATATTTCGAGCCATTGGGTAATATAGGTGGCTGACCAATCAGTGTGGCCGCGGTTAACCGTATTACCTGCCCAGTCCCCGAATTCTCCCCAGACTAAATAACCGAGACGATCTGCGTGGTAGAGGAAGCGTTCTTCAAATACTTTTTGATGTAAGCGTGCTCCATTAAATCCTGCTTCCATGCTGAGTTGAATATCTTTGATTAATGCGTCGTCTGTCGGTGCGGTCATAATGCCGTCTGCATAATAACCTTGATCAAGCACCAAGCGTTGGAAAACCGGCTTGCCGTTTATTAAAACTTTTTTGCCATCAATAGCGATTGAGCGAAGTCCGGCATAGGAGGCTACGCTATCAATGATTTTATCATCAGCATCAATCAGGTTTATTTCAAAGTCATAAAGAAAAGGATTTTCCGTATCCCAATGTTGAACATGTTCTTGTGGTATACTGAGGTGCAGTTGTGCTTGTAATTGGAGCTTTGCTGATTGAGTGGCTTCACCAATTAACTCGCCATTCATAAGGCAGCGTACCTGTACGGCGTGTGCATCAGAACCACGAATGGGCACCTCGATCGTAAACGATGCGCTTTCTACATGCGGTGTAATGCGCGGTCTTAAAATATAAGTCTGTGGTACTGGCTCGAGCCAAACAGTTTGCCAAATACCGGTCGTACGGGTGTAGCTACAACCACGATTTTCGAAAGTGCTGGCTTGTTTACCTTGTGGCTTTGATGCTTTATGGTCATCACGTGCACGGACTACTATTTCTGCGCGTTCACCAGCCTTGACGACTTTACTGATGTCGAGATCAAAGCCGCAAAAGCCACCGCGGTGCATGCCGACTTGTTGTTTATTAACCCAAACAGTCGCATCATAATCAACAGCTTGAAAATGTAATAAAATGCGTTGGCCATCCCATGATTGTGGAATTTCGACAATGCGGCGATACCAAACGGCGTTACAAAAATCAACCGCACTAATGCCCGATAATTTAGATTCTAAACAAAATGGTACGGTAATGGTCTCTTCGTAGTCGGCATTGAGGAAGTCTTGTTCGAAGCCACTGTCGCCGTGATCGCGTTTAAATGCCCATTCGCCATTCAAACATAGCCATTCTTGGCGTTTGACTTGTGGACGGGGGTATTCTGGGCGAGGTATAGTCATTGAATAGCCTTTCAACTAGTGATTGCGCAGAGTTTAGCGATGGGCACAATTGCTGTCCATGCGTGTGGACCACATAAACCTTCGTGAAACCCACATTATCGGTGACCATACCAAGGAGCAGATTGTGCAGCCACATGATGCGCCAGCGCTCGGTCGTCATCAGATGCGCTTATGTGGGATGTCGCAGGCTGATGAGACGTTTTCGTTTGTGCGTAAGCGCCCGCGCACGCATCAAATTTTAGTCTCGCTCAGTGGTAGTGGTCGGGTTTTAGTCGATGGTGCGTGGCACCAAATTAAAACCGGCGAAGCCTATGTGACTCCAGCTGGAATAATGCATGCGTATTATGCACAAAAAAATTGGTGTCTTGCTTGGGCCATTTATGACGCGGCTTTTGACATTCCGCAACAAACACCATGCGTTGTAGCTGCATCGGAGACTTTATTTTCGCAGTGCATTGCCTCGTTGCATCAGGAGGTTTATGGCATTGCTGATGTGCAATGCATTGATGCGTGGGTGACATTATTACATACGTCGACCTGCCGTCTGCTCGGTGTTGAAGAAAATGCGAGTCCCTTACAGCGTTTATGGCAGGAAGTGGCCTTTGATTTATCTGAAGGCTGGACCATTGCTGGTTTGGCTGCACGCATGGGTATCAGTGAAGAGCATTTTCGTCGACTCTGCCACGAAGAATACAAAATGAGCCCCCAGGCTTATCTGTTGGAATTACGTATGCAGCGTGCAGCTTCCTTGTTAAGTGCTACGTCTCTTAATGTTGGTGCTATTGCGATGCAGGTTGCCTATCAAAACCCCTTTGCCTTTGCGACAGCATTTAAACGCTGGTCTGGTAAAAGCCCAAGTGCCTATCGCAAAGAGACAGGAGAGTAACATCATTGTGACCGCAGAGACCAATGGTTTTGCTAGGTTCTTTACCAGTGTGAATTAGGATACGTAGATGAAACAACCACATAATGTTATTTGGATTACTACAGACCACATGCGTTTTGACTTTATTAAAGCGCACGGCTGTGAATGGGTCCATACACCAAACATCGATCGCCTGGTAAATAACGGCGCGACTTTTGAACGTTGTTACGCGAATAATCCGGTCTGTATGCCAAGTCGTTGTTCCTTTATGACTGGGTGTTATCCGCAGCAAACGCGGGTGATGACCAATGGTCAAGAACTTGATCCAGATTTTACACCAACCATTGCCCATTGTTTTAAGGCAGGTGGTTTTCGTACTGTACAAATTGGCAAATTACATTTTCAAAATCACCAAGATCACGATTTAGATCCACGTGCGCGACACAATTATGGCTTTGATGTGTTTCAATTATCAGAAGAACCAGGTTGTTATGAAGATGCCTACATGACGTGGTTGCGTACTGAACGCCCAGATTTGGTTGACACTTTTCGTTTACCGCGTCCAGCGTCATTCGCACGTCATAATGAACGTGACACTTATAATGTCATAGACGAACCTGCAATGTA
>JANQLF010000026.1 GCA_028280785.1 Planctomycetota bacterium
CTATAGTGCTTTAAAGGATGGTAAAAAATATTACGAGGGTGGCTGTCGATTTATTGGCGATGATCACGCTGAAGACATGGAGAAAATACGCAGAGGCTATCACGCTGCTGTGGCCTTTATTGATTATAATGTTGGGAAAATAATAGATGACCTGAAGCGCCGTGGTTTATATGACAATACCATCATTGTTTATACGACTGATCACGGTGAATTTTTGGGTGATCACGGTTTAAATGCTAAGGGTGGCTTTTTATACGAGTCATTTATCAATACGCCTTTTATCTTAAAGGACGCCCAGCAAAAAATTGGTAAACATACGCGGGCACCATTATCGTTTGTCGACGTCGCGAGTACCTTGTGTGATTTAACCCAAGTTGAATCTGATTTAGCGGTTGATGGCATATCACAAATGCCCGTATGTAAAAATGAAACGGAAGCAGTTCGTGATCATACTTGTGTTACGCATTTTAGTTTTCATTTGACACCTGATGCGCCAGCAGATCAACATGCGATTATCCAAGACGATTGGAAACTTGTGTATATTGCCCGTGAGCCACATGGTATTTTATTTAATTTAGCCGACGATCCACAGGAATTGAATAATTTATGGCATGATGAGGCCTGTCAGGAGAAGAAGCAGGAATTACTGATGAAATTATTTGAGGACTTGGCTGCACGTCGTGATATTGAAACAGTACGTGACCGTTATGGCATCTTACCTGGCTATTATATGCACTTGATGGAGCGATCTTTTTGGCCGGAAATGCAGCAAACAGCAGCTACTGAGGGAAAATAAATCTCCTGGAAACATGTGCGTATAGGACTAGACTACCGCGTTAGGGTAGGCCTAGCGAATGGACATATATTTCTGCGATATTTGTTGCAGTAGAGTCAGTGACGAACACTTAAAACGCGGTATGGGCGTTAAAAAGGCTGATGTTATTGTCTGTTCTACTTGTATTGAAAAGGGCCTTGGCAATGAATTGCTTGGTGCAGGCCCTGCCCCAGAACCGATGCAGGTTTTGATTGAAGAGTCAGATGTCATTGATTTACCTGATGATGACGACACTCACGATGCTGCTACCGAATTAGATGAGGTGGAATCCTTAAATGTACCTGCTGAAGGTCTAGACGTAACCGAGGGCGATGAGCCGAGCCTTGGTGCTGAAGTGGAAGATGGGTTAGCAGAGGCAGGTGAAGATGAGTACCCTGAACAGGATGCACAAGATGAGCCGGATCTCGAGCCGGAATCAGAAGTGGATGTCGAAATACCAGAGGGAGTTTTGGAAGTTGTTGATGAATTAGCTGATGCCGATGAGGATGCTAGTGAAGATGAGATCGAATTAGAAATTGATGATGATTCTTCCGTCGATGAACCCGATATGGGCGACACGGAAATTGCTCAAGAAGTGCCGAGCACCAGACGGAAAAAATCTTCGCGGAAACGTTCGTCTACTAGTAAAAGTAGAAAGCGCTCAACGACGCAGCGTAAATCGAGTGCATCTAATCATAAATCTCAGAGGAAATCATCGACAGATAAAAAATCAGCCTCACGCAAGCAATCAACGCGCAAAACGGCTAAAACCAAGCCGATGCGTAATGCCAAGGGTAATAAAAATGTCATGATGATTAGTGCTGTCAGTATTTCAGCATTGGTCTTAGTATTTGTTATTATCATGTTCTCTATGGGTGGCGGCGGTGGATCAGTTGCCAGTCCTGGGGATCCAACGGCATTTGCGAGAGACATTAAGGAAACAAATACAATGGCTAAAAAGGGCATTAATTCAAGCGATCTCAATTTATGTCAAGAAGCCATGAAACGTATTAAAAATATGCAAGAACATACATTGCCAGCATTTGAAACCGAACAACGATCGCAAGGAATGTCTGACGATGAAATGGCGCGTTGGCTTAAGCAAAAGGGTTACAATAGCTTGATTGGTCATACCAGGCGTGCATTAGCCGATAAAATCATTACGCTAGAGTGAGCATAACAAACACTCGCCGAGTCTTTTATGAATCCACGTGTTGTGATCTTTTTCCTGGTTTTGTTGGTCATAATTCTTTTTGGCGTTATTACGTCGATTGCCCAAAGCGAGCCAACGGTTCACACCGAATATATTCACGTTGAATCAAAAACTGAAGATCCCGAAGATCAGAAAGAGGATAAGACCCGATTAAATGCAGTGAGCCTATGGGAGCTTGCTCGAGATCAACGTGGTGATGAGCTAGTTGAAACGCTAGAATTGGCAGCAAAGCAGGGACATAAAAAGGCTGCGCAAGAACTGGTTCGTTTGAATCAATGGTACGGCTTCGAATTGGAGAATGAATTTGTACAATTGTGGAAGAATGCTGAGGATCGTGAATTACAGCAGCTGTGGTTATTCGCGCAATGCAATGCCTTAATTTCACGTCAGCAACGAATGATTTATCAAAATGCACCAGAAGAAAAGACTAAGCCAATTATTGAGCGCATAAAACAAGCAGGGGCAATGGAGCCGGCTTTATTAATGAGCTGTGCACTTTTCTTGGAACGCTATCACCAAGGGCCTGATGCAGATAAAGACAAAGCATTTTTTACTAAAAGGACCCTGCAACAGTGTCAGATGATCTTAGAATTTTATGAAGAAAGTGAAGTCGATGCCAAACAAGCGCGTATTAACATGGGTTTTGCAGCGATTAAACAGCTGAAGGCTGATGTGCTCTATGGCGAAGGCCAATTTAATTTAGCCTTACCAGACTATGAAGATGCATGTAAGCGTGCGAAAAATTCTGGATGGTTGCGCAAGGCCTATGAATTAGAGCAGCGGATTAAAAACTGCAAATCGAAGATCCAAGAACCTTAATATTGAGACGAGACTGCGGTGCCAATCATTCTGATAGTGATACGGCAACATGTGTTTACGGTACATTGGCGCGTTGTAAGTAGCCTGCGTCTAGTTATCATAAGCCCCGCTTCTCATCTCCTGAAATGATAGACCTTAATTGATGAAAGGATGGAGATTAATTTGTCTCAGCTACAGGTCCTGTCGTATCAAAAAGCATTGGCAGATTTGATTGTCGAAGAAGAACACGAACTCTGGTCTTTGTTTTCTAAGCGTGAGCAATTGGAAGAGCTTTCTCAAACAATTCAGCTCGAGTTGTTAAAAAACAGCGTTCGTTTAGACCGCGATCATCACCAGGAATGTTATCAAGCTGCGGATACGGCAGCGCGTGCAATTGGTTTAGACGTGCCGGTTATCGTCTATCAAGCGTCTTCGCAGGGTGGCCAACTGAATGCCGCGTTATTTTTTGTCGAAGATTGCGCTCATGTAGTACTATTTGGTCAAATATTGCAGAAGCTCAATCAAACTGAATTGCAGGCACTGTTTGGTCATGAGCTTGCGCATCATCTACTTTGGAGGTTAGAGGGCGGTCGATATTATGTCATTGACCGTCTTCTCTGTGCTAACGCAGAATGTCCAAGCGTCGAGCCTGTTCACATCGTATCCGATGAACGTTTTCGCTTATGTACGGAAGTGTTTGCTGATCGGGGTTCAATATTAGCAGCGGGCGGTGTGGAGCCGGCGCTTAATTGTTTATTAAAAATTCATACCGAGATTGATGACCCTGACCCCGCTGCTTATTTGCGTCAAGTTGAGGAGGTATTCTCGAAAGAATCGGTATCATCAAAAGAAGAAACGCATCCAGAATTATTTATTCGAGCTCGTGCTATGCAGATTTGGCAGGATGATCCTCATAATTCAGACGAACAAATCATTCAAATTTTACGTGGCCCATTATCCCTTGAACAATTAGACTGCTTGGATCAACGGCGTGTTGAAGCGCTGACTAAAAAATGCATTAGCGGAATACTCGAACCTAAATGGATGCGTTCAGATATTCTGATGGCCCATGCGAAGTTATTTTGGGAAGGTTTGAACGAGGATTTGCTGCAAGGTGAAATGAACGAGTGCGTTGATGAACTTAAAAATGCAGGCCCTAAGATGCAAGATTATTGGATTTACTTATGCTTAGATTTTTCAAGTGCTGACCAGGACTTAGAAGATTTGCCATTGGTGCATTGTTTACAGTTTTCAGAAAAGCTAGGAATTCGTGAGCAATTTGAAGAAAAGGTAAATAAGGAATTAAAGGTCACCAAGAAACGTTTAAATGAACTTTGGTCAAATAGAGAAGAGTTAATAAGTAAAGTTGTCGATGATATAAATGGTCAAAAGGCAGAACATGACTGAGCCAGCTACAGACCGTTTCAGTTTGAGCCAAAACAGCCCTGCCAATGAATGGATAGAACGGCAGACACAAAAAGGCCCCATGTCATCTGAAGACGTCATACATGCAATGTTACCCTTGCTGGACCAAGTTGTTGCCATTCACGAACAGGGTTTGGTGGCACCTTTGGAGGGATTGCAACATGTCACTGTGACCAACGGTCAGTTTTGGTTTTCAAATACAGATGCGAAGAAGCCAGTCTATAACAATTTGCATCTTGAAAGAATCGATCAGAGACAGCGATCTGCAATTGAAGTACAAAATGAGTATAAAGTTGATGAAATTGAAGGGGTTCATTTTCAAGATAAACGATTTGCTAAGCCGGGCGATAAAATAACAGCACCTGTTTATCTCAGCGGTTGGGTTACCTGGGAACAAGAGTCGGATCATCATGATGAATTGAGTGATATTTTTATATGTGGTTTGATGATGGCTTCTTTGGCCACCGGTCTTTATCTCAATGATGACCAAGAGCTCCAGGAATTTATCGAAGCCAAGGGTAATTTATTCGTTTTTAACAAGCAATTACACCCGGTTCTAATTAAACTCATAAGTAAAATGTGTGAGCTGAGTAGGCATAGCCGAATTCAGGATTTACCTGCCACCGTACATGCTTTAAGAAATTATCGTGTTCAACAAATTGACGACACGCAAGAAGAGCTATTGGGCGAACTGGACAATAGTGATACCAATAAACGCGCACGTGTTTTAAGTACATTGCAAGAGCGCTTGTTCGATATTTCTCGTCGTAATCGCATGCTTTATTTTAAGTCGAGCTTGGGGATGGTGAATATGACAGAGTCATCAATTCCGTTGATGATGTCTCCTGAACATATCCGTGCACAAGATCTCTTTATTTGGCAAGACCATATTTCCAAACCAATTAGTCAGGGAAAACCTTTAGTATTGGGGGAGCATCTTCGCTTTGAAGACGCGCCATATTTACCGGGCGTATTGGATCGTCTGCGAGCAGAGGATCGCCGCAGCAGGCGTGAGTATGGTTTTAGTATGCTGCGGCTAGCGTTGGTTTTTCTGCGATGGCATAATTTACGAGAGAATAAAGAAGAGCGGATCCATTCGCCTTTGCTGATTCTACCTGTTCGCTTAGACAAGAAAAAGGGTGTGCGCGACGCTTATACACTAACACCACTCAGCAATGAGGCTGAGGTTAATCCTGTCCTAAGACATCATTTACAGGAGCTGTATGGATTACGGCTACCAGAGTTTATAGATTTAGAAAAAGAAGATCCTTATGAGCTGCATAAAGAATTAGAACGTCAAATACTTGCGTCTGAACCAGGTATCACGCTTCGTTGTGTTGAAAAACCAAAGATCGATTTAATTCATAGACGTGCTAAAAAGCGCGTAGAGGTATTTCGCAGACGCAGCCGTTTAACTGGTCGTGGCATAAGACGTCTTGGCGATATTGATTACAGTTATAATAAATCTAATTATAGACCTTTAGGATTGCAAATTTTTCTTAAACGAATCAAAGCGCCCGATTGGCCATTAGGGCAAATAGCAAATTCGAAGCCGAAACCGCGTATGCCTCAGATGGCAAGTAATCCCGATGTTATAGAGAATACCACCTATAACATGAGTACTGACGAGGAAAACCCATATGTGTGGGATGTTGATTATTGTTCAATTATTTTAGGGAATTTTAATTCTCGAAAAATGTCATTGGTGCGTGATTATCGTCAATTAATTGATGAACCTGAGTTACATACCCCGGTATTTGAAGAGCTGTTTACTGCAAGACCAAAGGAAAATGAGCATCACGACGTTCCACCATTGGCTTGGCGAGAGCGATATGATGTTGTCGCTGCTGATCCGACTCAGGCTCAGGCAGTCGCTGCTGCACGAGCAGGGCATAGTTTTATTATTCAGGGGCCACCAGGAACCGGGAAAAGTCAGGTAATTACCAATTTAATTGCCGATGCAGTAGCTAATCACAAGCGCGTTCTTTTTGTCTGTGAGAAACGGGCGGCATTGGATGTGGTTTATCATCGTTTAGAGCAACACGGATTACATCGGCTTTCGAGTCTTATTCATGATGCACAAGATGATAAGAAATCATTTTTGCAAGACCTCAAAAATACTTATGAGCAAATGATTGGCAATCCGGATACATGTGATGCCGATGCTGCGCGCCGAGAAGGCATTGCAGACGATTTGCAACGTGGGATTGAACTCATTGGGCGATGGGGAGAAATTCTACGTCAGAGTCAAGAGCAGGGAATAACGCCGTTAGGGTGTATTCGCCGTTTAATAGCATTAGACGGACTGTTGCCCGAGTTCTCAGAACGAGAAGCCGAAGAATTTCCTTCTTGGGTGATGTGGCAGGCTCATGCGAAACCATTGCGCGAATTGGAAGCGCTTTTACGCGAATTGAATGAACCGGATGTGTTCGGAAAACATCCGTTACGACTATTGAATCAAGAATGCTTACTTGCTGATCGCATGCTGCAGCATGTTGAGTCATTAATTAAAACAGCTTTAGAGCGAGCTCAGGATTGTGCTGCTAGTTTGAATCAACTAGGTCAAGGGGTTGGTGACAATCTGTCTGTTGAAGAAACAAGAGATCTATTGGCCTATGCTCACCGTATATCTGATTTAAGTACCCATAAACTTCATAAGTTGCTTGATCCTTCTGATCAAAGTGTTGGTGCATTGGAACAATTACATAAAGAGCGCCAGCATTTACAGGCTGCATTGGATAAGGCGGATAAAGAGATTGTACATTGGAAGCAGCGATTAGGGGCGCATGAAATAAGTGATATTATTGATTTGGCTGTGCGTGTAGAAGGTGCTTGGTATAGATTTTTGTTGCCGAAATTTTGGAATTTGAAAAAAATAATGAATGCACATTATGATTTTTCAAAACATAATCTTCAGCCACAATGGTCCCGCCTGCTTAATGAATTAAAAGGGTATTATCAAGCAGCGGACAACTTGAGTGATCACGATAAGCATTTCGAAATAGATTATTTACCGGGTAATGCCACCGAACTCTTAGAGCGTGTTCAGGCACTACATGCTGCACAGGATCAACTGAGTCCTTCGCTTAAGGCTTTGCGTGATTTATTGATCAATGACGAACAAGGGCGGGCCTGTGTGACGAGTTTGGTTGCTGCACGACCGTTATTTGATGAGATGACCGGCGCACTTTCATCGCTACTCTCATTTAGTGATGGGCTAGATATTTCGAGTATACCTCAGCGTTTGTCTGAGCTGGATAGTGCGTTGGCTATATTGCCGGATGTTTCTTCAGTGCTTGCGCAATTTGCGCAAGGGGATCCGCAACTCTATAAACTCGCTGTGAGTACAGATTGGTCTAGCGACCGAATCGAAGCTGCAATTGTAAGACATTGTTTGAATTCCTACTATCGAACCCAACGAAATTTAACACGGGTTAACTACCAGCAACTGATCCAACAGGTTGAACGTTTAAATAGTAATTTGGATTCGTTTCGTGATGCGAATGGCGAAGCGATCTTTTCAAAGTTGCACCAACATTTTCGAGCTCAAATAGCGAAATCGAGTCAAGCTGATGCACAGCTGGATATGGACCAGCGCAAATGGAAAAAAGCATATAACCGAGGCCGCAAAGAGCTAGAGCATGAATTTAATAAAGTCATGCGCCATAAATCGATTCGTTCA
The DNA here is from genome assembly GCA_028280785.1 of Planctomycetota bacterium. GTDB lineage: Bacteria > Planctomycetota > UBA11346 > UBA11346 > UBA11346 > JANQLF01. The sequence continues at coordinate 7,933 of JANQLF010000026.1, forward strand.
TTGGCTGCAGATGAAACAGGGATGGTGGTTAATGATTTGAAACCCATTTGGTTGATGAGTCCGTTATCGGTCTCTGATACTATTCCAATGGATACACGAGCATTTGATGTTGTTATTTTTGATGAAGCATCACAAATAGCTTTGGAAGAGTCGATTCCCACCTTATTTAGGTCTACGCAAAGCATTGTGGTTGGCGATGAGCAGCAGTTACCGCCGACAAACTTTTTTGGTTCCAAATCAAATTCAAAAGATGAAGAAGAAATTGATGCCGATGATGATATGCAAGCGGCCTTAGGCTTAGATGCAGATAGCTTTTTATCGCATGCGGCACTTACGCTATCCGCGACGATGCTTGGGTGGCATTATCGCAGTCGATCTGAGCAATTAATTGCCTTTTCAAATGCTGGTTTCTATGCACGTCAGTTAATGACCATTCCAGATAATCAATTATTTCAGAATTGGCAAAATATAGAGATAACTGACAAAGAACAGGCAATGCTGCATGCAAAAAGTGTTGTCGAGCGACCAGTTAGCTTTCATTACTTGCCGAATGGTGTCTATCATAAGCGGTGCAATGTAGATGAGGCGGAATATATTGCTCGTTTAACGCTGCAATTGCTGCGCGACAACCCAGAGTACTCAATTGGAATCGTTGCCTTTTCTGAAGCGCAGTCTGATCAAATTGAGCATGCCGTTCAGCAAATATGTAATGATGATAGCGAAGCCGCTTCTTTATTTGATCGTGCCTATGATCGTGAAGATGATGATCAATTCATGGGGTTGTTTATAAAGAATTTAGAAAATGTGCAGGGTGACGAACGCGATATCATTATTTTAAGCGTATGCTATGGTTATGATTCTGATCGAAAAATGCGGATGAATTTTGGTCCAATTAATAATTCAGGTGGGGAAAAGAGATTGAATGTGGTTTTCTCACGGGCACGTCACCACATGGTCATGGTTTCTAGTATACAATATCATGCCATTACTAACGATTATAATGATGGTGCGAATTGCCTTAAACGCTATTTACGTTTTGCTGAAGCGAGTTCGCGTGGTGATGCTATGACTGCTGAACGAGTATTAGAAGAGTCTTGTCCAGAGTCGAGTGAGTTACTCGCAAGACAGCCAAGTAGAGATCCAGTTATTCGAAGCATCTGTCAATGGTTACAGCAACAAGGTTTTATGGTTGATGAGCAAGTTGGTTCATCGCGCTTTCGTTGTGATATTGGTGTGCGCAATAAGAACGGTTCTCGTTATGCGCTTGGCATACTTGTAGATACTGATCAACACTACGAGAATGCAGATATTTTGGAACAGTATGTTATGCGCCCAGGAATATTAGAAGCATTCGGCTGGCCTTTAACGCGGGTGTTGGGCAGAGATTGGTTGGAAGAGCGTGAAGTGGTTCAGGGACGTATCCTGAGGATGCTCGAGTAGAGCAATTGTAACCCCTTGTATTTGCAGGCTATTACATGTCATCGGCAGATTTGTACATGTTTTGCCTGTTCAATTAGCTTGAGAGCTGTGTGGTGTATCCGTAAAATTGAGGCCATCGCAGCAAGAAGCCTGCTCTCTCTTTTAAACGACTACGGAGTTCTTCATGAGTAATCTCGACCGCTACAACGAACAAGGCTTTTTATTATTGGAGTCATTCTTTTCCCGGGACGAGGTCAGTGGGTTCCGTGATGAGATTGATAGCATTATTAATAAATGGACGGCAGGTAAGGAGCAGGCAGATAATGCGGTAGTACTGAATGACCGTTTAGAAAAAGATGATTACGATGCTTTGGATTATTCAGACGAGGTGGGTTTTCATTATGATGAAGTAGTGAATGAAGATGGTGTGGCTGAAATAATTCCCCGTTCAATCATCAACCTGTATTTATCCGGTTCTGTTTTTCACGATCTTACTTTTAATGAACGCTTGTTAGAGGCTGTTGAAAGTATTACTGGTCCAGAAATTCGCTTCTTTAATTCACGTTGCTTTCTCAAACCACCGAAGGGATTGGGGACAAAGTGGCATCGCGATATTGAGTTCTTTGATTGTACACCGAATCCGATAATCAATTGTTTGATTTTCCTTGAAGATCAAACGAAAGAGAATGGTTGTTTGAAAGCGGTTCCCGGTTCACATAGAAAACAGCATCGTGGCCATTTAGATATTGAAAAGGAATTCGGTTTCACGCCTGAAGGACCCTTTGGTCATTTACCAGGAGAACAATATTTAGAGTGTCCAGCAGGCACGGTTGTATTGCTTGATCATTTTACCTTACATGGCTCAGAAACCAATCATTCCAACAAGCATCGTAAATTGGTATCATTGGGTTATGCAGGAGCTGGTGTCTGCAATATGCAGGGCGAAGCACAGCCATCAGTCATGGTTAAAGGTTCTTGGCAACCAGGTGAAGTTGATAAAGCAGCTTTGGTATAATTATTTAGGAAGCGATACCAGCCAGCAACGGCGTGGCTTGTGTGGCAAATGCAAGACGACAGAAAAACCCTGCGCATCAGCGTAGGGTATGTCGTTAGCAAAGGCAGGTCGAGAAACTTGGATTTGTTTCCCTTCAGTTTCGAATTGCATGTGCGCAACTAAACAAGGCACGAAACCAGCTAAGGCAATTTGAATACCATTAGCGGCATTCATAGCGGTGCCAGCTTCAGAGGTATTACCAGCAAAGCTGTGCATTTTGACTTCTTCATAGGTGCGATGCATATCGACAATCGATGTTGGATCGATGCGCTTGCCATGCGGAGCTATCATCACAGCTGGAATAAAGACGCCTACTTCGGCTAAATGCAGATAACGTTTTTTGGCGATCCAGGCCCACAGTGCAAAGAAAAAGGGCGAGATAACCAAAGGGATTGTTAGTACTGCACAAATGAGTAGCCCTTTAAAAACGCGATCTGCACGCTGACGTAATGCCTGACGAAATTCATCTTGTTGTGAATCATTTAAAGGAATAGCTGTGCTATAATCGATATCTTCACAGTTTGGATAGAGGTTCATTGAGCCTATACTAATAGTCTACATCTCAGATAGCAAGCTGGAGCATGTTCAAGCTTATGGTTTCTTTTTGTATTCCCACTTGGGTAAGTCAATTCCGGTTCCTGATAAATTTTCACCGACACTTTTCAAGATGAATCCATCTGAGGTTTTAGTGAATATAAGTGGCTTTCCATTAAAAGGATCTATGCCAATGTAGCGTAATTTATCTATGGAATCGGGGTAAGCGTTGTGTTGTCGTTTGTAGCTGAATATCGCTATGCCAGTTTTAATTATTTCGATCTGGGCAATGTGGTTTAAATGAGAGGTGTTTATTCTATTATAATAAGATATGACTTGATTGGTGAACAGGTGCCATGAATCAGGTTCAGGAATGGTGCTAGTGAGGCTATACGGCTTTTCTGCTATAAGTGTGGTCTCGGTCATAGTATTTAATAATGAAGCGTGATCGAAATGCCAGAGTGGCGACATTTTATACATCGACATCAAGATACCCAAATCAGTTCCCGACATCATTGCCAATATTTCACCGCTGTTTTCAGCTTTAAAAATTGCATCGGCGAATAGAATTCTTTCTCCATGCAGTGAGTTGATAAAAGATTGTTTAATGAAATTAGTGTCTAGAAGATTGAGTAATTCAGGTTTTATGCTTTCACCTGTTGCGCCAATTGTCTTCATGGCATCGTGGACATTTTTTTCACTGAATATCGCAGAACTTTGATTTACCAAAATTGGTTCACGTCGCAGAAATTGCAAATATTTTAATGCAATGATCATATCAGTTTGAGCAGCTGTGAATTCTTTTTTATAAATGTGGTAATTAATTTTATCATTTAAATACAGCAAGTTTCCCCACTCAAAATAGGGGAGCATGATATGCATGCCGTCATTATAATCCAAATTGAAATCGCAGCCGGATTTAGTGCTGGCTTCCACCAGTAGTTTATGTGCATTTTGTGCATCTTTATTTTTAAGGAATTCTTCAAACACTTTTACGGAGGCTTCTACCAATGGATCGCGACCGTGCGTATCGATTTCCATTTCTATGGTAGACCAGTCGGCCAATTCGAGTGCTTCAGATGCTTGCTTGTAGAATGGGTAAGCATCATCATCTATGGCTGGAAGAGGCGGGAGAATGTCTCCGACGTTTTGTGGATAGCCAAGCGATTCAATGCGCTCAATGGCCTGACGAAGCTCTTTTTGAGCGATCCAATTCCAGATCAAATAAACGCAACCGAGCGATATACATAAAAACGAACCAATAATGATAAAAAGCTTTTTACCTTTACTCATGCTTGGTGCCGGATCATTCATGCTTGTTGTCCATTTCTATATGCACGTGGACTGCATTGAAATTGTTTGCGAAAACGAGTACTAAAGTAGAAGGGATCATCGAAGCCGCAGCGAGTGGCAATATCAGTTATGCTTAATCCTGTATGACTAAGCAATTGACTAGCGTGCTCTAGGCGATGTTGCTCTATGTAGCGTTGCGGACTGAGTCCAGTGTGTCGTTTAAATAATCGGCAAAACTGTGGAACCGATAACTGTTGTTCATTGGCCATGGCTTCCAAATTGAATGGGCGTTCATGATCTTGAGTCCATATATCGCAGGCATGACGAATGCGTTCGTCCCATTCTTGTTGCTGGGCATGTGGATTTATGGTTTGCAGCCATAATAAGCAGGCTTCCAATTGATTGCGTGCAAGGTCTTTTGCTCCTGGCCAATCTGCTTTGGCCAATTGCACTGCTTGGTGTAAATGATTAATGGCTGATTTCTGATTATCATTTTTCTCGGATTGAAAATGACCATAGCCCTTGGCTAAGTTATCCCAGTTGAGTAAAGGCGCCCAGTCGGGTTTACTTTTAAATACGCACCATAGTACTTGCCAGTGTCCCTCGTTGTTTTCTCCAGGTAGAAAATAATCGTGCCGATGATTTGGTTTAATCAGGACCCAGGATCCGGTTTGAAGATCGATAGATTTATCTGTATAATTGAAACGACAGAGCCCGGCGCAGGTGTACATTAATACCCAGTCCTCAGTGCCTTTGCTACGCCAGCAACTTAATTGCTGGGATTCATTAAGATTGCCATACAAAGGATGGGCAGGGGGACACGGCGTCTCGGCTCTAGACATGATAGGATATCAAAGGTATATGATTCATATCTCTATTCAAACACTATATTATCTGATATAATTGAAGGTATAAGTATATTATATCAAAGGAGAAGAGATGCAGATCTCTACCAGCACCAAAGGTCATGCTATCGAACAATCACTTGTAGATCGCTATCATCATGACGGTTTTCTTTCTTATAGTCGAGTTTTGGATGATGAATTGCTGGATGCTTTACGCCAAGAGTATGACTATCAATTTCATGTTGCACGAGAATCTGGATCAGGTGCTCGCAATGTCACCGCCGATCGTGCATATTCAGAACAGGATGATGAACAAGAACGTATGTTACAAATAATGAATATGCATCAACGTTCTGCTTTATTTAATAAATTACTGTATCATGAGCCGATCCTAGAATTTGTACGTTCGATTATCGGGCCGAATATAATGCTCTTCCATGATCAGGCGTTGTTTAAGCCCGCACATGATGGAGGCGCGGTCTTTTGGCATCAGGATAATGCTTATTGGAAATGCCGACCAGCGAATTTAATTTCGTGTTGGATAGCCTTGGATGATGCTGATGCTGATAACGGAGCCATGCAATTTATTCCAGGTAGTCATTTGCGACCAGTTTGGCATGAAATAAGTGCTCAGACGAAAGCGTTGTTAAATATTGAAGAACAAGTCAATGCTGACGAGGCGGTCTTGGTGCCTTTGGAAGCTGGTGCTTGTGCGTTCCATCACTGTCAAACCATGCATTATACGGCACCGAATCACAGTAACCGTCATCGACGTGCGCATGTATTGCACTTTATGAGCATAGGTACGAGCAAAGAAGATGGGAATATCATTAAAGTCGATCACGCACATCCGGTTTTAAGTATGCAGTGTTGATTAGGCTTGCAGTAATTTAAGCCGTGAAAATTCTCCACCACGGCTGAGTAATTCTTCCTGTTCACCGTGCTCAATGCATTGACCATTTTTCATGACAACGACATGATTAGCACGACGAATGGTGCTAAGTCGATGAGCAACAATCAATACGGTCCGACCCTCAATAAGATTGTCGATGGCTTCTTGGACACTTTTTTCACTGATTACGTCTAAGGCTGAAGTTGCTTCATCGAGGACAATAACTTTGGGATCACGCACTAAGGCACGCGCTATGGCTAAGCGTTGACGTTGACCGCCCGACATGCTCATGCCATTTTCACCAACTTCGGTATCAAGGCCATCTGGTAATTCTTCGATAACTGAGCGTAAATTGGCCGCATCAACAGCCTTCCAGACTTGTTCGTCATCGATGTATTTATGGCCATAGGTAATATTGTCGCGGATAGAGCCTGAAAAAAGAATGGTCTGTTGCGGCACAACGGCGATATGACTACGCCAAGTGCGCAGGTCTAAATTGCGACTGTCTTCACCGTCGAGGAAAATGCTTCCTTGTTGTGGACGATAAAAGCCAATGGCTAAATTCATAATTGTCGATTTACCTGATCCCGATTCGCCAACAAAGGCTACACAATCTCCAGCTTTGATGTGAAAATTAAAATCATGCAAAATCGGTCGATCTTCATCATAGGCGAAATGTACTTGTTTAAAGGTGATATCGCCTTTGACATTATTTACTTTCTTCTTGCCGTGATTGTATTCGATGTCTGGGCATTCGAGGATTTCACCAATCGAGCGCATGGCTTCAAAGCCATTACTAATAATTGGCGTAAAGCTGAGCAATTGAACCAAGGCATTCACCACCAAACCAAATAAACCGTAGTAGAGCATGATGCGTTCAATCGGCATAAAATTCGTTGCGACCATCCATGCGGTTACCGCGACCACTGCAACAATAGCAATGCGCATCGCTACAAATGATGCAGCTGAGAAAAAGTGATTGGTGCGGTCAATACGCATACCGGCGTGATAAACCTCATTGAGTGTTGATTTCGCTCGCTCGATTTCTTTTTCCTCTTCAGCGTGTGCACGGGCTACTGGAATCGTGTCGATCATTTCAGAAACGCGTGAGCTCATTTGCTCAAAGGTGTCACGAAACTCATGGTTATGCTGACGCAGGCGTTTCTTGAAAAAATAAATCAGAAATGCGGCAATCGGCGCAGTGACCACAAAGAAAACACCAATCATTGGGTCAGTATAAAAGGCCACGGCGAGTCCCCAAATAATGGTAGTCGATGTCGAGAGCCCTAAATGAAATAAATTCGATGCCATTTGTACGACTAGATCAACGTCGCGGAGAACTTTGGCTTGCAGTCTCCCAGATTCGCTCTCAGTGTGAAAGCGAATGGATAATTGCTGTAAGCGCGCGACCAGTGAGGTGCGTAATCGATGTTCCATGCCACGAATATGCTGATGCACCATTTTGACGAATAACAAATGGGTTGGAATATTTTGAAAAACCAGCAGTAAGTAGCCAATATTAAGAGCCCAGAACCACCACATCGGGAAGGCTGAGGGATCCTTGGCAAAGCGTACCAGCTCTTCGAGATAGAGCGGTAGAAGCAGCGTAGCGCTGCTTTTCACCAGATAGAGAAAGACGTACCAGGGGCCCTTCCAGGTGGGGATCTGGAGCAGTCGGTGGAGGGTAGAAAGAGGATGTTTACTTTGGTATTCCCGGTCAAGCAGCGGGAGGAGCGACGCTTTGGTCATAGGGGGCCTATCTATGGGAGAAATAATGTATTCTCTTGAGTTTTGGCGTTTTATTCTTGCTTAACGCCTCATTATAACAAAAATTTGCAGCCGTGAATGGGAGATTTGGTAGAGGCATGTTGTAAATGGTATTAGAGGATTCATTGACCTTAGATCCGCCTAAGGAAGCATCGCTGTGGCGGAGTGAGCCATGCTATAGTTTGAGCTGGCAGGTGGGCGAGAAATGGCACTACATTGCTGGTGATTGCGTTGAAAAACCAAGTCGCATCGATCAGGGTCCGGTAGAATTTAGGCCACACAGCTACTTTGGATTAAATATGGTCCTCAGTGGAACGGCGGTTTATCGAGATTGGCGTGATCAGCGTCATCCATTAAAGCCAGGGGTTGTTTATCAACGTTTACCAGACGCCAGTCATTCTGTTGATATTGCCTCTGACTGTGAGTGGTGTGAAGTGTATTTAACGCTACGCAAGCGTACCGTGCAGCATCTCTATGATTTAGGTTTAGTAGAACGCTGCCCTGTTTATTACGTGCGCCATCCTGAATTGTTGCTCAATCAATATACGGAAATTCTCGATACATTAAGTCATGCCAATACGGTGCATATGCCGCAATTATTGGTGCAGATTCAAAATTTATTAATTGCAATTCGCGAAGATGCAGAGCAGTCAACCGATCCGGATCCGTACCGAAAAATAATTGCCGATGCCTGTGCGATCATGGATTGTAATTTACATGAAGAATTAGATATCGAAGCGTTGGCCGCAGATGTGGGCATGGCCTACGAGACTTTTCGTAAGGCATTTAAAGAGCGGAAGGGAATCGCCCCCGGTGCTTACCGCGTTCGTAAACGCATCGAACGCTCATGTATTTTGCTGCGAACAACCACATTGCCGGTCAATGTCATCGGCGAGAAGCTCGGATACAGCGATGGCTTTGCCTATTCAGCCCAATTTAAAAAACTCATTGGCATGGCGCCAAGTGCCTATCGCTTAGCGCATTAAACAAACGCCGACGTTGGGTCGTCTGGATCGAAGGTGAGCGGTTCCCAATCTGGATTTTTTGTTGGCATAATGGCTTCTATACCATGTTTCCATTCATCTAATTTTTGTTTGAGTTTTTTACAGGTATCAGGTTCTTTTTGCGATAATTCGTGTACTTCACCAAGGTCCTCTTTAATATTATATAATTCAATGCGCTCATCGTCGAAAAATTCGATCAGCTTGTAATTGCCACAACGTATGGATGCGCCTGGGCTATCGGAGACAGCATGATAATGCGGGAAATGCCAAAAAATTGATTCGCGTTCTAATTCACCGCTTTTATCAAGAATCGGACACAGACTGACGCCATCTTGGTGTTGTTCTGGTTTTAGTTCGGCGTCAATCATGTCGAGTAAAGTTGGATAAAAATCTGTGCTGGTGACAGGTGTATCGCAAGTATCGCCTGCTTGGGTGTGTCCGGGCCAACGAATAAATTGAGAGACACGGGTGCCACCGTCATACATCCAGGCTTTACCACGCTTGAGTGGTAAATTAGACGTTACGCCACAGTTATTCGCGTCTTTTGGACCTCGCCCGGTGCCTAAGCCACCATTGTCGGAAGTGAATACAATGATCGTATTGTCATAGAGATCATTTTCTTTGAGATGGGTAATGATGCGTCCAATATTTTCATCCAAAATTTCAATCATTGCCGCATATTCAGGATAAGATTGCGTATTACGTTGACGAATAACTACATTGGGATCTCGATCAAAGGGTGGGCGACCGACAATTTCGCTATCTGCTTCTTCAGGGAAGCCCATCTCCTTGTGTTTTTTCTTGTATTTTTCAATGTACTCAGGTTTTGCCTGGATAGGGGTGTGCACCGAATAGTACCACATATTCAGGAAGAAGGGCTGGTCGTTATTGTTTTTAATTAAATCAATGGCTCGGTCAGTTAAGTAATCCGTTAAATAAGTGCCTTCAGGTGCCTCGTCTTTCATGCTTGGTAAATTCCATGGGCTGAAATAGCCTTCTACCGGCATTCCCCATTCACAGCCACCGACATTAACATCAAAGCCGTGCTCGTTTGGCCAATAAGCGGGGCCACCCAAATGCCATTTGCCGACATGGTAGGTATTGTATCCGTTATCTTTTAAAGCTCTGGCGATTGAGTATTCAGATTGTGGTAATTCCTTGTGATAAGGAGCATCAATTAATTTGCCCTTAATGGGATGATAGCCACCTTTCCAATTAATATAATTCGTTATGCCAACGCGAGCAGGATATTTACCGCTCATGATGCTGGCACGTGTGGGGCTGCACACAGGACAACTCGCATAAGCATCAGTAAAGAGCATGCTGTCTGCGGCTAATGCATCTAAATTTGGGCTTTCATAAAATTCACTGCCGTAACAGCCGAGGTCTTTCCAGCCAAGGTCATCTATTAAGAAAAAAAGTATATTTGGCTTATTTGACATAATGTGTCCTTTTTGATATTTAACTTTTGGTTCGGCTATTCGCAGGAGTCTCTTTAAAGTACTCACGATAACGTGCTGTAAAGTAAGAAGGCGAATTAAAACCACTTGACCATGCAATATGTTGAATGCTCATGCCTGAACTTTGTAACAACGCCTGGGCATGCATCAGTCGCGCCCGATTGAGATAGTTATTCAGCGAGGAATTGCATTCTTTTTTAAATTTTGCTGATAAATAATTAGGAGTGCATTCAAGCATTTGGGCTAAAGACTGAACGTTGCAGTCTGACTCATAAAAATGTTGTTGAATGATGTGACGACACTGGCGAATAAGCGGGCTTAATTTTAATTCGGTTTCATCATCAATGGGTTTATGCATTCCTTGTTTAAAAATATTCAACACGGTGGCACACAGGTGTTGTGCTGTACTGTTATCTTGTTCAAGGAAGAATTCGCATTGATCAAGTAAGCTACACATATGTTCGAAAGGAACACGATCAAAGCGACTGTGGAATTCACCTTGGTGAATGTGATCATCAATTTTTACTGCGGCTAATATGCCCATCTGATGAATACTCGGCATAATCACGATACAACAAAATCCGTTCTCAGCTTCTTGATAGACCTCTGCGTGTGGAACTCCACTCGGAATAATGGCAAGCTCTCCTGCTTGTTGGATAAAAGAGCCTTCATGAAAAGTGAATGCATTGCTGCCATGAATTTGCAGAAAAATTTCAGGATGAGAGTGGAAGTGGCCATTATCGATCGCTTCATATGCATGGCTACGTGGTGCGATATGGATGGGTACCTGATCTTGTAAAAGAGATTGTTGCCAGTCAGAAAGGGTCTGCTGGTAAAAGGAAGTGCGGTCTGATTGAAGGGAAACTAAGGTATCCATAATGTAGATTTCTGATAGGGAACATGCGATTTTATAGAAAATTACTATTTAACAAGATTGTGTGCAGCGTAAGCTAAGTGCAGATACACAGGAGACTTTGATGATTAAATTGGCAATCGTTGGTACAGGGGGCATGGCCCATGCACATGCGCGTTCTTATGAGGCGATCAAGGGCTGTAAAATTGTAGCGGCCGTGGATGTGGACCCCAAACGTGTCGAAGCGTATGCGAAAGAATTCAACATTCCTGAGACCTATACGAGTGTGCAAGATTTAATTAAGCACAGTGATTTTGACGCTGCGTCGGTGGTTACGCCGGATGCCTTTCACGTTCCGTGTGCATTGCCGCTGGTGAAGGCTGGAAAACATGTGCTGTGCGAAAAGCCATTGGCGCCGATTGCCAAGGAAGCAAAGAAATTAGTCGATGCGGTTAAGAAAACTAAAGTTATTAACATGGTTAATTTTTCTTATCGAAACAGTTCGGCTTTGCATAAAATACATGATCTCGTGGCAAAAGGAAAGCTCGGGCGCATCATGCATTTCGAGGCCCATTATTTACAAACCTGGCTGACTTCTCCGGTGTGGGGTGATTATAAAACAAGCCCACAATGGCTATGGCGGCTTTCAACGGCACATGGTAGTAAAGGCTCACTTGGTGATATTGGCGTGCATATTGTTGATCTAACCAGCTTTGCTTGTGCTGATTCAATTAAACAGGTAAATGGCCAGCTTAAAACCTTTAAAAAGGTAAAAGGTGATCGTATTGGTGAATATAAATTGGATGCGAATGACTCATCATTTATGCGTGTTGAATTAAATGGTGGTGGATTGGGAACTATTAGCACAACGCGATGGGCAACCGGTCAACCTAACTCATTGGCGCTGTTGTTGTACGGTGATAAAGGTGCAGTGAAGTTGGACCTTGATAAATCGTATAATGAGTTTGAGGCATGTATGGGTAAAGACGTCAAGACAGCGACCTGGAAAACAATTAGCTGCAAAAATACACCGAATATGTGGCAGCGCTTCATCAAAAGTATTAAAACCGGTAAAAATGATGCTTCTGATTTTGAGCGTGGTTGGCAAGTGCAGAAATATTTAGATGCGTGTATTGCTTCTGACAAGGCTGGAAAGGCTGTTTCTATACGCTAATCTATTTGCATGCCCGATGATATAGAATTTAAAGATAGTTGGTTAGGTAAAAAGGTGGCTAAACATCCGTTGGGATGTGGGGTGCCGTTACTGATATTTTTGATAATAGTTATTGTTTGGTCTTATCAGTCGATTTCTTAGGTTTGGGCTTCTTGGTATTTTTATCCCATATGATGGTTTGATTGAATTGTAAATCATTGTCTTGCATCAAGACATTGATGGTTTGTATTTCATCGTTGCTAATGGGTACGGTAGCAAGATATTTACCGTTATTGCGGGTGCCACCGACGTAGATGATAAAATGGATTTTAGATCCTTTTTTAGCAATGAACCAAAAGTCATCGTCGCCCCAATAAATCGATTGCGACCAGTCATATTTTTGCGAATGAGTTTTACTGACAGCCTTGCGATCTGTTTTCCGTTGCATGCCGGAGCGCGGTTGTGTCGGCTTTACTCGATTTGGATTCGGGTCTTTTTCAGTTCGATCTGTGCTGACGCCTTTGAGTTTGACTGACGTGTGAAAATCGGGTGTAAGGGTGAGTAGGCTGAATGCATTCCAGCCGGCATCACCGGCACTGATGGGAAAGTAATTCCTAATAAATTGAGCATTTAATTGTGTGCGGACTTGTACGGCACATTCATCTGCAGCAATGTTTTTAGGTTGCTTGCGATAGGTGTGTAGCCCGCCGCATCCACATAAGGCTAATAAAGACAGTAGGATACATGCACATTTCCAATTGAATCGCATTTTTGAATTATGCATTTAAGAGCTCTGAAACAATATCTTGATATATCGGAATATATCGATATAAAGAGACTATGAAGAACAAAGATCTCATTATTAATTTCGACATGGCAGCGGAATGCCTAAAGGTGATGGCGCATCCCGGTCGATTGCAACTTATCCATATCCTCATGCATGAAGACCACAGTGTTGGAGAGCTGGCAAAGGTAACTGGAATGCCAGCGAATACCTGCAGTGAGCATTTGCGTTTATTAGAACGCTGCGGTTTGCTGCGCGGTGAAAGAGAAAGTCGAACGGTTTTTTATAAAGTAGCCGAGCCATTGTTGGAACAGATGATGGCTTGCATTAAACGAAAATTTGCATCGTAGAAAGCGAGGGAATCATGAAAAGCAAACAAGTTAATGAAATTAACGGTGACCTACTGAAGCAATCAGTATTAATTGATGTGCGCTCGCCTGGAGAATTTTCTTCGTTGCATGCAGTCGATGCGATTAATATTCCATTAGATACATGCAGGGCTGAACTAATTGAAGATAAAATTAATGTAAAAGAGGTGAATGAGGTTTTATTGATTTGCCAATCAGGAACCCGCGCGCGTATGGCTTATGAACAATTACAAGATTGTTCATTTGTTGATAAATTATGTGTTGTGGAAGGTGGAACGACCGCTTGGTCTGAAGCCGGAAAAGAAGTGGTAAGAGGTAAGGGTGTTATTTCCATAGAGCGACAAGTGCGAATTGGTGCTGGATTACTCGTGTTGCTAGGAGTTATCCTTGGTTATTGGATTCATCCCGGGTACTTGGGAATAAGCGCTTTTGTTGGTGCTGGATTGACATTCGCAGGCATTACAGATTTTTGCGGTATGGGTCTAATTTTAGCCAAAATGCCGTGGAATAATAAAACTTATGACAATGAGTGCCCCGTTTAGCCATGATTTTAATACTAGGTGCTATAGGTATTGTAGTCGGCTTTATGCTTGGATTAACTGGAGCAGGTGGAGGTGTTTTGGCTGTTCCGCTTTTAGGTTTACTGCTGGGGATGGATATTCATGATGCCATCACATTAAGCCTTATTGGCGTCGGGGTTATTTCCGCTTTTGGTTTATTCCGCTATGCGAAGCGAGACGAGATACAATGGTCACTTGCCTTGCCTGTCTCTATCGCAGCGATATTTGGGGCGCCGCTAGGTACAATTATAGCAACACAATTAACACCAGTCTGGCTAACGTTTAGTTTTATAGGCCTGAGTTTATTCTCAGTTTTTACTATGTTACGTGGGGGTTGTCGAGCAAATGTACTGGCAGAACCGCTACATGAACATCAAGAATATAGGGCAAATTGGCAAGTGCACGGTGTTGGGTTTATTACTGGTATTTTGTCTGGGTGCTTTGGTGTCGGCGGTGGTTTTTTATTAGTTCCAGCCTTGCATATTTTCGCTAATGTCGAAATCAAAGTGGCTGCTCGCATTTCTTTATGCGCGATTACAGCAGCTACAACAGTGGCTTTACTCAGTCGTGTTGTCGAGGATGTCAACATTCCTTATTTTTACGGCGCAATTATGGCAACATTTGGTCTGTTGGGCTTGGTGCATGGACAAATATTGGCAATACGTTTGCGTCCATGTCGTTTGAAAGAGGTATTTGGATCTTCGTTATTAGTGATTTTATTATTAATGTTTGTGGACACAATTTATCAGTAAGGGGTTTAATATGATTATTAAGCAATTTTATTTAGGATGTTTATCTCATGCAAGTTACATAATCGCTGATGAACAACAGAAGCTAGCACTTATCGTTGATCCACAACGAGACATTGATTCTTACAGCGAATATCTTGCAGAACATCATTTAAACTTAATGGGCGTTGCATTGACTCATTTTCACGCTGATTTTATTGCTGGTCATATAGAGCTGCAGGAGCGATATGGTATTCCTGTCTTCATGGGTGAACGAGCTGATGCTGACTTTTCATTTCAAGCTTTGGCAGATGGACAAGCTTTAATGGTTGGTGATGTTAAAGTGAGCAGTTTGAACACACCTGGGCATACGCCTGAAGGAATTTCGCTAGTCGTTCATGATGAAAATGATGAACCGTATGCGGTTTTGACTGGTGATACATTATTCATTGGTGATGTAGGAAGGCCGGACTTATTGGCTTCAATTGGCGTTACTGCAGAAGAACTGGCAGCTATGTTATTCGACAGCTTGCATAATAAATTATTAACACTGCCGGATGATGTGTTGGTCTATCCTGCGCACGGTGCCGGTAGTCTTTGCGGGAAGAATCTTTCGTCAGAAACTGTTTCGACGATAGGAGCTCAACGCAAAGAGAATTATGCCTTGCGGGAACTTGACAAAACTGCTTTCAAGGAATTGGTTACCAAAGATCAACCAGCGAGTCCAGCCTATTTTCTGCATGATGCTATTTTGAATAAACGAGATCGTGAAACATTAGAAGAAGCGATGAATAGATCGCATAATGAAATTACTATTGATGGTTTGCGTTTGCGTGCTCAAAAAGGTGAGCAGATCATCGATATACGTAGTGACGATGAAGTTCATGAGGCTTTTTACAAGCGTGCGGTAAATGTTGGGCTGAATGGTAAGTATGCAACGTGGGCCGGTAGTCTGTTAAATAACGATGTCCCGATAACATTAATTACCCATGACGATGACCATAAAGAAGCGATCATGCGATTGGGGAGGATTGGATTTGATAATGTGTCTGGCTATGTCAAATGGAGCATGTTGAAAGATCATTTGTTGGACGACGAGATTTTAACTACCAAACGCATACATGGTGAGGATCTTAGTAGTTTTTTAGATGATGAGCAGCCAATCATTCTTGATGTTCGTTCACATCAGGAGTATCTCATGGGTCATTTGCCAGGCTCCTTAAATATCCCACTGCACGAATTAAAACAGATGTTGTCATCCTTTGACAAAGAATCCGTGTATCTTGTTCATTGCGCTGGCGGTTATCGTAGCTCGGCGGGGGTGACGTTAATGCATTCAATGGGATTTGAGCATGTCTATGATCTAGCTGGTGGTCTTAAACCTGCTTATCTAGAGCAGTTAGCTGATCAAAAACATACTGTGTAAGCTATTTCTTATTCATTACTTACTTGCAATAACGCTGAACACTTGTGGTGATCCATAACGTAGACACGCGCTGCATATGTAGAATCTTACATCGCTTTCGAATCTTGCTCTTGTTTTCCATGTTTATATACTGCCAAAATCCTAAGAGCTTGGGGAAACCATGTTTAGATTACTTTTCTTGTTAGTGTTCGCGTGTAGCTATGCCGGTGCACTAGAAGTCCCAGAAGATTTACCTGAAAAGACAGCTTATCTCGTTGAGAAGTTTGAGAATGATGCTGCAAAAGAACGTGCTGCGGCAGAACGTGAGGTTGGCAAGCTTCGCGGCAAATTGATGACTAGCTTAGAGAAAGAAATGAAGTCGGTTACCAAAAAAGGCAAATTGGAAGAGGCGCTTAAAATTAAAGCAGTGATTGAGGCATTAGAGCAAGAAGAGCGGGAGAATGCGGCGGATATTTTTGGTACGCGACGTTCATCGTCTAAACCAAAATTGAAATTCGTTGCAGAAAAAAGTATGCCGCTATTTCCAGTTGGAACACAAATGGGCCCATTCCCTCGACAAGAATCATCAGATGCTTTGTGTGTATTTGAAGGCAAGCCGATGTACTTTGATCAACGTACACCAATTGATGATGTGGTTTACGAAGTGCAATTGCCAAAACCAGCCAAGCGACTTATTTACGATGGTGGTGCTATAGCTAATATGACCATTGAAATATTGGACGCGCGAGGAAATACCTTGGGTTCGGGAGGCCCATTTCAGGGCGGTAATCGACCACATCAATTCAAAGTTGACTTTAAGCCATCTCGTGAGTTTGTGATCAAAATCTCTAACCACATTGGCATGTGGTATTATATAGAGAAAATTAGCTTCGAATAAGTTATTGAGCTACTTGTAAATGCGCTAATGCCGACAGCATGTCGCCATGCCGATTTTGCTGGCCTTAAAAGATTGCTTTAAGTCGTTTGGTGGACAAGAGATTCTCCAAGGGGCGAATTTCCAAATCAATGACGGACAAAAGATCGCCATCCTTGGACGCAATGGCAGTGGGAAAAGTACGCTGCTTAAAATTATATTAGGTGAAGAAGAGATGGATGGTGGTGATCTGATACACCATCAAGATCTACGCTTAGGTTATTTGCGTCAGCACGATCCTTTTTTGCCTGGTGAAACAGTTAAAGCCTTTCTGATGCGTGATTCTGGTCAGGCAGATTGGCGTTGTGGTGAAGTAGCGGCTGAATTTGCGATTAAGGGTCCGATGTTAGATCAAGAGGTGAAATCGCTCAGTGGTGGTTGGCAAACGCGAGTCAAACTAGCAGCTCTTTTGTTACACGACCCAAACGTATTATTGTTGGACGAACCAACAAACTTTTTAGACCTGCGCACGCAATTATTGTTAGAGCATTTTTTGCAGTCTTATCGTGGGGCATTGGTCTTAATTTCTCATGATCGTCGTTTTTTAAAGTCGAGCTGTAAGTGGACTTGTGAATTGCGCAACTCACGTTTGACGCTTGAGCCAGGTGATGTTGATAATTATTTAGATCGGCAGCGTGAACGTCGAGAGCATGCGATACGTCAGAATGAAAATTTAACAACTAAACGAGACCAGTTGCAGAAATTCGTTGATTCTAATCGTGCAAATGCGAATACCGCAGCACAAGCTCGTAATAAGGCTCGACAGGTGCAACGCTTAAATGAGCAAATGCATGACGTTGAGGAATTGCAGTCACGGGCTATGCAGATTCGTATTCCAGAAGTTGAGCGGCGAAAAGGCACGGCATTAACTATTCAGGACTTATCAATCGGTTATGATGATCATGT
>JANQLF010000041.1 GCA_028280785.1 Planctomycetota bacterium
TGACGGCATCCTAGCCGATCGCGAAGCTCAACGCGTTGCCGCAGCGGAAAAACGTGCTGAACGCATTGAGGCACGCCGCGCCAAGCGTGATCGTGAGCGCGCTGAAGCATTTACTGCTATTCAATATCGTCCAACGATCGAGTACGGCGGCATCCGTCTCTATCACACCAGTCCAACCTGCATTGGCCTACCAAGTTCAGGCTATCGCTATGGGCACCGCCATAGTCATGGTGGCAGTGGGTTCAGCTTCTCTGCCAGTGGATCCAGCGGTTCGACATCTTGGTCATTCGGTTACAAGTAAGCCTACCAATAATCTTTTAATTAAAAAAACGCACACGTTATTCGTGTGCGTTTTTTTATAATTTCTGTAACGACGCCGAACCAGGCGGGCTAATACCATTCAAAGACTTATACAAAGTCATAGCGTAAGCATCGGTCATACCAGCGATAAAATCAGTGATGGCTAATATTTTTAAGTAAGGCGTCTCTGCTTTGCGCACTTCGTCTGGCAATAAATTTAAAGTCTGTCGATGTAATCGAGATCCTTCATTACCAAGAGCCGCAGGAATAAATCGTTCCAGAAAATCGCCAATAACTTTATAACCTGCTAATAAAATCTGTAAAACTTCTGGCGCATTGTAACACGTCGGCTCACAAGCTTTAACTATTTTTGAAACCGTTTCACCAGACGGAATGACATCGATGAACGATTCGTCAAAACTGCCGTCTAATAATCCTGCCTCATTGGCCAAAAATGCATCCCGAACTTCTTCAATTAATTTCCCTATAGCCAAGGCACGCATTCTACTAACACGCGAACGTACGTGTGGAATATGTTCAATGTCTTTTTTATCTTGGTCAGACAAAAACGGACTCATTAATTCAAGCAAGTGATCATATTGAATGTGCCCAAGTAAATAACCATCTTCAGCATCTAAAACTGAATAACAAATATCATCAGCGGCTTCGACCAAAAAACTTAATGGATGACGCTGCCAGGATAATTCATCTCTTTTTAACAAACCGTTGGCTTCGGCAATTTCTTTAAAAATATCGCTTTCGGCTTGAAAATACGCAAACTTTTTCTGTGATACGCCGGGACCGGCCCCTGCGCACACCGATGCCTGCGGATACTTGGCAAAGGTCCCTAAGGTTGCATAGGTTAAACGCATCCCACCTTCATGGCGATACATACTTAAACGTGTTAAAATACGCAAGCCCTGCGCATTACCTTCAAAATTACATAAATCATTTAATTCATGGCTACTTAATTGATCAAGATAGCGTCCGCTCTTATCACGCTGGGTGCGAAACCAAGACGCAATCGAATCTTCACCAGAATGTCCAAACGGTGGATTACCAATGTCATGCGCCAGACATGCGGCTGCAATAATGTCACCAAAATCAGATTTATGATAGGTGCCTGATAAATCATGACGCTCGACAATGTGTTCACCTATGCCTTTACCTAATGAGCGACCAACACTCGCTACTTCTAAGCTGTGGGTCATGCGCGTATGCACATGATCGTTTTCCGGCATAGGGAAAACCTGTGTCTTACCGCGCAAGCGGCGGAACGGTGATGAAAATAAAACGCGATCATAATCACGTTCAAAATCAGTGCGCGTACCCGTCCGTTCTTTTTGTTTATCTTCACCTAGACGGCGAGGCGATAATAAGTTCGTCCAGTCCATTGATGACATCAGGAAACTCGCTTAGACATTTTAAAATGGGGCCCGACATGTTCGATGTCGAAAATATCTGAGATAATTTCCCAACCGCAGCGCTGATAAAAACCAACTGCCTTTTCACGCGCATTACACCATAATAAAATATTTTCAGCGTCATTGGCAATTATGTTTTCAGCATAACTCAAGAGTTGTTTGCCAATACCCTTTCCTTGACACGACGCATCGCAAGCCATGCCACGTAACTGCCAGCCAGCATCATCACCCAAGGGGTTTTCAACAAAACTTAAACACGCCACCACTTTATCGGCTTCGATCGCCGCAAAATGCTGGGCCGCATCATCACAATCAAAGTGCGCCGCCTCAAAGGGCTTGTCTGCGCGCAAAATACGATGACGGAGGTCCAATATCGCTTCGACGTCTACACTACGCATTTCAACTGTTTGCATGTGCAGCATCTTTGCCGACATGCAGTAAAAACAATCCCGGACTTGGATTAAACGGCAATAAATTGCCAAAATTTCCTAAGACTACACAGAATTGCCAAAGCTCAGGTCAATGCTCATTCCCTGAACCCTATGATGGATTACATGGCCTTTCTTTCATTCATTCATTTGGCCTATTCATTCACCCCTTTTTATGAAGGAGTCCATCATGGACAGATTCATTCATTCACGACAGGGTTTTACCCTGATAGAACTTTTGGTGGTTATCGCCATCATCAGTTTATTAGCCGCTATGGTTATACCTGCGATCATTGGTGTCGACGTCAATGCACATCGGCTCGTTGATCAAAACAACATGAAGCAAATAATGACAATGTATCTCAGCGATCGTGTCGATCACAGACAAACTTGGGCATTCCCAAGGAAAAACACTTCTTTTGACACGAACAATAACAAGCAACCCTTAATTGACGGAAGTCCTTGTGATTCATCAGGCACAGATGTAACCAATGTCAGCATGTTCACGCTAGCAGCCAGAAATGAAATTAATCCAGATTTATTTAACAGCAAAATGAAAGGTGAATTCATCACTGGTATAGCCAACTACAAACGAACAAAAGAAGACTCATGGACAAGCGCGGACGTGGCCGAATGGACAAGTTCAGCAGGTGCAATAACAACGACTGACTTACCCTACGCATTGGATTGGTCCGCTCCTAAATCATCGGGCACGACGCGTATTACAATCGCTCTCAGAGATCCATTCACCTATAAAGAAACAGTGCCCGTAGTCTATGCTGACGGACATGCTGGTGATATTGCATATGATGAAACCACAGGAGCAGCAATTAACGTAGACATTACACCAATGGATTCTTCTGGTGCTGCTGTGGGCGGCGGTGTTTTAGATGACATTTACACCGAAGCTGGTGACATAAGAAGTGGCGGTTCTTCTGCTGAACCTCGACACTTATGGATCGGCCGTGGTGACCGCTTAACCTGTCACGTTAAATAATTAATAGTGCAATGGCTGTTTACTGTCCGTGCCTGGGACCTCACGAACCAGGCGCGGCAGTAAATAACCTGATAATTCTTTTTGTAAGCTTCGCATTATTTCTTGTGCGTCTTCATCGGCTACTGCAAAATGCGCTGTTCCTGCTACTTTATCTAGCTGATGTACATAATAGGGCATAATTCCTGCATCGAATAACACCTGCGAAAGATCAATCAATGATTTCGCCGAATCATTTACACCTTTTAATAAAACACTTTGATTGAGCAGATGCACACCTGTTTTTCGCATACGCTGACAGGCTTGTTTCACTGCAGCATCAATTTCTCGAGCATGATTCGCATGCACCACTACGACTACAGGTAAAGCGGAAGATTCTAATAACGCTATAAAAGCTTCGGTTATACGGCTTGGTAAAACTATCGGAATGCGTGTATGAATGCGCAGGCGTTTAACATGTTTAATCTGTGCTATATCATGAATCAATCGCTGCAGTTGATTCGTCGGCAACAACAACGGATCACCACCAGATAAAATCACTTCATCAATGGCGTTGTCACTTTGAACAAACGTTAAAGCTTCAGACCACCACGCTGCACCACTCGGCGTTTGGGTGTAATCATAGTGACGGCGAAAACAGTAACGACAGTGGATAGCACAAGCGCCAGTACAAACGAGCAGCGCACGATTTTTATATTTACGCAATAAACCTGCTGCGCATTGCGAAGACGTTTCTGCCAAAGGATCAAATTCAAAACCGGGCACGACATCCATCTCTGCATCAATAGGCAAGACCTGTCGTAGCAGCGGATCGTTTCTATCCCCTCTGTTCATACGTTCTGCAAAGGCACGCGGGACCAAACACGGAAATTGCTCTGCCGCTTCACCACAAGAACGATCTTCTAGGTCTAAAAAACGCAGTAATTCATCACCCTGGCGAAAGGCAGTAGCTAATTCAGCACGCCATGTTGGCGGCTCCTGCGGACTAGCACTAGTGCCGGCCTTTGTTAGGGTCTGCGCCGTCATTTTTTCTCCGTGGAGCGATTAATGGGTACTATCAACTGCAGCGACATGAAGAACGGCATGAAAGTCATTTTCAATGGCGAGCCGTGGGTACTTTTGAATGTAGACTTCGTCAAGCCGGGTAAAGGTGCAGCCTTTTACAAGATCAAGGTCAGCAACCTCTTAACTGGTAACGTTTTGGATAAAACATTACGCTCTGGCGAGAAGATTGAGCAAGCTGACGTCCTCGAAACACCCATGGAATACAGCTATTTCGATGGCGAGAACTATGTCTTCATGGATCTCAAAACCTACGAGCAATATACCATTCAAGCTAAAGCCGTTGGCAGCAACAAGGACTTCTTAATTGAAAACCTAGAAGTTTCCGTGGTCTTGTGGAATGGCGAGGCCATAAACATCACGCTTCCTAATACGGTCAAAGTAAAAATCACCTACACCGAGCCAGCGGTCAAAG
Source organism: Planctomycetota bacterium (assembly GCA_028280785.1). Taxonomy (GTDB): domain Bacteria; phylum Planctomycetota; class UBA11346; order UBA11346; family UBA11346; genus JANQLF01. The sequence goes on from JANQLF010000041.1 coordinate 4,624, forward strand.
GCGACACCCAAAGCCGCGTGATGAAAGACGCCACTATCGAAACCGGTGCAACTGTTAGCGTCCCAACCTTTATCGACACTGATGAGGTCGTCATCATTGACACCCGCACGCGCGAATACACCGGCCGCGTCAAC
>JANQLF010000044.1 GCA_028280785.1 Planctomycetota bacterium
TTGATTTATTACAGGAATCTGGAAGGCATTAACCCATTAGCATAGGCATACTAAAAATACCACATATTAATGTATATATTATTGACAAGTGTGACAAAATTGTCACAGAACCAATTCATCACAAATTAATAGGTCGTAATTCTATCCCTGGCACTTGATCTTCGCCAATCTCTATAAACGCCTCTTCAATGGTGATGCTTCTTCCTTCACAAACAGCGCGCAATACTGATTTATGAGTATTCGAGGCATATTCTCCAACAATTAACTTAGATATACCCACAGGGCAATCATAATAAGTATGGTTTTGAATTATCCGGTATTCTTTTTCATAAGACCATATTGCTAACTTTTTCTGCAATACTTCATCGGGTAAATTACCCCTAGATATATTATCTGGCGGAGATTCAACATATTCCACATCCTTAAAATCTCCGCAACATGAAGCAACATCTATAACTATGCATACTCCAGTCATACCATATGAATAATGTGCCCACATTGTTGAATCCATGCCGGCAGCAGAAAAGGAACATACTCGCAATTCTTGCTTGGCACTTGTAAAGTCCGTAACCTCGCGGTCACTACTAAAACCTGGAATGTCGTAGTAATAAAAAACACCTTCCATGGGATCATTTAGTTCATTAATGGCAGCACAATAAAAACGCCTCTCGCAAATCATCTCCAAAACATAATCAATATTATTAAGGGGTTTAAACTTGAATAATTTCAAAATTTTCTCCTTGTCATCTTAGCAGCCTCATCATTCAGCTTTGCATTTTTGGTTTAAAGCCACATTTCAATTCATGAACTTGCCTTAACCCCAAGTCAAGAAAGAATATACGATCTGCCGAACTCACGTATCTTTCACTCAGTGAATCTTCATCTGGATGCATAAAATTATGTGGTCCATGACCTGCACAGAGTAGCAAGTTAATGATTTCACACCGTTCCCTATAATTGACTATCTTATTCTGTTTCTTATCAATGGCACGTTGAATATATTGTGTCACGTCTTTTACTACCCAACCTGCTCCATCCCAGTTCCAATGGCAATATCCCCAATCAGGATACTTTGCTACATAAAGTGCGTTAATCCAATAAGGCATTGAATCCACATCAATTCGATGAGATTTCATATCATTTGGAACCGATGCAATAAGACGCTCAATAATATCGCACAAATCAGAAACCACTTTCTTATGCGGTATTTTATTGTGGAAATTATTGAAATTCAAATGAGCACGCACATCCACAGGGCATCGAGAAACTTCTTTAATTTTAGCAAAACACCTTCTACAAATACCATTAAGGACACCAGTTTTCTCAATTTCAACGGATTCATTATCAGTTCGAACCACCGTGGTGTGTTCAAATCCTATTATCTTACCATCTTTTTGAACCAGAAAGTCTGGACTTTCAGATTTTTCAAAACCATAGGGCCCGAATTCAGCAGATAATTCCATAAATATATTGAAGTCGAATAATTCAGACATAATCCACCTACACAAATAATTCGATAAAATCGGTTAAATTTTCCAATCCTTATATTTTTGAAATAAATTCGCTAACTCTTGATCACAATCAGCGTCAACATCATCAAATCCACGATTCACTACAGTAAACTCATAATCACTTGTATTGTTCTTCGTAAATGGATCTAATTCTGGTCCCTCAGTTGCTACAGAATACGGACCATTGAATTTAAGCCAAGAGACCATAATTGGCTTGAACCCAGCCTGATTAAGTAAGTAACGCGCAGAATCTAAGCTATGTCCGCGAGTGCAAAAATCATCTACAACAAACATTTCGTCACCAGGGTTAATCGGCAAGTCCTTAAACCTCTTATCCCTTGCGCGTGAATTACCAAGAGGATTTGCATTAAGCATCATACTATTTAAATGCCACGCATGATTTGCACTACCTTTATTATTTCTAGACTTACCAACTGTAGTATGTCTCACCAATAAATCCCTACTAAATAATGCTTTGGTTGCTTTTTGAAACATTTCAAGCTGATCAGAAATCGTATCAGACCATTGCCCAGCAGTGCTCGAGGGAAATGGACACATTAATTTACCGCGACCGTGTAGACCACTAAAATATAAAGTACTCGCTAGCATTTGACCCCAAAAGTCAGGGTCACCAATACCATCTTTTGCAGTCGAAATCGCATTTTTTGAGAAAGCCTTGCGTAGACCACTATAAGTAGAGCACTGAGCCATTGTATAATAACTCCAATTTTCTTCTTCTATTATTTTACCCCAAAAATGTTCTCTGCGACAAAAAACATGAATAAACCGATCAAATTCTGCGGGACTATTCATTTCCCAACCATATGGACCGCGGGCACGACCGCCCTTTTCCCAATCACCGTTAAACCACGCTCCGCGAATAAAAGGGATATTGCTATTCCAGGCAGCCAGACAATCATCCATAGAATTTGCCAAATACAAAGTTTCGCCTGGTTCAAAACCATGTTTAACTAGAATGTCAGCAACCACACCTTTTTTTTGTTTTGCAGAATTCTTCCCACTAAGCCCAGAATACCAGGGAATATTACCCCAAATCTTTGACAACGCTTCTTGTGCTGGTTTCCCATCAATTGTCCAAGATGAATTACTAACAACAATAGGTGTAATGCCAATTTCGATCAGTCGCTTAACAACTTCAAAGAAATCAGGCGTATACCGTTCATGATAAATACCCTTTCGACCCTCAAGTTGATAAGCAATGTTACTCAGACCAAAAACAATCGCTTTTAATTGAGCCATACAACTAATTATCCTCTAATGTTTCTAACAATCCTTGTCCACCGTTTTCAAGCAGGTCATATGCAAACTCAAAGTTAGCCCCACATTTTATTTTATTATCAACAATTAATTCGAGAAGTGGCTCAATTGATACAGAAGCAAAATATCCCAGCTCATTGGGTTGGCCATATTCAAGTAATGATTCAGTCATTGTGCCAAGCAAAAACCCATATTCAGATATCAATGGCCCACCACTAAATCCCCCTCGCGGCAACGCAGAGCAAATAAAATGCAATGGATAGCCCATGTATTTATCAACAATAGCAATAATACGCACTTCATCAGATACTAAAACAGAATCTCTTGACATTGGTATTGGAGGAAAGCCTAAAACAATACCTTTGGTCATTTGCAACTCGTCTCCAACCCAATCATCAAGGTGGCCACCTATTTGAATCACCTCGTTACTGATTATGTCAACTTTAAATATTGCTAGATCGACACTATCCTCAGATTCAATAATATCATCAATTGGTATCGGGGCACTATATCCTTTATATAAATTAAAACTACATTTCGAATTTTTTAACACATGTTTCGCAGTTACGTAAAACCCTTCCCCGATATGAAATGCAGTCCCCGAAAACTCACGACCTTGCTTCTCAATAATTACGTGACCAACAGCTCTTTTGTACTTATCAAACATCTCCTTAGTCACGTCGTTCATAGTGAGTTTTCCCAATGATCCCTACTTCCAGACACACCTTGCCCAAAATAGCCCCCACACATTTACCCCTGATGCATATTTTCGAATCATTTTTTGACAAGCTTTATAAGTTGCACCTGTAGTTAATACATCGTCAATAAAATATAGTTCGTTGTTTGGCAATTGAGATGAAAAACCATTCCATTGAAAGCTGTTAAAATGGCGATCAATACTTCTAACTCCCTGGTGATGAGACTTCTGAATCGTGACATTACGAGAGATTGGATCGAAAATTTGTATCGCTGGATTTATTTTATTAGCCTCAATTAATACCTGTTCGATTCTATTATCATAATTGGGATCGGCCGGACATTCAGACGGTGGAATTGCCGCAAACGCCACTGGAGTTTGAAACGCTGCTGCCAGCTGCTCAGCGAATAGTTTAACCGCCTGGTCCTTGTAATACTTTCTACCAGAGCTTTTTTTAATATCATTTTTAGTGATTTTTATATTTTTTATTACTTGATTCGCATAAGACTCATCATAGCTGCCATGCGATGTGTATTCCATCATAAACCAACAGCTATCACTTGAATCCAAATACCTAGGAGGATTATCAAGAACTCTTAAATCAACCTTACTCCAATACCCTGTGGACATTTTTACTCACAGCTTGCTGCGCTATTAACCGAAGGCAAATGCATCAATATATCATCAATTCCCTGGCCAGTAACTTTAATCGCGCCACGTTTTTCATATGTAGATGGCCATTGAATTTTATCATTTTCAAAACATGAATTCAATATAAATAGTTTACGTCCCTGCTGCATGCAAGCACGTGCCTGCGTCAATGATCCACTCTTATCTGAAGCCTCTACTATTACTGTTCCAAGTGAGAGAGCTGCCATAGTCGCGTTACGTTGAGGAAAATAACGACTACGGTACTTAAATGGCTCTGTACGATATCGGTAAAAAGGTACTTGACTAATTAGCAAATGATTCTTGGCTACCTTATCTTGCAGCTCTTTATTTTCTTTAGGATAATACTCTGTTATTGGGGTACCAATAACACCAATCACACGCCCATCACATTCGATAGCCTCTTCCATAGCCTCTGTATCAATTCCTTTGGCCAAGCCAGAGACAATAGTATAGCCTTGTTCTACTAACATTCGTGCTAAACGCCGTGCGCGCCTTTTGCCCTTCTCTGAACAATCACGTGCACCAACAATACTCACACATGGCGACTCTGTTAAACCAATATCACCTTGATAATAAAATAGTTCTATCGGATATTTCGCATCTTGTAGCGAATTAGGATATTGGGCCATACCATGTACACAGATCGAAAATCCGCTTAGATCAGATAATTCATGTGTAACTTTTTCAAGTAATTCATTTGACTGACCAAATAGATTTGGCTCATGAGTGAAATTCCAAACCTGTGAAGGTAGTGAAGCGTTATGCCGCTTAAATAACCCAGATAATTTTTTTAAACTCTGATTTCTCATCCCCCAGAGGGACTCATAAAAAATCATCTCATCATAAGGACCAATAGCATTAGATAATTTCACGTGTTCACCCGTTTAGTTATCGGTGTTATAGCACTAAATTAGCCATAGGTCAATAAAAACCCATTAATTAGCCGACTGTGTTACTACGATCATTTGGTGGATTCTGCCCTCGTAGCATCAGGCACAAGTTCAATGTAAAACATTTTAGTGTGATAAGACTACCTTAGTTATTTATTGACTACATTCAAATAAACTCTTGTTGTATCAATATTTACATGACTAAATACTTCTTGAATATACCCAAAATCGGCATCCTGTTGTAATATATGTACGGCCAGTGAATGGCGAAAGAGATGAGGATGCAAGTACTTGGCATCAGCCCCACGCCTTCTATTCAACCGCTTAAGGTAGCCATATATCGATGGCTTCCTGATTCGGCTCCCACCATCAGCCAAAGACACAGCACCATGTAACCGAGATCGCCTTACAGCAAAATTGTCTTTCAATGCTGTCGCCACTGATCCCATCAATGGCACCACTATTACATGGGTCATTAGAGAAAATATGAAATAAATACAAACGGCAGGAGTCCACATAGTGGACGGCATACATGGACAATCATGTGGTCTGCCAATGGCATGGATGCATTTATAATAAAATCTCTCGCAGGGCTCTCATTCATTAAAACAACTTTAGAATAATGCAGAAGCACAGATTAATATGAAGGTATGAAGGGTAGCCTGAAATTCCAAACAATTTCAGACATTTACAATCATATGCGGTTTGAGCTTGTGTATAATTATCGATTAATATCATATGTGACATGGCCACTTTATCAAAAATTGAATGGACAGAAGCTACCTGGAATCCAGTGACTGGCTGTTCGAAAATTAGCGCGGGTTGCAAAAACTGCTATGCAGAGCGTATGGCCAAGAGGCTTAAATCGATGGGAGTAGAGGCTTACAAGAACGGCTTTGAGGTTAGTCTTCAAGAACATGCACTTACAACCCCACTAAAATGGAAGAAACCTAAAATAATTTTTGTAAATAGCATGAGCGACCTCTTCCACAAGGATGTACCTAGCTCTTTCATTTACAAAGTCTTCGAAGTAATGAATAAGTGTCCCCAACATACCTTTCAAGTACTAACAAAACGCCCTTCACGGCTGTCTAAATTACACTCGAAATTGAACTGGACATCGAATATATGGATGGGAGTCAGTGTAGAGACACCAAAGTTCTATTCGCGGATTGAAAAATTGTCTAGATGTGGTGCCGCCATTAAATTTTTATCTTGCGAGCCTCTTCTCTCCTCTCTTCCAGATATTCCGCTAGCCAATATAGATTGGGTAATTGCCGGCGGGGAGTCTGGGCCCAATTCTAGAGAAATGAAACCGGAATGGGTTCGGGAAATCAGGGACCAATGCGACGAAGAAGGCATATCCTTTTTCTTTAAACAATGGGGCGGCAAGAATAAAAAAGCAGCAGGCAGGACTCTAGATGGCGTCACACATGACTCGATGCCCAGCTTACAAGACAAAAATGACAACGCTGCTTAATTTTTTACCGCTTTAAATGTTACTATTTTATCGCTTTTATAAATGGTGTCATATGACATTCCAAAATTACCTGGGCCGTCAATCTTACCTTCCCGCTTAAGCTCTTTAATCACTTCTCTGCAAAATGAAGGGTCCATGCCGCGTCTTAAACTAAGCAAATAGGCCTCCTTATTTGAAAGACTTCCATTATTATTGATGACAGACTCAACTTCCAAACTAAATTCTTGTTTCTTGCTCATCCTTTGAACTTCAAACATATTCTGTTGAATCCCATCTATATCATCGTTTATGTCGTAATTTGCCTCACCATTGTTTCCATCCTGCTTCCATGCAGCTTTTAAGAACTTTTCAGCACCCAGTGGATGCTTTGTACAAAAAATAAGTCCGTAAACATTACCGTCTTTTTTTATAGAAAATGAAAAAACAAAAGTAGATTTATTCGATTCAGGTATTAACGACTGATAATACTCGCATACTATCTTGTGAGTATGCTCATTTTTACACTCTTTGATTTTGTCCCTGGGGAAATCTGGGTGATATTTAATGACGTTTTCTATTTCACAAAATCTTTTTAGGGTCGATGAACTGATGAAAAACATAAAATCTGATTTATCCAGAGAGCACAAGGACTCAAACACCTCTTTGGTTATATGTTTAATGCCAAACTGGTCTAGAAACATAAAGCTTGGCATGGGGTTATTAGTCAGCTCAACGTATTCAGATTTCCAAATATTATCGAAGTCACTTGCAGTTATTTCCGTATTTACCAAACCCCCTAACCCTTGGCTGCTTATATAATTCTGTGTATTTTCACGTAACTTAGACACTGTCTTCTTCACTTTTTCATTCAGTCTATGATGTATAAAAACATTCTTCTCGGTTAATTTATCTCGAAATTTATTGATTATTTGTAATGTAACTATTGGACTTCCGGGTTTGCCCCTATCATCACAGCCTGGACCCGCAAAGTAGTCACAAATTCTAATTTCTTTATGTCCGGTCATCACAAAGACGGGTAACCAAGCTGTCAAATATTGCCTAAGCACTTCCAGCTTTTCTTCTGTACCCTCATCATAATCTATATGAAAGTCACTATTAGATGCCATTTAGCAGCCATGCCCCTACACTAGTGAAGTAATTCAATCATAGATCTAATGCTTGATTAGCAGAGAGTCTAACACGACATTAATAATCGCAAATACTGTTTCTATAGGTATTCGTGATGATTCAAAAATCAATCATAAGCTCCTATTAACACCGAAGTTAACATCAAATTGAATATCGAGAGCAAACCCCCGATCATTACCCGGGGATTCCGTGCAATCCAGAAAGTCTTTCGCAAGATGTACATGCTCCACTAGATATCACCTGACTGGAAGGTGAGTTTGTACTATTTGAATTATGTCCGATAACCAGGGTACCCTATAATTCGCACGCAACATCGGAAGGAATCAAATTGGCAGTTCACTAAACACAGAACTTGAACAGGATATAAATATGAAAGAGTCAGAACTGCTTAAACGTTTTGGGCTTAAACCAATCGAAGAATCAGTTGGCACAACAGACGAGGAACCGAAAGTTATTTAGGATGGACGTGTAGCTGCAAAAAAGACCGGTGAACCTCATCACCTGATGTCACTCAGTCCTCCAAGCGTTTAGTTACAAAGTCCCACAAGAGCGTATCCAATTCATTTTCATGTTCCGAATACCTCTTCAAATAATATTGCCCAAAACAATTATGTGCCCTCAATGCTACAACAGATAATTCCCTATTTTTGTTGTATGCCGAAAAATAAACGGAAGCGTTGATCATCTTTAAATATTGATTAATTGCCCCTGTCATATCATTTAATTCTATCAATGTGTACCCCTGTTTCTCCAAGGATTCATTACTATTCATCAAGATCCGCAGAGAAATGCCCAGAAAGAATGCGCCCGTGTGCGAACTGCTGCGAGCATTGGCAATGCCCATGAACATAAGGTCATTAGATTCTACTTTATCAAAATCAAAATTTATTACCGATCCTGACCAGTTCAAATAGACGTCAGCGATATCCTCCAGACCCTCATCCACCAACATTTTCTTTAGAATCAACTTCCCAACACGCTTAGACTCCTTATCACCAAACTTAACGTCTGCGACCATGTAGCCTAGAATGTAATATTTAGCTATATCCCTATACTCATCCAACTCTTGGACGTTTAATTCAGCATGCTGTTGTTCCAATTTAATTTTATTTAATTGCAATTCCAGTTCAGCCACTTGGACGTTAAGCGCGTAGCCAAGATACCCCAAGACCCCTGTACAGAGTAAAGTCACACATATGCCAATGAACCCGAGCCAATCAAAACCCGGACTTTTTTCCGGAGCATTCTCTGGGATGTTATTGACGACTTCAACTACAATGTTTTGTTTCTTTCTATGCAACATAGCAGTAGGATAAGCATGATTATTCAATACACTAGCGCCACAAATAAACCGAATCCTGAAGACAATACACCATACGTCATCCCAACACTCTTTACAATAATTGGTTAGAGCACAATTGGCCCCCGCTTTATGGCATAATTCATAATGTTCAAATTTTGTTGCGCTTAATGTGTATATGTGAAATACTACTAAAGAATCATAAACTTTGAATTATTTCACATCACGAGAAAATTACTTGAACACTTATGATAATGAGGTAACAATTAAATCAGTGTCAATCCTACGCTTGTCCGGCTCCCCCGGCAAAGCTTTGCGAAGCAAGGATGATGAAGAATAATTTCCGTGTATCCGAACTCCAAATCGGTCCACGCAATTCGGGGGAGTGCGCTATGGACCACCAAGGAGTCGGCTATGCCGTCATCAAATCATCACGTCCCAAACCCTCACAACCCAAAACGTGCAGCGAAGATCCTGCTTAAGGCTATTCGATCTGGAGACCCAGATTCCATTCGGCGTGTTCAAGCTGTCTTCAACGACTTGAAGAATATACCAGACGCAGATGTCCCGGACCGGATGAGTCTGATGCGCTGCCAGCACGTAATCGCAAAAGAGCATGGCTCAAACAACTGGACAGACCTTAATGATAAAAAGCTCTTCCAGGTTCATGTCGGAGGCGCAAATTTAATGGCTCTGTACGCAGAGTTCGAGCACGAACGCCCGGGATCTCGTATTTATGAAATGATATCCGATTTGCTAAATTATAATATGACGGGGTATCTAGCAACTGGAACACGCAAAGAGTGTCAAATGCTGATTGCATGGACAGACAATGCCCATCGAAAACATCCCTCCGCCAAAGAATACAAGAGTCTTCAGATTGAATCTCTTCGTCCACCAGAGGACGACCCCATTGACGCGGATTTTGATGACTATGGGTTTGAAAATTTCTAAATCTCATCTTATTAATTATTTTTTTAAAAAAATTAATTTAGGCATAGCTGGATTATCAAACCGAGCCAAAACCTTATTCACCAAGATTGAATGGAGCAACTCATGAATGAACAAAACGAAGAAATAGAGAGTACTCTTAATGCCTTATCAGGACAGGTGGCTGAAGAACCGTCTATGTCATATCAAGACATCTGCCTTCTTAACATCACAATCGCCAAAAAGGCAGCTGCATTAGGCAACCACCGAGAGCCTTTAGATGTTCTGGTTTCAGATGTTAGAGGCTCTCATCCAAAACCTGACGTAATTCATATCATCAAATGCATGGCTTGGGCTAACATTCTAACACTTGATACGAACCCGGCTGGGATGGGGCATGTTGGTGCTACAGATTCATGCAGAACTTTCGCTCAATTCGCAGATTACCACGTGGTAGCCTGGGATTTGATCGACTATGCATGGCCAAAAGACAGATCCAATCAAGGTGAAATCGCGCCCTCCAAGCTACCAGCACCAATGCAATCCGACCCAATCCTTTTGAACGCAGGCATGCAACACCTGGTTGATGCTGGGCTAGTCAAGAACCAAATCTCTTCACGGGAAACTGGCCAATTTGACTATGTTGTGCTAAACCTTACCCCCAACTCACGGAGCGTTCTAAACACTCCAGAACTTCTATTAAACACATATTCCAAACCAAAAGAAGTAACAATGACTACAAACAACTTCTCAGGAGACAATCAAGCCAACAATCTTATTAGCAGCAGTGACGGAAATAATATCCAGCAAAACGCCAGTGTGCAGTCTGGTGTCCAAGCTGGCGATTTAACCGGACTAATACATTCGCTCACTGAAATAGGTGTTGGGCAGCCAGAAATTGATGCCCTAACGCAAGCCATTAAAGACGATGGTCCCTCTCAGGTGCAGGGGACTATCGGGAAAAAAGTCGGAGCTTGGGTCGGTGAGATGGTACAAAAAGCATTGACTGGAACGTGGAATGCCGCCACTAGCAAGACACATGAGCTTTTAGTTACCGCCATCCAACGTTACTACGGGCTACCTTAGCCGCTCTATATTGAATAATTATATAATGATAAGCTGTGGTTAAATACATGGAGAATTATCTTTTGTTAATATGTCATTCAAAATAGATATCTCACTTTCTACAATGACTATTTTCAATTCCACCTCTTTACCTAATTCCGCTGATGACGTAAAATAAACTTCATACCTTCTTAAAATTTCCATTGCAGAATCTGGTGGGTTACACATCACTCTTTCCACTGATTGTTCACCAAACACTGACGCGTTTCGCCTGTTGGACGAAAACACCACAGGACACCCCTTTACACATTGCTGCTCGCCATATCTATCAATAATTCTTCCATCCTCAATCTCATCGAATTGATTACTTGGCAAATAATCATAATTGTGCGGCTCTAATTTCCATGATCCATCAGGATGATAATATTCACTAATTCCTGATGTACCAATCTTTCGTTCAATCCGATAAGGAGTCTCTGAATTTCGTTCCAATTCAGATTTAGACATGTTTTCATTATCGTGCATTTGAAATCACCCTAAGAGTTTGTATCAGAATTACAACAACCACTCGATTAATAGCGATGAACTAAACGGGCATCAATGTCCGATAATGTGTTAATATGTAATATTCGCTGAAATGAATCCGCTATGTTTACTGGCAATTACAACTGTTCTAGCTAAAAACTCGGACTATTCAATTTCTTGAGACGAACACACCATGGATTTGATGGCATCCTATCGATTAGTGAATTCAACCAACATTCAATTTATTAAGGGCCAACCAGGTTATAGTCCCGTCTCGGATAAACGATTAACTACTATTATCTAGAGACGGTTTGAATTTTTTCCACACGATGAGTTTAACTTGCCGCTACATGACAACCTGTAGTTGCCGCCACTTTTCCATCCAGAAACAATGGAAGTTTGATGCGTTATTATAGAGGTACAGCCAAAGGATATATAACAGGGCAGCATTTCACAGGATGGAGATAACGACATAATATTGACTACAAGATGGCATTATATCAAATAGAAAGAAAAACCCCTAATCCAGGACCATTACTTCTTTTATGTCTAAATCAGGATCTTTTTTCATGAATTGTTTAATCTCCCTTTCGGTCAGTAATCCCGAATCAATCCTTAATGACTGTACGCCCGTGTTTTTTATCAACCAGACAACACCATCTCTCGTCAAGTAGTTACCATTCACACGAATACTAGTCGGATAATCCTCTCCTTTTAGCGCTAACACTCCATCATCACTTAATTGACATTTATCGATATTTAAATTCCACATTTTTTTCAGACTTGAACAACAAATCTTAAAGCCATCGTCCGATAACATACTCCCAGTTGCATAAAATGAAATTTTTTTGTCCTTATTTCTTGTCCAAGATTCAAATCCATGGCCATAAATATTGCAATTCTCAAAGCTAATTGTGGTAATTGTATCGGAGGAAATGGTTCTTATCCCCACATCCGATATACCAGTATTAGAAATATCAAGAGATATTAAATTGCTAAGTTCATTCACCTTTGAAATGGCCTTATCTGATACCATGGTCCCATTTAAATACAGCTCCCTCAGCTCTAAGTTAGAATGAAAATTATCCAATAGTGTATCATCAACCAAAGGGACACCCTCAAGCAAACAGCTCCTTAATGGGCAATTCTCAAGCAATTCACTCACTCCCTTTGAAGTAATGATATCGCTTGTTAAATGAATGCTTTTCAAAACACCAAATCTGCCAACCTCTCTTAACAATGCATCGGTTGCATATGTATCAAATAACTCCAAAGAATTCACACGTTTTGACGAATTAATCCTATTTAATATTCGATCATCATCCCATCTCTTTCCGCTGAATTCCATGGCAATACCGTCGATTGATCAAAACAGAAATCCACCAGAAATTAAATCAATCTTTAAAAAAAATAAGACCTGTGTCACTCCAGTGTTCATTCCTTCTTCTGCTGTGGCTGCTCCCACCCCTCAAAACCCTCTGAATTTAAGCACTTATTATATTTTTTAAGGTATTCACGATTCGCCTCAGATTGCTTCCACCTTGTATCCTCATCTTTGGCGCTATCAGGATCTGGGAATGGGAAAACTATTGGTGGATCATCTTCCTCAGGTGGAAATCTTTCAGGTTCAGTATAAACATCAATAGCAGCTTTACTAATACCATATGCGTCGTTTGCGGTCATAATCCAACCAAGTATAGGAACAAACCTACTCGCAAGTTTACCACCAACAGCCTTCGCCCCTCCCTTTGTCACTTTCTTCTTAGCTGCTTCTTTTGCTTTATTATACGCTCTTTTTGCTTTACCTGTTCGCTTTGTCTTATCTCCTATTTTTTTCCCATCCTTAGTTTCTTTCGCTAGCTTCTTAGCCGTCTTTTTATCTACACCAGCCTTTTCTAAGGATTTTTGAATATGCTTTTCCCTCTCTTTGTCAGTCAACCCCTTCCACTTCTCTCTTCCCTCGTCCCCTGGAGGGAATCCCTGCTCTCTAAAATACCTATGAGCAGCTTTATGTTGCTCTTTAGTTAAATCGATCAGCGGCGGTTCATCTGCTCCACCCAGATGTAATGGGTGCGGATGATGCAACGGAGCCCCATATGGATCGGTGAAATTAATAGCAAAATAGGAATTTAATAAATTCCAACCATCGACATAACCCAATGGATCTCTATTGATAAATCTACCGGTATCTGAATCGATATATCTTAATCGGAAATGCCAAATTTCAGACTCGTTATCGAAACGCCTACCAGTAAACCCATATGGATTTCCGACAAAAGAATTTACTGATATAGCCTGTGTATCATCATTCGTAAACCACGTTCCATCCACACCACTATTCGAAAACACCGTTTGCCTACCATAAGCATCATATACATAACCTTCTGTAATACTTCCAGCCTCATCAGTTAGCGAGTGAATTGAGTACTGCTTATTATAATGATAAAACTGACGATCACTACCTGATCCATCATTTAACTGAGCAATAGTCGCGCTTCGATCGTCGATCACCATTGGTTCATCAATGTAGTTACCGTATACATATTGATATGTTATCACATCGGATCCATCTCGCTCTTCGATAACCTGCCATTCATGATAGTAATAATTAACCGTTAAATTAGATTCAGTAGATGAAAGGCCGCCATTTGTAATAACTTTACGGAATCGACGCCCATCACAATCATATGAATAGGTGCCTATCAATTTACCATCTGATTTGCGAGACACCTCTCGCAAACGGTTAAGCGCATCCCATTTGTAAGTCCGAACACCGTCATCGGTTATATTACCATTTTTATCAAAAATATGTGTTCCTGTGACGCTATTACTTCCATACGGAGTACCAGAAACTACAGCTATTTCATTGAAATCAGTGTGCGTCCTACTTTCTGATTGCTGCGTTCCTCCTTGAGAGGTATGATTATTTGTGTTCCAATTATAAACTCCATCCAATGTAAAAGTTTGATTCTGCAAAGAACCTGGTAAAGTTGTTAAGGTGTTTATTGCTGTTTTCCCACTATTGAGTGTACCGCGATCAATTTCAATTAGACGATAAGCACTATCATACTCATATACCTCCGACAGCTGAGAGCCATGTTGTTTTTCTTCTATCAATACATGATCCATTCGGTCATAATTTGAATTGCCTGAATTGTCCTGATATCCAAAACCAATTACAAGTGACCCATTGCCAAGCGCAGTTGTTCCAGTTGCATCTAGCTCCCAACGCTGATCAATAATCCGACGCAATCCATCATAGCCAACATTTGCATTTTGCGCACTTACCTGTCCAACATAAGTTAATCGAGTATCATTTTGATAAGATAAAACCCCCACTCTCCACGCGCCCATGTATTCATAAGTGCCGATAGCAGCACTTTGACCGTTATCTGTTTTATCAATTAAACGATCGAGTGCATCATAAGTAGCATCGATAACACGAGAATCAGGAAAGGTTAGTGATGTATATTTGCTTGTACATCCACCCGTTTGTATGTCATAGTCATAACTAATCTTTTTAGATGTTGTCGATCCAATTTTTTGTTCTTCCTCTACAAGACGAGATAAAGAGTCATGAAAACATGTAACCAACAAATCATCACTCGTTGGTGTTGGGTCATTATTATCAGCACATTCAGTTAATCGACTTAATCCATCATACTCCCAAGTTTGTAAAGTTGTACCGATAAAGGCAGAACCAATGGGGTTGCTCACAGTATTAGATTTACGACGGTTTAAAGCATCATAAGAATTGGTCATTGTTGAACGATTCCCCGAAACATCACCCTCATTTTTCCAGGTCACAATATTGGAATCCTCATCATATGTATATGTATTATCCGTCCCTGATGCTTCTGTATCCACAGGTGTCGTAGCCGAACCGCGCAATGCGACGTTAAAGCTACCCGAATCTCCACCTGTAATTGTAAATGAAGTTCCAGTTTCAGCTAAACCTTTTCGCTCGGTTAATTTGCGGTTTTGATTGTCATAAATAAACACTGTTGTATTGCCATTATCATCTCTAATACCAAGAAGCTGAGAGTTATCATCATAAGCATAATGTGTTGAAATCAGACCATCACCAGATTGGGTCGCATCAACCGTTGGCGCTGTCGAAAAAACACCTTCCAACGTTGCTCCAATGTTAGTCCCATCTCCTTTTCCGGATGAAGTTAAGCGCACTTCTTCCTCAAGCTCTCTATTGAAACCATCATATATATATCGAATAACATTTCCGTAATCATTAATTGTAACAGATGCCGAACTTCCAAGACCTCGTCTGTTAAAGCTTCGCGTTGTAACCGGACCATTTGCGTCTGAACATGAAATCTTATTCCTCCGAGAATCGTAACGGCAATCAATGGCTTGACCTACACTATCAATAACTACTTGCGTGTTACCCAAGCTATCATAAATAAAAGTTTTACGGAATGTCTCATCTGCGACATTAGCAATAGTAGTTACATCAGTTTCCAGCTGTTCAATTATATTATTGTTATCATCATAGGCTCTCTCTATGGTATTACCATCGATGTTATCAGGATCGAATACCTTGGTGGTCGTATTAAACCCAGATGCAATTGCACTATCTGTTATTTTTATGGACCTCGATGCACCATCATAATCTGTTAAATAAGTATCCATATCATCCAAAACCTCAAAAGTACTTCTTGATTGACGATCGTACTCCTGCATTGATGTCACACGACCTATAATCGTTAAACCGGCAATCGCGCCAGGGACTGCCGCCGTATCACTATTAGCATCGGATAAATAAATAGAAATCGTATCCATATCTGCGCCATCTGTCAAAGTGGGCGTATTTGTTGGAGTATGATCCTGGGTTTCAAATAACACTTCATGTATAAAAATAACACGGTTACGATTGTCATGAATATATTCCGAAACACTCAATGTTTTATTTCCAGAAGTTCCCACTATATCATTCTCAGGATCACCATCTAAAATTACACGAACTAAATTATCATCTGGATCATAGGAATTTGTAGTTTTATTACCAAGTGGATCGACAATTGTTATTTTACGATCATAACCATCGTAAGTAAATGACGTAGCATCACCAACGCCTGCAATAGAGGAGTTATTGGCAGAATTTTCATCAGTATCCGCGGCATCAACCAGTTCGATTAAATTTTCATTATCATCATAATTATAGGTAATTGTAGAGGGCGATGTGCCACTTCCTCCCGCTCTATTAAAAGTGGTTGGATCACCAGTTGCATATAATCCCGCTGTTGGACGCACGCTACAACCATATATTTCTTGAAATATCAAATCACGCTCGTCATATACCATACTGTCAGCATTACCCTCTGGGAGAATTATTAATACTGTATTTTGGTTCCCATCAAATCTGTATTTTGTATCCAGACTGTTTGAGCCATCAATCTCCACGCGCTTTTCTATTTGATTATCCAAACGGTCATACAGCGCAAGGTAATCCACATAACTGTCACCACCAATTGAATCAGCTGTAGTTAAGCCTGGGGTAGTATCTGATGCTTGCGTCGGGATCGTTCCCAGCCCGTTTCCATCTACCCCCGACGTATTATTTCGATCTTCAATTTGACGAAGCACCATATTGTCATTGTAGTCGAAAAGGAGACGCTTCTTATATGCAAAAGCAGTTAATTTTTCATTGGTATCAGAATGATTATATAACGGATCACTTGGAGACGCAGTTGATACACCGCCAATGTCAGCCGCCCGCGTAGTGCGCACACGCTGGTTTAACTCATTCACGAAATAATCAGTGCGAATACCACGCGGATTAGTAAAAGTTATTTGATTCCCCACATCATCATATGTAAAGGAACCTGTGATTTCAGTCTCCGCAGGATCAGTATTATTGTTGCTAAACGTTGCTGACGATTTATCAGTACCGCTTTGATCATAATAACTGCGAGTGTTATCTACGACGCGCTCCTTCAGATAACCACCAGACGTAGTATTAAGTGTGCGACCATCAGCTGGTGTTGGTGTGGTGGTGCCATCACCATCTGCATCATTTTCCGCAAAGTATTCATATGTAATAACATTGCCTTCAGGGGTAATCACCTTCGCCAACTGCCCAAAACTATTATATTGGCGCATTGTAACAATTGTTTGTAATCTATCGCCTGAAGTACTTTCATTACTACCACCGTTTGCATAGGTCTTAGTCTGATCAATAAGATCACCAGCCGTTTCAATATCTGATTCTAACGCGTGTTGATTTGAGTCCTCCACCAATACCGGACTTGCCTTAATTGTTCTTATAATATTACCTGCAATGGTAGGCGTTGCATCATTATCACCATTTAAATCACCTAAACCAAGATTCGTTAAGTTATCACTTAAACGATCGCGCAATTCAGTGAGACCGGCACTGGTTTCTGGCAAGCCCAATTCTTGAACTAGCCACACTTCGACAGTCAGAACCGTTGCATCGACAGCGATTAATGGGGATAAATTCACCTTGCCACCACTTCCATCGATATCCAAACGACTGTCAGGGGCATCGTCAGCCTCCTCCGTTGACTCCTGGTAGTCGAAATATTCGACCGTCGCATAACGCAAATCCAATGTTCTAGTCGCATCATATGGATCGGTCATCGTACGTGTCACCACATCGGCAATTGGTGGGGTGAAATCATTATCAGTCGAATTACTACCACGTGCAGTGACGTGTAAACACGGACGATTATAAATTGGCTCATAAACAAATACTTCTTCAATTGCGTCTTGATCGGCACCGCGCGTTATATCTGGAGTTTTGACGATGCGAATTAAATTGCCTTGTTGAAAACGATCAGTTGAGTTTTCATTTTGTGTCCACTCTGTTTTATTACCCTCAGGCAATGTATGACTAGTAGAAATGCGATCTTGGTTCACCTCATGCGTTGTTGTAAATTCTGTTGGTTCTCCTGTGCGCAACCCATTCGTTTTTTCTTCATAAGTTAACAACGTTTTGCCACCACCATAGATGTAGGTAGCCTCATTACCGTTACGGTCAGTAATATCTACCTGCAATGATTGTTGTGAAAACAATTTAGTTGGATCAGAATAGACGCCACCTGGCATGCTTCGATTAGCGTTTAATTCGGTGTAAACATAGCTTAATGACCCACCAGATGGCACACCGTTATCGTTAGTTCCACCTGCGTCAGCAGACACAGCAAAACCGAAAAAAGTATCGCTCGTATCTGTTTCGTATCCATAAACCAAAGCAGCATCAGCATCAGCTGGATTTGTGGTTGGGCTATTTTGTACTTCATTCGGATACCAAACGTGCGTCAATTTATGAAGAAGACGATTTTGCTGGTCATCACTTAATGCGTCCCATTCTCCCTGTGTAAATCCAGGGTGATGCGAGTCGGTGTAATACTGATAACGATAAGTTTTACCATTCGCAAAATCATTACTGGTTGGCGTTCCATCCACAGCAGGACTTGAGAAACGCACCAAATTAGATTCATCATCGTAATCATAAACAAATGTACGATTATTAATTTGATCAGCAAAATCTTCCGACGCATCTGTGTCAGAGAAATCCATATCTCCTTTAAAATCAATGATACGTGCCAAGCGTCCATACTGCCCAGTGCTCGTTCCAACAATAGTTACCGAACGACCGTTAACAGTTTGCGCCGTTTTCGCATAATATTGAAAGCGAATTTCACGACCCAAGGTATCGATCGCATAAGCTAATACATATTTATCATCACTAGAAACTGTATTATCTGGGTCGATAGATTCGTAATGAAAGGTAATGGAATTATCATTACGGTCACGCATTTCCTTCAAGCGACCATTTTTGTTTGGTGTGGATGTATCATCAAAATCATGATAGATGCGCATGTCGCCATCTTCTTCACGTATTTCAAAATCTCCGGTTGTTGCATTTATTTTTAATTGTGTGTACGAACCAATTGCCGCTTCCCAATCATTCACACCCATATTGGCGTAGACATTTATTGAGTTACCTGAACGCATATTCACATAATTAGAAGAATCAGCATCTAAGTCACCATCTTTAACTAAATATTCATCAATATAGCTAAAGCTCCACGCTACAGCCGTGTCTTTATGGTCCATCATACTGCGATAATAATAGCTGTGATAACCACGTTTTATTACGAAAGGAATGCCTCTGCCTGGAATGACCAAATCAATCAATTCCTCTTTTACTTCACCATCAAGACTATCTACACATCCCTCCGGCGCGTCTGGATGATCAGAGCCATAGCAGTGTGTATCATTATCGGTAGTTTCCCCAGAGCCGCTAGGTGCGTGTCCTTTCCCCTCAGTAGGGCAATTTTCTTTATAATCACTCATAGAACCTTCGCCCTTCGTCCCATCACCTTTAGTTCCACTTAAACCATAGCTTTCAGCTCTACATGGACGAATATCCTGGCTCGCAGATCCCGATGCATCAGTCAGATCCCAATCTTGCAAACCAAACATACTCGAAACCGCACCGCCATTCATTTTTGTTACTACATTAAACTGCACTCCCGCAATCGCAGGCGTCATGGTTAATGTTTGCGTTACTGGGCGTTGGTCGGCTAAATACACACAGGCTGGCGAGACTGAAGCGGTGATGGCAGCACCAAACGTATCACCACGCTCAATAGAAGATTCTGATGCACGAATATTAATATCATCTTCAAATGCACTGACTGTTGAAAATTGCACGTCTATGGTCACAGAGTTATCACCGCTTGCACCAGAGGTTACCACCTGTTTTGTGGTGTCAGTCCCGGTTGCGCCAAAATAAATCTCACCGGTACCACCTGGTTCTATTGCCTGTGAAAGATCAATGGTATACGCCGTTAGATCATCAGGAGCTGTCACCGTTAATTCAACGGTGGTATTTTCTTGGATGATAGAGTGATTGGAATCGGTTGCCAAAGTCAAAGTAATCACCAGTGAATTATCAAAGGTCCAGTTAGTGTTGTTTCCACTGTCCGTTGAATTCGCAACGGTAATTGCTGTTGCATCTATATTATTTGAATCTTTAACATCTAGGTGCGCGACTGGACGTGATCCCTGCGCATCTACCTTCCACTGCGTGCCAGCTGAGGATGAGCGAAGAAGCAGTTTGGTACCAGAAACTCCACGCATATCAAAGTCACCAGTGACTGTCTGCGTTTTATTAGCCTCAAACGTCAAGGTATCACCAGCGCTACTATGTTTAACTAAATTATAAAAAGTATTATCACCATTAATGGTTTGACTGCCGCCATCAAAAACAACCGTACCGGAATTTGCAGAGAAATTCGCACCAGCAACAGACCAGTTGGTTGAAAGGAATAATGTCTTGGCATTTAAATCGAATGTACCTGACTGCACATCTAAATCACCATCGATATCCATATCGGATGCCAAAGCCCAAGTTGCTGTTCCAGTAAAATCAACATCGTCGTATGCACCAAGTGGATTAAGCGTTAATGAACCCGAACCATCGTAATTGACTAAACTGCCACTTTGTGCATCAAGAGCACCAATGGTATGTGTCTCTCCACCTTCCATTATTAATTCAGTGCCACTCTTCAGGGTGAAAGTGCCATCAATTGTCAGGCTATAACCAGCAGCATCTAAAGTACCGTCTGTTAATGTGACGTTATCCGGTGCATCCAATGCGCCGGTAAGTGTTACGGTGCCACTCGCTTTATTTATGTCGATAAGTTCGGCAGCAAGCATACCACCACCGCTGATGCTTTGCGCACCGGTACCATTTAATTCAATGGTGGACGTACCGTAGTTGGAATTATCTGTTGAGGTAATATCACCAGCAACCGTAAGCGTACCGGTATTTATTTCGCGCAATTGTGTGATCGTGAGATCACCATCAATATCCATAGTGCCCGTGACAGTGACAACCTGCGTGCCACCCATGCTGAATTCAACATCATTAAATGACGTTGAGCCTGCATCGATGGTTGCCGCGTCTTTAAATGCAACCGTACTAGTACCCGCATCAACGGTACCGCTAACATAGGTCCAGTTACCCGTACCATCAATGATGATGGTATCAGCAAGCGTTAATGTTCCTGCTGATTTATTAATTTTAAGCCCTGGAATTGCACCAGAGCCACCATTCGCATCGAGTGTTTGTGCACCACTACCATCCATTTCAATAAGCCCGTCGCCGAAAATACTCGCATCCGTTGTTTGCACATCACCAGCAACGGTAATGGTGCCAGTATAAATACGGTCCGAATTGGTAATGGTGAAATCACCATTGATATCCATGGTTCCAGTAACAGTGAAGTCCTCCGTACCACCCATGCTTAATTCAACATCATTAAAGACAGTCGTGCTGTCATCGAGCGTACAGTCTTTCTTAAAGACTATAGTACTGCTACTGGCTGTTACCGTACCACTGGTATACGTCCAATCGCCAGCACCTATATTAATCGTATCAGAAATGGTTAATGTCCCGCCTGTTTTAGTAATACCGAGTCCAGGAATACCTCCCGTGCCACCAGATGCGCTCAGGGCCTGATTATTAATACCCGTACATTCGATAGTTGCTGTACCACCAACACTCGAATCGGTGGTCGTTATATCGTCTTCAACTTGGATGGTGGTGCCATTTATATTATTAATTCCCGTAATAGTCAGATCACCAGTGACGGTGACAGTATCTTCAACAGTAAGGCTACTCCATCCCGGATTACTAATAGTCAGCGACGGAATTTCACCAGTCCCCCCACCTGCTGAAAGCGTTTGGCTTGTACCATCCAGCTTAATGGTTGCACTACCATTAATGCTCGCATCCGTTGTCGTTACATCGCCAGCAACAGCTATCGTTCCGGTATTAATATTATTAACGCGAGTGACCGTAAGATCACCATTCACGTCTAAAGTGTCAGTAATCGTTAAATTTGCCCAGCCAGCCGTATTAATTTCTAAATTATTAAAATCGACACTGCCAGCATCAACAGTAAGCGAACTGCTAAAACAAAATTTAATTGTGCTGCTTCCAGTAGACACAGTACCAGTCGTTTGTGTCCAGCTACTGCTCCCATCTAATTCAATGGTATCAGCAATGGTTAATGTGCCGCCTGATTTATTGACTTCCAATCCTGGGATCGCGCCAGTGCCGCCAGACGCGTTAAGCGATTGCGCCCCGCTACCATCAA
The DNA here is from genome assembly GCA_028280785.1 of Planctomycetota bacterium. GTDB lineage: Bacteria > Planctomycetota > UBA11346 > UBA11346 > UBA11346 > JANQLF01. Next base: position 22,630 of record JANQLF010000044.1, read on the forward strand.
ATTCGATGGTTGCTGAACCACCAACATCTGCATCGGTAGTAATTACATCACCAGAAGCCGCAATCGTTCCACCATCAATTTTCAATAATGTTGTAAGCGTTAAATCGCCATCGACATCCATGGTACCAGTGATAGTTGCCCATTGGCCTGATGTCATTTTAAATTCGACATCATCAAAAATCATCGAACCAGTGTCGATCGTATATTTGTTACCAATAACGATCGTACTACCTGTAGTCGTTACTGTACCTGCGGTGTAAGTCAGTCCACCAGTACCACCAACAACAATCGTATCACTGATAGTCAGTGTTCCGCCTGTTTTGTTAATTTTTAATCCTGGAATTTCCCCGGTTCCACCAGATGCGCCAAGCGACTGATTGCTTGAACCGTCCATGATGATTTCTGCACTACCGTAAACACTAGAGTCAGTAGCCACTACGTCACCCGCAACAGAAATAGAACCACCATCAATTTTAACTGCGGTGGTTATGGTTAAATCACCATCAACATCGACATCCCCTGTAATAACTGCCCACGTGTAGTGAAACAAATTAAACGTAAAATCATTGAATGTTGCCGAACCAACATCGATGTCTGATGTGTATCCATCCACAATGGCGGTGCCTGAATTATGGGTAAACGTACCACTCGAAATGGTAATATCATCGCCTAACTGCAAATTACCGGATGTACTTGTAAACGTCCCGCCATTTTGCGTAAAGTCACCATTCACATCTATAGTCGAATTACCGCCCGAAAACGTTCCGGCTGCAATAGTAAAACCGCCACTGGTGGTGACGGTCTGTGATGTGTTTTGGGTAATGGTTCCGATATAGCCAGAATTAATGCTGATACTCGCAACTGATACGTTTGTATCTATTGAGCAGTTCTTAGTCGAGGTGCCATCAAAAATAGCATTATCGCTGGAACCCGGTGCGCTATCACCAGACCAGTTCTCTGCTGTAGTCCAATTATTGTCACTACCTCCACCATCCCAGGTAACATCTGCAGCAAAAAGTGAGGAAAAACCAATGAAAATTAGAGAAATGGTCAAAATCGAACGCATATCACATACCCTTGAGTTGATTATTGGGAACCTCTCATCCTTTCATCGTTTCTCACATTGCAAGCTTATTCTAACACATCATTATAAACCATTGTCAGTACAGTATCACTTAACCTAAGATACACGCTAGGTGCAGCACATTTTAATTATATTTATAATTTTTTCACACTCGAAGTTAGAATTAGTCTAAAACAAGCCAATAAAAATCCCCTATCGACAAGATAGGGGATCCAACCCAGCCGGCAGACTGGGTCGCTTCGTAAAGCAGTAATATAATTGTACCGATCAGCTATTTCAAGTAGCCTATTTTATCTCTGATAAGGTGTTAATTCGTAACTTTTGAAATAATCTTATAAAAGTAAATAATAGACGCTGATCACTACCGTTTACTTAAACTTGGATTATCCTACTGTAAAATATTCAACCTCATTCGATGTATATGTCGTCAATGTCTTTTCCTAACCATAAATTTCTCAACCGACTTTTCAAACTCATTTAGCAGCCTCACTGCATCACTAACTTCTTTTGGCAACATCTTCCCTGAAACTTTATTTAATTCTTTCTTCAACTCTTCTATATGGTAATTGAGCCCCTCTCTTCTTCTTAAAACTAAATGACGCGGGGCCTTTAGCGACTTGGGTGGCGCAGGTTTTGATGAACTCTTTTTTGGAAACATTATAAACTTGCTCCTTTTAATATGAAATTTCCAAATTTACTATAAGAATTTACAGCTTCTCGTTCTCGTCCTCGCTCTCATTATCGAACATTTTTAAAGATTTTTCGTGTTCCAATTTCTTCTTTTGAACCTCTAATTTTAACAAATTATCCTTCAGTGTCTGTACGCGATTATGCCAAAGAATAAAACCAACTACCGACATCGTAATGCCGAAGAAAACAAGAAGTATTAATATTATTAATGTGATCTCCACATTTCCTGTGTCAGTTTCCAATAAATTATGAATAGCCTGAATATGCACGTCACTGAGCCCGCCCCCCTTCTCTTCTATATCTATCACTTTATCTATGTTTTCACGTAAAAGTGCATGATGCGTAGTTGTAACAAAATTAACACCGATGGAGCAGGATACTGCTTGCAAGATTCCTAATACTGTAAGGAATTTATATAAATTATCATATGGCAGCTTGTCCATTCTCGTCACCCCTTTCCTCACTATGATGCGGTTTATTTTTACTTTTAAAAATCAATTTTCTTACCTCCTGATATTCGATAAGTGAATTTGCCCCTAAATAGGCGTACCAACATCCTATCAATATAACTGCTGTCATGGCAATTTTCTCATTCAAGTCAAAATCACCTGTGTCTAATAACATAAACACAAAGAGACTTGGCAAAACTCCTAACCAAATGAAAAATCCATGTAAAATACTCACCCAATGCCGCATCCTTCCATCGTGAAGAAGTCCAACTCCCGCCAATCCCGTTGAAGTAACCATAATACACGCTTTATAATTGCTCATTAATTTTCGATCACTGTCGGTAAAATCATGCATGAATGAATAATTTAATTGATCCTCAGTTAAATTAGTTCCAAGAGCATTATTAAGTTTCAAAGTTGCTGCATATCGATGCAAACTCTCATCAAAATAACTTGATTTGGCCACCTGTTCGAGCTGATCAATATTAACCAACGCCCTTTTATCTCTATAATGAACGCGATCTTTCAAATGTTTCAATGTACCCAGCACTACACCCCAGAGTAATGCTAAAATAGGAATAACCTCTCCCATATTGCCCTCCTTATTCGGCAGGACTACATGTATTGAGTTTTAAATAAGAGTAAATGAAATATTTAATACTATTTTGTATATTAATTACTATGTAAATCGTAATATACTACATAAGTTGACGGCTTTATATACCAAGTAAACTAACCGGGAGGAATATTTTTAAATGGAACAATTCTAGGGGGCGTGGCTTTTGTCCATATTTTCTTGGGACAAAACTTCAAATTTCTTCAAATCAATTGTCTTGTTCTTATCATAATCTTTAATTGCAAACAGGGCTGCTTCCCCAATTTTATCACTTCCATATTTCAATGCATCCTTTTTCTTCAACACATCACTCATCACCAAAATTTTAGTCCGTTCCATGTGAGAATTCGCTAATTTTAACTGATCCTTGCTCTTATAGATATTCAATACGACTAATTCTGTACTAATTTCCTCATGCTTCACTTTTGAATCACCCACAAGTGCATAAATACCCTTCGGCGAAACTGAGAACTTTGTTGTTATCTTATCAGATTTCACAACGGTCAGTATGTCGCTAGATTGAAAGATCGCGCTTCTAGGGTCCTTCTTTGGCTTTGAAGGCGGTTTATCTGGTGGAATAGGATCCGTTACCTTAGCATCTTTATCAATCGTCTTATCAGCGGCGTCCAATGCTGCACCGTAAAAATTTGAGAATAAAAATATTAATACAAACAAATATCTCATTACTTAAACCTTTCGTTCAGTAATTTTTTATGCCTGTTGATACTTTCCATTAATTCATTTTTAACCAACCAATTCCTAATTGCCTCTAAATGCTCTTTGTCATTTTGGAAATAAGAATGATTAATCGCGTCGTTGCCATTGATTAATTTTATCAGACTCTCTAACTTATTTATAAAATCGCGTGACAAAGCTGCTGCTATTTTTCCACCCGGAACACCCAAGTCATTGTTCTCTTTTAAAATCTGAGCAAATAAAGAATGTGTCTGATATAACGTTAAATATACTTTTAGTTTTGATGGAATTCCAAGGCCGTCGTAATGAATATCTCGCACAGCATTGTAAGATTGCAATAATCCCATCTTCATTGACATCACCAATTCTCCATGGGATTTACCTTCCTTCATATCTATCTCTAAATTATTCACATCATCTTCTAACAACTTAAATTTCTGTCTCACATCTTTCATTCGTTTATTATATAGCTTAGTTGATGTGCAATAATGCCACTTTTCCAAAGCCAATACTGAATCATCTCTATCTGAAATCGGCTTCACTATTGTTGTATGATCTCTATCAATTGGTTCTGCGGGTATCTCAGAATTAACCGCGATAGCACTAGCTTGGCCGACAATCATCACACCAGCGGTTTTTCTGTTTTCATAAGCAGCATAAAGTGGGATATCAAGCATGTTTATATCATCCAATGCCTTCTTTAAGAGCTGATTTGACTCCGCAGAGCGCATAGACTCAAGTTGTTCATTGTGACACAAATGCTGAGCATAATCTGCAATGGGTGCGCCCTGATGTGGGACTGCAAAGTAATACAATGATTTCACTTTATCTATGTTGATCTGTTTATGACCGGAAGTTAACATTACATTTGTTATCAGCCCACCCATGCTATGACAAACAAAGTATATTCTATCGTATTGATTTATATTGTGTTTTTGTACCAGTCTGGTTCCCACATTTTTGGATAGTTCATAGATATCCATTCTACTACCTTTGAATTCGGTATTAAATCCAATGGTGATAACATCTGGATAAGAGAACCACTCGCTCTGATGAACGATTTCGTAAAAAGACTTATCAAAATCCGGTGACTTCCACGTCTTTTTATAATCACCAAAGATTCCATGAATAAAAACAAATACATCCCTGCTTTCTTTGTTTACTTTTGATTTAAAAAACTCACTTACATTACCTGAATTGAAAACCGGAGCTGGTGTACAATCACATCCTTTAAACCATACCAGAATACAACCAATCAACAAGAAAACAATTACGAAAATGAAAGGCTTCATCCATACTCCCTTTATCGATTAATCCAATAACCAGATTTTACTTCACTCGCATCATAACTAAAATAATCAATCTGGTTTCCATTATTAAACAAATACACATCATCCCCTCCATTGTTTAGTGGCATGGATCTGTCTGGTATAGTAAAAATACGCTCCTGATGTGCATCAAGTGAACCATTTAAAGTAAAATCGTTTCCGGCACGATCACGTAACAAGTAGTTATTAAGTACAATACTCTGATCACTCATGTTTTTAATTTTGATTTTTTCATTCCCCATATCTGAACCATCTGGGTTTGGCAAGAGGGCAGATATGATGACCGTTTGATCAGCCAATGAATCAGATCCATCACCACCAGAGATAATGAAATCCGCATAAACAGGTAAATGATCACTTGCCCTGGTTCCCTGCGTGCCATTCATTTTACTAGAGGTACCAACTATTGCTTCTGGTATAGCAAAAATACCCATTGAATCTTGGTAATAATGTTGATAGAGACTTTGAGACACCAACAATTGATCAAATAAGATAGAACCTGTGTTCGTATCGTTATTTCTATTGTCCCAGTTCTTTTTGCGAGCACCTACCTTAACCAGTTGTATAGAGCCATTCTTATATTTGGCTCCATGAGTAACCATATCCTCAGCCCAAAGCGGCTCTGTTAAATTCACTAGGAACTCGCCCTTTTCTTCTTCTCGGCGAGCTCGTGCATTAGGGTTTCCAGTTTCCAGTATATTTAATGCTTGATCGTCTGCCGTATCATTCCAATCACCCAATATGATCACATGCTGATCATCAAAATCAGCTTCTATTTTCTGTAACAATTTCTTAGCAGCAGCCACGCGGCGTGGATTCGTCGCATGTCGCCCCTGAGTCCGTGACAACAAATGGACATTCATTATTACAAACTCAAACCCTTCTGGAGTCGTGATTGTTGCATATAGAACATCACGACGTTTGGGAAAGGCATATCTATCGCCCGGTAACGGAAAGAGAAAATGTTCATCCTCAGCCTGTATGTCAGCAGACCCATTATTCAATTTTAACCGCTTACTAACCGCCAAAGCCAAATCCTGTCTATCACCCGAAGTATCATCAATCATAAGCATCCACTCTTGTTCGGGGAATACCTGTCTTAATGCAGCCTTATCATTTATCTCTTGTAACGCGATGACATCTGCACCAAGGTCAGCAATGACTTTCTTCAAGCGAGTCTCACGCTCAGGTGTGGTATTATCCGTAAACCACTGAATGTTATAGGAAGCTATGCGAATAGTGTCTTCAGCACTGAGCGATATAAAAAAGAACACTGATAAGGTGAGTATAAACAATCGGCGCATAGACAAACCTCCTGGCGATTGCTCAAATCTAAGGTCTTGGTAGGTTGTGGAAAGTGCACCATAACCTTTCAAGTCACCCCGCATTGATACGCAAGGCTCAAAATCATGAAACTCGGTACATCCACCTTCTCTTGGAATGATAACAAAGCTGAAATAAAGAAGCCAGGTAAACCAAAACGAACGCTTTTCACTCGTTCCGGCAAATGGAATGGCCTTATAGACAAGAACGGAGACAAGGCTCTCTTATCAGCACGAAATGAAGCAGCCCTTGCTATTGGGAAGCAGGGGACATTAAAACACCTTGATATGACTGGCGCTCTACAAGCTGGCGAAATAGGAATTAAAACCGTCCTTCTTGCCTCAAAGGATTTGATCCGCTTATACAAACACAATGGATCTCAGATATGGACCAAAGCACCAGGCGGCAATCTCAAACATCAAATTGGCATCAAGCCGCTCTCTGATGGTGGCTACGTTGTACCTGGACGAGACTCGGTTGTCTTAGTTGGTGAGAATGGGAAATACAAGAAGGCAACCATTCAAACATCGTTTAAAAAAATGCTCACATTTCCAACGGCTGCAATCGGAATCAGTAGAGACCAAATCGTCATGATAAGCAAACCAAGTGCTCCTATCAAAAAATCAGCACATTCTAGTGGCGCTATTAACCATCAGCTTATCGCTTATGACGATTCTGTTGCTGCCATTTGTTCTAGGAGTATGGTTGTTATCTGTAATCCCAGTAAAAATAAAATAATTAAGAAAAGCGTAAACGGTAAAATTACTTCTGTAAAAGTGAAAGATTCTCAAATATTTATTAAGACGACTACAAAAACTTATACATTTGATGACGTTGGTAAGCAAGTTTAAATAACAATATATTAAATTACCGACAACTGAGGCCTGGTTTTTTTTGCAAAATGACCTAACTGAGAGCTATTCGCACGTGTACCAATAGTGTGTTGCCTGACTTGTGGATGGATTAGTATTCTGTGGTAGGAGAGCGCATGCCTAAGCTACCACAAAAGCGCAATATTGCTGATAAAAATAAATCTATTCGTCGCAATCCACCCCGTGTTGCCAAATCCATAGACCAACTCATTGATCGCTACTTGAATAGTGATGACCACAAACTATTTCGTCGTCGTTTTACTAAACGTTAATCGAAATTGCATGTAAGTATAATAATAAATTGAACTTATAGAACTTCAATTTCATTGACTTTGTTTTATTATAATACATTATATGACATATGGAACAATTATGCCGTGGGTAAGCAGACCAGTCGTTATCAGTGAAACACAACGCAAAGAACTCATGCGCATCGCACGCAGTAAAAAAAGTAGCGAGGTCGAAAAATGCCGAGCATTAATTGTGCTACTCCTTGCAGAAGGATTAAAAAATACCGATATCGCTAGACGTTTACATGTTCATGAAAATACCGTTGTCAAATGGCGCGGTCGTTGGACTGGCGATAACCACAATGCTACCATAGACGACCACGGCGTACTCACCGGAAGGCCACGCAGTGTTTTAACTCCTGACAAACTCGAAAAAATAAAAGCACTGATAGAGACAACGCCTCCAGATAATAAACGATGGACGGTACGCAGTATTGGCAAAGCTATGAATTTACCCGTTGCCACTGCTCAACGAGCATTACAGGAACTTGGTATTAATCTTACTCAAAAAATAAAGTCTATATAAATAGACTCAAAACCTCAATACACTTAAGCTCTAATTCCTATGCCTCTTAACTATACAACAATACCTACTCTCCACGAGGTTTTTACCATGATCGCAAACATTCTTATTAAATTTATTCTGATCACATCGCTCTCAACGCTGTTATTGATCATATATTCTTATACCTTAAACCTACTTTACGAGAAACCTGAAAATATTGGTATGTTTGGTGATTCGTTTGGTGGCTTAACTTCGCTATTTACAATCTGCGCATTCATAGCATTAATCCTTGCACTTAGGACACAACAATTGGAACTCAATGCCACTAGAAGTGAGTTAACCATTGCAAGAAACACTTTTGATGAACAAACAAAAATAATGAACAAACAGCTTAAAGTAATGGAGTCTCGTGAAACCCAAATAGCAAACCAAGAGATTGAAAACTCTTTCTTCAAGTCCCTTGAACTATTAACAACTGCGAGAAACAATACAGTATACAGCGATAAAGCTGGAAGCTGGGTCTTCAACGCATTCTACAACGCATTTTGCCAAGATTGGAAACGGAAAGTATTTGGGCACAATGGCAAAAATGAAAATTCTACAATTCATGAAAGAGATAAAATATCCAAAGAGATCTTCAAAGAGAAAGAACGTAAAATTCAAATATCCGCGTCACCTTACGTAGAAACTCTCATAACGATATCTGAGCTCATTGTAGATACGCCAAAAGAAAACATTCTATTTAAAATATTATCTAGTCAGATATCAGAACAGGAATTAATGTACATAACTTTAAACAGTTTAATAAAAGAAAATGGTGCGATTAATAATGAAAATATACTTTCTTTAAGGAAATATCATAGCTACTCAGAATTTGATTCGCACTTACTAGAATATTGTAAAGAATTACAATAACATGCTGTTGACTGATTTTTAATCACCGGCCTTCACACCTCGCCCCGCTAACGTCCGATAACATACACATATGTAACTTTTACGAATTTGATATGTTCCATGGTGACAATGGTTTATGAAGTCAGTTTTATATAAACTTGGACTATCGGCTTGCCTGCTTTAAGTGGTTTTATAAAGGACCCACAACACATGTGGTGTTAATTAAAATAGTGTCACATATAACGGCCTTTGGCCTCTTTATTAATCAGTGATATTGCATAGAATAGATAACCCCCTCACTAACTCTCCATATCTACACTGATATTTCGTCATTTAGCCGACCTGGCGAACCCAACAAGGATTTCAGCTAAGCCTCTACCAAATCCACTCGAATAGCTTCTGCCACCTGAATGCAGATTAAAATAATATTTCTTTTTCTGTGAATGTGCCTTCAATTTTGCGACTCCCGATAATTCCATGGGACCAAAATTCATCTCATAGCCGTTCGACATCCTTCTTATAAGCACCCCGTCTCTTTCAAAATCCCTAAACTGCTCTCTTCCGAAACCATCATAGTTTATAACAGCACTATCTTGATATAATATATATTCCAGCACATGGCCTTTCTCACTTCTAACAAATAAATACTCTGCTTCATTTTTACCATATACCATCATGGACACGTCATCCGACCACAATAAATTATCAGAGCTAAATCCGCACCGATTTAACACTAATTCTATTGACAAATCACTTAATAAAGAAAATGAGTTGAGATTCACCACGTTATTCCTCCCATCATACAAGTAAGTCTTCTTTTTGTATAATTTGTGATCCACAGAAATTACAGGAATTTCCCCGATTTGTAATAATTCCTTTAAAATTGTCGCATGGCCTAGACGGTCCGTTTTATAATGTCTTTTTCCAACCAGAATATCGGCTCCTGCCAATGGTGACCCATCCCCAAGAACAGTTATTCTATAATTAACACAGCCAGATAAAAAATACATCAAAAGCACAATCTGAACACAGTTCGCAAATTTCATACTGAAATTGTAACCAAGAATCATCATGATACCATTATTAAATAAGCTTCCATGGAAACATACCACTGTGACCTAGCCCCCTAGATTCGGTCCATATATATAGTGAGAGTCTTTCTGCCATAAGGAGGGCTAATTTATGAAGGGCAAACGCGTATCCATCGAACAAATCATCAAGCATTTACGCGAAGTCGAGGTGTTGTTGGCGCAAGGCAAACGCACTGGCGAAGCCTGCCGTCAGATCGGCATCAGCGAACAATCTTATTACCGCTGGCGCAAAGAATACGGCAATATGAATACCGATAAGGCTAAGAGATTAAAACAGTTAGAATCAGAAAACGATCGCCTCAAGAAGATGGTCGCTGATTTAAGCTTAGACAACGCCATTCTTCGTGAGGCCGCTTCGGGAAACTTTTAAGCCCGGCGAAGCGACAAAAGGCAGTTCAGTATATTCGTCGGGTTATGCCGGTTTCAGAACGACGGGCCTGTCGCGTACTAGGTCAAGCACGTAGCACCCAGCGACGTCATCCCGTAATTCGCTCAGATGAAAATCGGATTACAAAACGTATTATCGAGTTGGCGTGCTGTTTTGGTCGTTATGGCTATGCACTCATTACAGCATTACTCAAACGTGAAGGCTGGCGGGTGAACAGAAAGCGCGTTTATCGTATTTGGCGTGAACAGGGCCTGAAAGCACCTACAAAAGAAAAAGGGACGATTGTGGCTCACTGATGGATCATGCATTCGTCTACGACCAGCGCACCAACATCATGTCTGGTCCTATGACTTTGTGTTTGATCAGACACGTGATGGGCGGAAAATAAAGATGCTTAACATTATTGATGAGTATACACGGGAATGTTTATCGATAACGGTAGCACGAAGCATAAAATCCGAAGATGTGATTAATACACTCTTTTATTTATTACCAGAGGCTTACCGGATCACATTCGCTCAGACAATGGGCCGGAATTCATTGCTATCGCCGTACAAGAATGGTTGGGCAAGCTAGAAGTTCAAACGCAATACATTGAACCAGGCAGTCCATGGGAAAATGGATATTGCGAAAGTTTTAACGGAAAATTACGAGATGAATTACTGAATCGAGAAATTTTTGATACGCTGTGGGAAGCGAAGATCCTGATCGAACGCTGGCGACAGGAATATAATACATTTCGTCCACATAGTTCACTTTATTATCAACCACCAGCACCGGAAACGATTACTGGACCACCCTATTCAGCATTTTTAGAGATGCTGAATCCGGCGGTCAATGCACAAACTCTCTCTTAGTGTGTGGCACCGTTAATGGGGTTTGGTCAAATAAACATCAAGAATACTTTAACTGTTTGTTAGTAGGCCTATTCGATAAAACGTGCAAATGTCACTCAGTAATCTACTGGGCTTTAACAAGATTGAATAATCTGATTTCATATTCGTAAAATGTTTAACTCTATGCATAGAGTGAATGGACAATAAATCGATATCACCTCTGCAGATATAGTAGTTCATATCAGCAAAAGACAGTCAATCTGATAATATAGTGTAGTTTGAACCACTTACATTGAAAGACACTCGGATATTTTTACCCCCCTGGCGTTCGGGTTTAGCACTTATCTGCATTTCATAAATTAAATTATCACCTACCCACTGTGAAACATGGGATGTTCCAACATTAACAGATATTACCTCTCGTTCTCCAGTTTCATTATGGAAAATAATCAATTGATTATTGAGCCTGTATTTCTTACTGCTGATATAAAAAGAGAACATTTTACCATCCATTTTGTGCTTTGGATAGCCGATCCACTCTACTTTCTCAAATATATGACTTTCTTTTTTTGTATTTAAGTCGTAAGAGATCATACTGTATTTTTTATCTATTTTTTTAACAACAATCACCCGATCTACAATAGGGTTAACATCCATTATCACACCACCATTAAATCTCTTAATAGGCCTTAACTCACCATCGTCTATCTCAGAAATAACAACATTTGTCTCATCCATAAAGTCAATTTCGCCGTTATTGTCACTATCTATCCGTTCTACGTAACACACAGCGCTGCCTGAAGCGAATAACTTGGCCTCTCCCGAATATGCTGCCGTTTTTGTTAACACTGTTTCTCTACCTTTGTATTTCACTACAAATTCACCGTCCGGAACATCTTTGCTAATTCTCTTCTTATAGAACAATTGCGTATCTCTATTTTCGTCGAGATCACCATTCGATAACAATATATCTTGTAATACAATTTCTACAGTTTCAACTGCTCCATTACCCTTCTTCTTGATTTTAAGGTAAAGTTTAGTGCCAGCTAGCTTTTCCCAGAATCTACTCAATGGCAGTACATTTGGATCGGTCTTCCACTTTGTTACATCTAGTTCTCCAATGGCTAATAATACATCTCCATTGCGAATCCCCGCATTATACGCCGGTCCACCTTCAACAACATTCGCAATGTTATCCGAGTCCCTAATTGTTTTGGGCGCAAACACCGCACCTATTCTACTATGAGGGTATACCAATTGATTGTTCACAGGTAGTAGTTTTGTATATACAATTTTATTTTTTCCGTCTACAATCATGGACATCCTTCTTAACGCAAACATTCCCAAGGTTAATACACAATCCTCATATACCTCGTTGAATCCAGACACCGACTCTGTCACTGGGACATCATTTATTCGAAATTCATTATACTCTACTTTTTTGGACCAATACTCTTTATAAACTTTCATTCCTTTATGAGGTAGATAGTCCGCCCTTAAACTATGTGGCTCATTAACATACTTTCCATGCCACTTCTCCCAGTCTGATACTTCAACACCTAATCGACTACTCGTGCTAACGACTACAGCAGCTGGTTCACCATTGTTTTTAAGACCGACATGAAAAGCAACCATGTCCTGCCTGGGAGACAACGTCCATTTATTCCATGATTCAATCTTTTCAGGGAGTGATTTCAAAAATACTATTCTGTTGTCAGGTCCACCTATTGAGAAAACGCTAGATTTTATATCATTCCATCCAATTTCACCATCAAACTTTGATTTTTTAAATTGGGCGGTTTTCACAATTAAAAATTTATAATTTGAGGGAGTGCTATTTCCATTGACAACAAGAGCGCAATCATCGGAAATTTTCACTGATACATCTCTTCCATTCACCACTGCTTTTTTCATTGACCAATTTAGATCTACTCGTTTAGCGGCGGACTCGCTTAGCTTCGAGTACTGTGTGCTGGTATTTATTTTTAATTTAATCGGTTTTCCATTAACAAATCCATTTACATAAGGTGAGTCCGCCGCTGAAAGGCCTACGGAAAGAAACATACCCAATGCTATAATTGCTAAAATGCGATTTTGCATCTCGTCCTCTAACAGTCTAGTTGTTAAACACAAAATGATTTACCAGCCATACCCAACGGTAAAACCAAAAGAGTATGCTGGTTTCGAATCATCAGGATCATCTGGAGTAGGATCATATGCTGGATCTTCAGTGTTAGGGAAACGAATTCCGATAAGAGCGCCTATAGTAAGAGTTCCACTCGGGAGCGGTATTTCCCAGCCAGGACCATAGGCATTATTATAAGGGTCAGTTACATACCCATCGAAACCTGTAAATTCCATAACGGGAACGGCTATATTACTTAAACCAAAAGGCAATGCATCTATTGGAGGCAATGGAGTATACCCTGGCATCGGAAAATATGGGATCCCGAGAAGGTCATCATCTAAGGGGTCTTCTTCTCCATCATCTGGAGGCAAGTTGTCACACATCCATTGTGGCATCTTCATAGTTCCACATGGACACTCCTGACCAGTTTCTGGAACAAAAGGCTTTGATCCGGGTCTCATAATATCAATGCAACATAACAATCCAAAAGGATCCATTAAAACAATTGAGAAATAGGATGCATATAAATTCACACCATCTATATAACCCAAGAAATCTCTACCAATAAACCGCCCTAATTCAGAATCATAATATCGATATCTATAGAACCATTTTTCTGTTTCATTATCAAATCGACGACCAGTATATCCATATGGGTTTCCAACTGCAGAGACAGTGCTTATATTTTGCGTATCATCATTTGTGAACCATGTGGTATCCGCCCCAGCATTCGTAAACACAGTTTGCTGTCCATAGGCATCATAAATATAGCCTTCAGTAATAGCACCCGTTTCATCGGTCAATGCATGGATGCTTTTTTGTGTATTGCTGTGATAAAATTGACGATCACTGCCACTGCCATCATTAAGCTGTGCAATACTCGCAGACCGGTCATCTAATACCCACGGTTCGTCAATATAATTGCCGTATACATACTGTTGTATAATAGCGTCTGACCCATTGCGCTCTTCAATTACTTGCCAGCCATAATAGTAGTAATTTGTCGTACCATTAGCCTCAGTTGTTGAAAGCCCGCCATTAGATATAATTTTTACAAATCTACGCCCATGAACATCATAGCTATATACAGCGATAAGCTTTCCATCAGATTTGCGCGTAACTTCTCGCAGGCGATTAGAAGCATCCCATTCATACTCAAGGGTTCCATCGTCTGTCAAATTACCGCTCTTATCAACCAAATGGGTGCCAATAACCGAGTTTTGCCCATATGGAGTGCCAGTAACTGCGACAATTTCATTAAAGTCACTATGCGTCCGGTTTTCAGTTTGCTGACTACCTCCTTGTGCCGTATGATTATTAGAGTTCCAATTATGCGCACCATCTAGAGTCCAATCCTGATTTTGCAGAGTTCCCGGAAGACTTGAAGACGTGTTTATAGCGTTTTTCGAAGCATTGAGAGTTCCTCGGTCAAACTCAGTTAGACGATAGGCGCTGTCATATGTATACACCTCAGACAAGTCTGTAGCATGCTGTTTCTCTTCTAATAATTTATTATTCATGCGGTCATAATTCGAATTACCAGAATTGTCTTGGTAGCCGAAACCGACAACTAAAGTCCCATTCCCCAACGCTGTAGACCCAGTCGAATCAAACTCCCAGCGATGATTAATAATCCGTCTCATGCCATCAAATCCAATATTAGCATTTTGTGCACTTACTTGTCCTATATGTGTTAAGCGAGTATCATTTTGAAATGTAAGGGTGCCAACACGCCATCTGCCTATGTATTGGTAAGTACCAATTGCAGCACTTTGTCCATTATCAATTTTATTAATTAAGCGATCCAAACTATCGAAGGTAGCATCAACTTGACGTCCATCGGGATAAATCAACGAAGTGCATATATAGTTTGTTGATCCCGCTGCTTGAATATCAAAATTACAACTTACCTGTTTTATTGTAGTGCCAATCTTCTGTTCTTCTTCTACTTTCCTGGACAGAGAATCGTAAAAATATGATACTAGCACGTCATCTGTGCTTGGCGTTGGATCATTATTATCAAAGGATTCCGTCATCCGCGACAGGCCATCCCATTCCCAAGTCTGTGATGTCGTACCTATAAAGGCCGATCCTATCGGATTACTGATAGAATTTGATTTACGTCGGTTCAGAGCATCATAATCATACGTCATCGTGGACCTATTTCCTGAAATATCCCCTTCATTTTGGAAATCTGATATGTTTGAATCTTTATCATAGCTTATGGTGATATCAGTCCCGCTGGTCTCGGTATCCACAGGAGTGGTCGCTGCACCACGCAAAGCAACATTAAACGACCCAGAATCTCCCCCACTAACTGTTAAAGTAGTTCCTGTAATTATAAGGCCCTTTCTATCTGTAAGCATTCGGTCCTGATTATCCCAGATATACTCATTTGTATTACCATTGTCGTCTCGTTGTCCAATTATTTGCGAATTTCCATCATATACATAATATGTTGACAACAATCCATCACCAGACTGACTACTATCAACGGAAGGTGCAGTCGCATCATCCCCCTCAAGGGTTGCACCAATATTGACACCATCACCAGATCCAGAGCTGGTTAATCTAATTTCATCTTCCAATCGACGATTTATACCATCCCAAATGTAACGCTTTACATTACCATAATCATTAATTGTAACAGATGATGTACTGCCAAGGCCTCGACGATTAAATGCGCGACTATTCACCGGACCCTGTGCATCAGCACAGGCCTTTTTGTTAGATCTTGAATCATAACGACAGTCCTCCGCTTGCCCCAAATTGTCAAATATAGTTTGTCGACGATCTAAAGAATCGTAAATAAAAGTCGTTCGAAATTCTTCATCAGTAACATTAGCAATATCGGTAACATCAATTTCTAATTGTTCGACCACGTTATCATTGTCATCATATGCACGTTCAACCGTATTACCGTCAATATTTTCCGGATCAAAAGCGCCCGAAGAATAGCCATTCGCGATAGCACTATCCTTCGACTTAACTCTCCGTGAATTACCATCATAATCATTTCTATAGGTATCCATGTCATCCTGCACAACAAAGGTATTGCGTGATTCACGATCATATTCCTTTAATTCCGTTACGCGTCCAATTACAGTCAGTCCAGATATTGCATCAGGTACTGCTGCAGTATCCGAATTAGCATCACTCAGATATTCGGCTAGCGTATCCATTGTTGTGCCATCGGTTAATATAGTTGTACGTGTGGGTGTGTGATCTTGTGTTTTAAAAAGTACTTTATGGGTAAACCAGATGCGGTTCTGATTATCATGTATAAATTCAATTACAGCGAGCGTCTTATTGCCTGTAGTGCCAACCACATCATCTTTGGGGTCACCATCTTGAATAATACGGATTACATTTGAGTCAGCATCATAAAATTTGGTTGTTTTATTTCCGAGCGGATCGGTGATAGTGATCTGGCGATCATAACCATCGTAAGCGTACGATATGACGTCACCTTGACCGGCTACTGTTGAATTATTACTGCTGTCAGAATCTGTATCATCAGCATCAACACGCTCAATAATATTTTCATTGCTGTCATAATTATACGTTACAGTTGATGCTGCAGTTCCAGCACCTCCTGGTCTATTGAAAGTAGTCGGATCACCAACTGCATAATTACCAGCAGTTGGTCGTACACTAGTACCTTTAATATCCTCAAAAACTAAATCACGTTCATCGTAAACTCGACTGTTTGCGTTCCCAGCCGGCAGAATGATCAGCACCCTATTTTCATTATTATCATAACGTATTTTTGTTATTAGGTTGGAACTACTATCTACCTCCACACGACCTTCAATTAAATTATCCAATCGGTCGTACAGATTGAGTGTATCGACATAGGCATCCCCCCCACTGCTATCAGCAGACGATAAACCAGGTGTGGTATCGGTCGCCTGCGACGGCAGCGTGCCAAGGCCGGAGCCATCAACGTCTGAAGTATTTTGACGGTCTTCGACCTGCGATAAAACCACGTTGTCGTTGTAGTCGAAGAATAAACGTGATTTATAAGCGAACGCGGTTAATTCCTGATCGCTGTCACTGTGGTTATACAGTGGGTCACTTGGTGATGCGGAGGCAGCACCGCTAATGTCGGCTGCACGTGTTGTGCGTACGCGCTGATTTAATTCATTCACAAAATAATCGGTGCGAATTCCACGTGGGTTGGTGAACGTAATGCGGTTACCGACATCATCGTAGGTCATTGAACCGGTAATTTCTGTTTCTGATGGATCAGTATTATTATTCGAGAAGGTTGCTGATGATTTATCGTTGCCGTCTTGGTCGTAATAGCTGCGGGTGTCATCGACAACGTGTTCTTTCAGATAACCACCAGTGGTGGTGTCGAGTGTACGACTATCAGCCGGTGTTGGTGTATCGGTACCATCACCATCAGGATCATCTTCTGGGAAATAATCGTAGGTATTAACGTTGCCTTCTGGGGTAATGACCTTCGTCAGCTGACCAAAGTCATTGTACTGGCGCATGGTGACGATGGTTTGCAGGCGATCGCCTGAAGTTGATTCGTTCGATCCCCCTGCTGAGTAACCGAGTGTTTCATCAATTAAGTCACCAGCGGTTTCAATATCATCTTCAAGCTCGTGTTGGTTCACATTTTCTGGGATGACCGGGCTGGCTTTAATGGTACGAACGATGTTACCATTAATGACTGGATCAGTATTATTATCACCGTTTAAATCGCCAAGTGCTAAATTTGTTAAATTATCGCTTAAACGTGTGCGCAACTCTTGGACACCTGCTTCAGTTTCCGGTAAATTTAATTCACGCAGTAACAGTACTTCAGTCGCTAGGACTTCCTCACCATCAACAATTTCTCCAGCCATGGCAGAGCCACTCGTTGCCGACCAATCATCGGCCATGGTGTCTGATTCCTGGTAGTCAAAGTATTCAACAGTCGCATAGCGCAGGTTTAATGTTTTGGTGGCGTCGTACGGATCCGTCATCGTACGCGTGACGACTTCAGCAATTGGCGGAGTAAAATCGTTATCCGCGCTATTCGATCCACGTCCGGTTACATGTAAACATGGTCGGTTATAAATAGGTTCATATACTAAAACATTTTCAATGGTATCTTGATCTCCCCCTCTGCTACCATCTGGTGTGTAAATGGAGCGAATCATATTTCCGTTTTGAAATTTATCCGTGGAGTCTTCATTATAGAAATATTCGCGAGTACTTGATTCAGCGGTCGTCCACTTAGTTGTCAGATTATCGATGTTTACTTTGTTATTCGTTGTGAATTCCGTTGGTTCACCAGTGCGCAGACCATTGGTGTATTCCTCAACCTTCATGAGGTTTTTACCGCCACCATAAGTGTAATCGGTTTGATTACTGGCACGATCAGTAGCATTAACTTTCAATGAGGCAAATTTATATAGTCGTGTTTCATCCTGGCTAACACCAGCAACGGTTTCTCTATTTGGCTTTAGATCTGTATATGCATAGGTAATTTGACCACCAGCATCAACGCCATTATCATTTTCGCCTCCTATAGTGTAGCTAGTTACAAAACCAAAGAAATCATCGGTGTTGTCCACTTCGTAGCCAACTATTTGAGCCGCATCGCTATCTGATGGGTTTGACCCCACCGTTCCCTGTACTTCATTAGGGTGCCAAATATGGGTCATACTATGCAGCAATCGATCCTGGTTTTCAGTGCTCAAATTAGACCACTCAGTATTGGTTAATCCTGGATGATGTGATTGCGTATAATATTGATAACGAGTTGTTTTTCCGTTTGTAAAATTGTTGCTGTTAGGTGTCCCTGAAACAGCCGGTGAACTCACGCGCACAAGGTTACTCTCACTATCATAATCAAACGTGACCGTTCTGTTGTTAGTTTGCCCAGAAAAATCTTCGGAAGAAGCGGTTCCATCAAAATCCATATCACCTTTAAAATCGATTACTTTTGCAAGGCGACCATGTTTTTCTGAAGCTGCATCAACCACAGTTAACGTTCGTCCGCTTGCTGACTGAGATGTCGCCGCGTAATATTGATAGCGAATTTCACGGCCCATGGAGTCGACAACATAAGCAACTACCTTTTTCTCATCACCATTCGATGCGGTTCCATCAGGATCTATGGTTTCATAATGCACCGTTAATTCATTGTCGTTGCGATCTTTCAGGGAGATCAATCGCCCGTTAGCATTTGGTGTAGAACCATCGCTAAAATCATTATAGACACTAACTCTGCCATCGCTGGTTCTAATTTCAAAAGTGTTGTCATTTGTTAAGGTTAATTGTGAAAAGCTATTGGATGGGGTATTCCATGACCCAGTGCTGCTAAGAACAAATGCTCTTGCAGATCCACCTGAACGGACTTCTATATAATTCGCCTCATTATCATCACCACTGCCGTCTTTCACTAAATAATCGTATGCATAACTAAAACGCCACTGTGTTCCAAAATCATTCACGTCCATCGCACTGATGTAATTATGGCTCCTATAGCTTCGGGCTAACTCAAAATGTACACCACGACCCGGAATAAACAAATCGGTTTCACTTAACTTTTTTTCTCCATCTGTGAGATCGACAGAATATCCACCGCTATCTGAGCCATCACTAGAATTACAGGTGTATTGTTTGCCCTCTTCTTTGCCATCAGTGTCTTCTTTAACTTTACCCTTAGTGCTGCACGGTGAGACCTCTTTGCAATCAGACAGATCTATTGAAGAAGGCACTTCAGAAGCCTTAAACCGTTTCACACCAACTGTCGTTGTGCAATATAACTCTGCCCCGCAAGGATAAACGCTATAGGTAATCTCACCACTAGCATTACTTGCAGGTAAAGTGGGCGCTGGTATTTCTGATATATTTGCCTTATTATCAATGACTAGATATTGGGTTGCCTCTAATTGAACATTCTCAACTGCAGGTGATAATGTAATAGTTTGTTGAACAGGGCGTTGATCCGCTAAATAAATACAACGATAATCATAGGATGCTGCAACCGCTGTAGATTCATGGGCGGCGCGTTCAGTGCCAGAAATATGTGCGCGCAAACGCAGGTCATCTGCTGATGCACCGACTTCAGCAAAACGTACGGTTACAGATGCCTCATTCGGAGTGCCACCACTGGTGGTCACTGTAGCCGAATGATCAAAACCACTGTTGCCAAAATAAACAACACTGGTACCGCCAGGAATTTGAATTTGACTTATTTCAACAGTTGTTGCTGTGGTGCCTGGTGCAGTAATAAATAATTCTTCACCAGTTCCCTTACTCACACCATTTGGTGCCTGTGCTGCAGATTTCTTAAGGACGATAGATTGCCCATCGCCATCAGTTGTTAATTCCAAAGTGACTGCATCAGCGTCAGCAACACCATTACTCGTGCCATCAACAATAGTTTTTGTGGTAGTTGAAATGGCTGTGCCGATTAGGCTTAAAATACTAGACGAGGCTTCTACCGTCGTGGTGTCGATGGTGACATTGCTGTCGACTTCCAATTTAACAACTTTGCCGTCACCAGTCAGCGTGGCCGTATCAACACCGATACCACCGGAGACGGTGTAGTAAGACGTGTTTTCTGCGGTAGTTTCATCCATCGCTTCAGAGAAACGCAAATACACGGTTTGCAAATCACTGCTGTCGCAGGTAGCAATATCGAATGTAGCAGTTTGACCAAAATCAATGTTATAGTTACGACCGGAATCTGTGCCATTATTCGTTGCGTCAATTTCATCACCATTACGCGCATCACAGTCAAGGAAATCAGCATACGCAATGCTCTGAGTACCAGCTGCATCGACGTCTAACAACCAGGCAGCATAGGTATCGTTGCTGCGTAATGTTACCACATTTCCAGAGCTGCCATTCACGGTAAAATCATCGACGTTAACAATGCCGAACGATGCAAAGTCTACCGTCGCCGCTGATCCGATGGTTAGACTATCGGCAGCAAAACCAGATCCGAAATCAACGGTACTCGAAGCGGCAATTTCAATATCGTTGGCTAATTGTGTGTCGGAAAATGCATGGTCAGTGCCACCATCAAAAATGAGTGTTGATGTACCGAAGTTAACGGTTGCGTCTTCATCACTGCTATCCCAGGTGCCGGTGATGTTTACGGTCGATGCATTTAATGTTAATGTCGCATCCTCACCAACAGTAGTGGTTCCTGTAATGGTTAATTCATAGCTGTTGGTGCTGTCGGTATCCAGCGTGCCTGCAGTGATGCTTAAATTACCATCGATATCCAAATCCTCACTGGGCGTGACAGTCGTGCTGTCAGCGGCAATGGTCAGGTTGTTGAAGCTTTCACCGCCAGGATTGATGGTTTGTGTGCTGCTGCTGGCATTAAAGACAACCGTTGAGGTACCGGCATTAAAGACATCTTGATTGGTCCAATTACCACCGACCTGTATTGTTGCACTTTCAGCGTTGAAGGTTTTTGCCGCAGTAGCGTCTGAATCGCGAATAACAAAACTACCGGTTACCGTTAATGTACCACTGCCCGCCCAAAAGGTGTTGCTATTCGTATCAACATGCGCACCAAATTGTACGGCTGCGCATGTTAAATTGTAATCATCCATATCAAACGTTGATGAATTAGTAACGCTGAGCGTGCCGCAGGTAACATTACCGCCAAGAGAGACGGCCCCCTGTGTAATTCTAATTTCGGCACCGTTATAATCATCGCCCGGAAAAGCCGTGGTCGTTGATGGACTAATTTCTAAACTGCCACCATTTTCATCCCAAACGGGACCGTTGTTGGTGAATGTACCTGAAAGAATAAGTGTGTGGGTGCCGCCATCGGTTCTGATGGTCGATGTACTATCACCGGTCACAAAATTTTTAGCGTGAAAATCAGCGGTCATGGTTGTCGTTGTGCCATTTGTTAGGTTGACTGTTCCAATGACATTATTTGCGCTGTGATTGTTTGCGACATCACTGCTCCCAGTTAGCGTCAGCGTTCCCTGGTTTTTAACCCACATGTCACGCTTGCTGGCGATGGTGAAATCGCCACCGACACTCAGTGTATATCCGGTCGGTGTCCACGTATCTCCGCTCGTTGGATTACCATTCAGATCGAAGGCGCCACTGACGGTCAGGTTTCGGGCCATGGTGATTTTTCCTGTGTAATCGCTCTGTACCGTCACACTGGCCACCGTACCGCCAAATGAGCTGTCGATGGTCGCATCACCATTGCTGGTCGATCCATCAAAGATCACGTTATCTGAGCTGCCTGGAACGGCATCTCCAGACCAGTTTGCAGCGGTAGACCAGTTAGAGTCTCCGCCTCCATCATCCCATGTGATGTCTGCCGAATAGGCAGCAATGCTTACAGACACTAATATGAGAGTTGCTAAATAAGAAGAAATTATTGAGCGCATGGTCACTCCATTGCCACCTAAATGGCATGAGGATGGGAGAAGGAACTGCTCCTTATAGCTTAATATCAAGGTATGCAATAGTCGTATATATGAAACATGTGTTATACTCTAGTAGGTTTAAAATACACATGCAGTTCATGCAGCAAATCTTGCAGATAGAGCAGCATCTGCGTCTAGTTTTGTCCACATATGTCCGCCTTTGTCCCTACTTAAATCATCTACTCACTTTAACTTATATACCTAAATAACTATAATAACCACATTTACAGATTTGCCTTGAAATCATTGACATCGAAGAGGTCACTGGTTCGAGCCCAGTCGTGGATACCAGATAAGTCTAGTGAACTAGACAGCTTAAAAGCGCCCTGTTTCAGGGCGCTTTTTCTTGCTCCCCACGGTGCTCCCCAAAATTGAGGGAAAAAGGAAAATTATACCTACAGCTGATAATTTTTTACCGCGCCCTGTGAAGTAATTCATGCCACATCTCTGTAGTAATAGTTCAACAAATTACCTAATCGTGACCTACACCGAATTGACCCTCTATTCTCAGCGGTTTCATATCGCACAGACTGATCAGGCATATTGCCTCCCAAACTCTGATGAGTTCGTTCTTTGTTATAATACTCGACGTGTTCTTGAAGTCGAATCCGAAGCCTATCTTCATCCAACGGAATATAATTCTGACAAGCCTCTCTTCGGACAGTACCAATAAATCGTTCCATGTACGCATTCAAATTCGGTGATTTCGGTGGCAGTAATTTGACCGTGATTCCGTATGATTCTAAAACAGCACGAAACTTACCGCGGAACATCGGATCTCTATCCATAATAACTGTCTGAGCATCAGAAAAGAATCCATCCTCATCACACTCGTTTCTTGCCAATTGTGCTGTCCAGTGACCATTCGCATGTGAACGAACACCTAACAACTTTACTTCTCTCGTAGAAATTTTCATAGCATAAAATGCATGGCATCTGAATGTGCGATTGTCGCCTGTAATCTCAAATGTAGCAAAATCTATCGCATATAAATGCGGCCAATGGTCTTTTAAGAATTTACTCCAAATATTCTTACAACTGCGCTCCTTTGCAGGAGGAATGCCATTACGCTTCAACACCAGGCTAACACCCCTGTCAGACAGGATAATTCCCAATAACTTTAAGCGGTGACTTATTGCATCCTCACCCCAGCTTGGATTAGCAATCGCCATTTTACATATTAGCTCTTCTTGCTTTGCGCTCATACGCTTGCGTCCACGGCTCTTAGCTGTGTACGTTCTGGCAATAAGTTTTCGATACCATCTGCGCAAAGAATCAATGGTGACTATATGTTCAGATAACTTCAATATTCTTCTATCTAATTCATGCGCCATAGCAGCCAGTCTTCGGCGCTCATCATTATGTAACTTTGGGCGTTTGTTTAGGAGTCTTTTCAGAATCTGTATTTCTAAATTCAACAGCTCTATCAGCTGATATAATTCCTGATTTATCGCGCCAGCGCATGCTACCACCAACAGTGCATTTTCAGTATCTATGAGATCTTTAGACATTACGACATTGTAACAGATGTTAAATTCATGCAATATCATGTAAGTTGTTTGATTTTAGTGATTTGGAATTACTTCACAGGACAGGATGTAACTTTAAGCAAAAATTAGTTGGCAGATTCGGCCTACCTTATATCTACAGACACTTTATACGCATTTGCACTTTTAACATTTTTTGCCCCTTTAACATCATCATTTCTATGTGAAACATATACTTCATCTAATTCTTTTATTTTAGTTTTATTCTTAGAAAAATTTACTGTTAATTTAACTTCTTCCCCGCTTTTGATTTTTTTGTTCGCGGTAGCTCCTGGTGAAGCCTTTCCAAAGAAAAAATTTACCCCTGATTTCCTTTTTCCGTAAATCTTCCATGAACCAAATTCATCAACCTCAATGTTGGACTTAGATAGATTTTTTACCTTAACCTCTGCTACAAAAACATCATTTGATTTGTATATTTTTTCAATCGATATACTATAAGACGATGTTTCCGCCCAAATATTAGAGAAGAGTATTATTAGAATAAATGTACGCATAACTATAGAAAATACTCCTTGGCAACTATGAGCCCCTCGACATACTCCCTTGAAAATTCTTTACCGCTTGCATCTAGCTCATTGACAGACGGGATCTTCCTTTCTTTGATCCATTCTTTATACTGACCAACCTCATCATTCAATTGTATCATAACTTCCGAAATGTTATCTCTAGTAAGAAGTTTAGTCAAATGGGGATAAAACAACAATCTTGTCGTTTTTCCCTCTTTGAAAAAATTAATTAGTCTAGTCGCATCCATATCGGTATTATTCTGGCCAAAGCATATTATTAACAAAGTCCCAAGATTTATCGTGCAGATTATCCTTAATACCAGGGTTAATCAACGAACGCAATCTTCTTAAAGTCATACTTCCACCACTTTCTTCAAAATAGACCTTTAGATGGTTGATTTCGTAAAGTTCATGGGCCAAATTACCTATTATCGCCTCATCACTATTCAAAATGCTTGGGTCAACCTTTACAGGGAAGTTTCCATCATCGTTAAGGAAAGACTCCCAAGTAACAATCTCATCTAGATCCAAATCATTCCCAGAAAAATACTCAGCCGCCGCATCATCAGCTTGTATCAAATCTACGTCTTCAGGGTCTAAAAAGTTAAACTGAACACCTTCCATATCTAATTCTGTATCCTTAATACTATTCCTTAGTATTTCCTCAGCTTCATCAGTTGATCTGACTACCCCGTCCGCATTTGGGGCAAAGGGTCTCTTAGGAGCTTGGGCCGCACCCCTAATATTCTTTGGCCTCGGCCTATATTTGTAATTACTGCCCTTAAGACCTATGTCCTCCATCTGCTTAGCTAGCTTCATCACTTTTTGACGGGCTATATTCAGCAATGGACTTATCTTTTCTTTGACAGCATTAGGTAGTTTAAATTTCTTGGCGATTAAGTACCCAGTTCCACCAACTGCTACTCCTGTTAATCCGTATAATTTCGCAGCCTTTCTTCCAGCCTCTGTCTCAACAAGCCATTGACTTAATCCAGCGATTGTAGCGACATCGCCAACGCCACCGATTGAGTACATTTGAGCGACCATATCAGCGCCAAGATCATAGTGTCTCGAAGCTGATTCTATTCGCAAATATATATAATGCTCCAATCCTGCCTCTGGAGCATCGGTAAAGTTCCATCCACCGTTTTCCGATTTTGTTGTGGAAACTAAATATCGCCCATTTTCATATTTCATTGCAAAATTCGCTGCAAGTTCAAACCTGGCACCCGTCAAACCGTCTAATATAGGATTTTTCCTTATTCCTGGTCCAATTAAATGGATAGGTAATAAATCAAAGTGCGGAGGCGCTTTGGGGTATTCAAATCCATCTTGCGTTGTTCCCCAGGGTTGGATTATTGGAGCGTCTGGAAATTCCGCCCGAGCTAGATCCCATTGTGCTTGATTTGGGCCCTTTTTATTGTTTGGTTCAATAGTGCCATCTTCAATCCAACTAGCACTAATTTTCTTAATTTTCTTAGTTTTATCAGTATATTTTCCGTGTGCAGGATCACCATAAAAGCGCCAAAATAACCCACTTGGATCCCATCTATTAACGGGATCTCCGCCAGCATAGGTATACCAATTAACACCATCTCTCGCTGGATCTAACTGCAGAAACCGACCTATTAACGGGTCATAATGACGATTTTGCGTATGATAAAGTGCGACGGATCCACCCTCATGCCAATAACCACGGTATCGAGGGCCAGGGTTTAGATTTGCTAATGACAATTCACCCAATGAAGCAGATGGTACCAAAGGCTGATATGTCACTTTTTCAGCATCAATGATTCTCCCAAATGCGTCATATCGATATTTGCGAATCATGCCTTTATCAGCAGTACTATCACCAAAATGCCCATAAATACCTGTGACATCTGCACGGTGATTCTTGGTGTATACGCCTACTGATTTCCCATTTGAAGTAAAATCATTAATTTCCCATAATGGTGCCCCTTGATAATAAGCATATTCAATCGTTGCATTATTTTTACTCGCGCTCAATAAATGATCACCATCCCACATAAATGTCGTCATATTATTCACATTGGTGCCATGTGTAACAGTTTTACGCTGCCAGCTGGAATCTGTATACTCAATAGACTCTATATTATCGCCAATTCCATCTTTAACCTGTAATAATCGATCAGCATAATCATATAAGTAGCTCTTCTGCAGAACGCCATCAATTTTAGTCTCGTATAAATGACCTCCATCGGTATACGTATATACTGTTGATGCAGTGCCATTACTACTAGAACTCAATTGGTTAAATAAATTATAGGTAAAGTCAGTAACCACATAACCACTAGTTGTCGCCTGCCAACGTAAACTATCCAAGGTAGTTAACGCATCATCTCGAAAAAGTGTTACGTCTTTTTCTATGGGACCATCCAACAATAATTCTTGCCTCAGCTCTTCACCACTACTACTTAGCACAATCTGCATTGTATCATCAGGCTGAATCACCAATTCAAGTACGGAAGGATGATTATTTGCTAATGGACCAATTTCAATAGGCTCGGTACCGTCATCAATGTTCAAATGTAATGTGTAAACATTGTTATCCACTCTAGTAAGAGCATTGATTTTATACGTTGTAGGCGTAGCACCAATGGTAGTTACATCAAATCCAACACCAGCACTACCACTCGTTTCACCAACACCTAATGCCAAATCATTCGGCGTGAATGTTAATGAAAGATAACGCACTTTATCAGTGGTAGCATCAAAGGATATGGATCCAGGTGACAAAGTTGGAGCAGAGTCAAAACCTTCAATAATTACACCAGAAAGTTGCTTCGTCTTATTGCCAAATGGATCAAAAACAAATTGATTCAAATAGTCTTCTCCATCAGCCCGAATAATATTCTCGTGTACTAAATGGTCAGCACTATCGTAAAGGTAATTCACTCGCTCTTCTTCAACTACGTTAGCAAGAGAATAAGATGGATTAGAAAAATAAGATTCAATATTATCATAAAGTGTATCAAAATTAGTCCCTGGATTGCATTTCAATGTTATACTACCAATAAGCCTATCCTGTTCATCGTATTTACAGGCAAAAAGCTCACTGCCAGTAATATTACCAGTGTATGCCCCGCTAGCTGGATAGGTCTGTAGAATAGTAGCCAACAAGCCGCGATCTGTATAAGTATAATGTCTCATTATACCATTTTTAAAGATGACATCCTCTTTCATTCCTGCTGCAGCACCACTCGAAGCATCATAATAAGATACCTCAGTAATTTCTGCGTTGACATGTCTCCCATCTTTAATGCCATTTAGTTGGCCCAGATTATTATAGGAATATTCAAATACTCCTCGTGATTTCACCGTATTATCTAGGTTATACTCCATAGCGACAGTATTTTGGCCTGTTACCTCTGTGCTTACCAGACGACCTGCTCGATCGAAAGTTAAAATGCGAGCTTTCACAATATCATCTGGCGTACCGGGGATGGTCTCGGTTATCTTTTGCTTATATCCCCCTCCACTTACCAACTCCTTTTCATATGTTATGGTTGCCAATATCGTAGTGTCATCTATGTCTTTGATTACATTTTGAAATAAAGAATCATCGTTAGGATAATAGGTATAATTATGAGTTTTACCATCAATCCGAGTGTGTTTTTTTATTCTACCACGTGGATAATATTCAAATGTTTCGGTTTTGGACGAACTTGCATTGACACTTATTGTACGATTAATAACTCTTTCTAGATCATCGTGAGTTTCGATTATTGTTCTGATCCCTGCTGCTACGTTTTGAGTTTTAGTTACTGTTTTTGCAATTGGATCGTAGGCGGTGGTTTGAATCCTATCCCCCGGTGCTTCAACACGATCAATAAAACGCAACTTCGAATCATAGTTGTAAGTGGTTTCACGGCCATTAACTGTTAAAGATAATAATTCACCAGTGACACTATAATCACGATGCTCCAACAATCGTTCATTAACATATGTACTTTCTGGTAAATTTATTCCATTGTAGTCAGTTCTGTTTACTATACCACCGACTGCAACACTTCCATTTCTCTCTCCCTTACTGATTAATGTTTTTACCTGACCAAGTGGTGTATAAGTTTTATACGATGCGCCATGAATTGGATCATCAATTAAGACCACGCGTCCTGCCTCATCATATACCTGTTCAAAAGTTATACTTTTGTTGTCACCTAATATGCGCAGCCACTTAATAGGACGTCCCAACTTATCTCTTTCAATAATTCTATCAGTTGTCTTTAGATCTCCATTTCGATCATCTTTACTATATTGAATTTCTCCAGTAACTGGATGCATAACATTTTCAGATGTCAAATTTAATTGCGACGTACCTCCAGTAATTCGGCCATTAATGGCATCCCTGTCTATTACTGATGCAACTAATGTTTGATTGTTCGTTCCAATTCCCAATTGCATAGTGGTAAAAGTACCAAGAGCTAAGCCATCACCACCAAGCGTAACTCCACGTGAACCGGCAAAAGTCACCTTGTTGAGACCATCATTACCAGCATCTTCTACCGAGGTGCTATCTAATAACGAACCAGTTATGCTACTAAAGTTACGCTCACTTGTCACAGAATCTCCATTATACAAATAAACATCCCTTACTTTCATAGCGTCTGAATAAGGTAGCAGAGATTTCGTTTTAGTTGCAACAGCTTGCGATCCGCCGGGTTTAATCCACGCAGTCACTGCATCACCATTAGCATTTAGAGATCGTGCAACTTTATTACCATCTGGAACCGTCAAAGTGACATCTATGCCATCCGGGCCATAGGTCCAAGTAGAACCTAGACCACAGGCCGGAACAAAACTTATAATTTCGCCGCGACTATTATATAACGATCTGGATGACACCCCATTAATGCCAATATTTTCAATAACTCGACCATTTCTATCATAAACCATACTCACCTTTTGTGCCAAGGGATTAGTAGTGCTCAGTTGCCAACCTAAACAGTTATTATCGGTGGAAACCAAAAGGTTTGAGCCAGTATTATAAACCGTATCAATATTTCCCGCTGGTGATTCAATGCGTATTTCCTGATTCAATAAATTTCTGTAATAAGTGGTTACCTCAGATAATGCATTAGTTATTTGACCTAAATAACCGGTATTTGCGTTATAGGAAAAAGTAGTGACACAATCAGTTGCTGATTCATCAGTTTCGTTGAGTAATACCTTGACCGTACGAGCAATGATTCGACCGGCAGCATCTACTTCTTTTTTCCCTAAATTGCGAGAACCTTGTGTTTGTTCTACTAACCAATGGCTGCCATTTCGTTCATAATCGTAGTCTATTTTAGTTACACCTGGTTGTGAGCTAGACCGCAGTCTATGCCATGTGTCATATGTGTTAGACGAAACCAATGCTGAAACAATCTGATTACTATCTTTATCTACAAGAGGGCTCGTAATAACATGTGCTATTCTATTATTTGGAGTACGCACAAAGATCTTAAATGCACCTGTAGTATCGGTAACTTTCCATGGGCGCTGACGAGCATCATACTCATAAGACGTTTGAAGGCCGCGTAAATCTGTCGTAGTTTTTACGAGACCCTTTTCCCCTGAGTTTTCAAATGTTGTCAACAGAACACGATTACCTGCAGTTTCTACCTTTTTTACATTTCCATATGCAGTTCTTTCAATCACTGACCATGTGTTGTTCAATTCATCTGTTGAAGTTGCTAAGAATCCAGGCTTATCCACCTCATTAGTATAAGTAAAAGTCGATGTCGCTTGGGTTGGGGAAATCATCTTTCGCAATGAACCTATATTAAATTCACCTTCATAGTATTCATTTGTTGTAACTAAATTTACTGGCATGTGCGAACCAACACCACGTACATTTAATATGGTTGTTTTTAGAGGCATATTCAAGGTTGGATGATATTCGTATAATATTTCACGGTTATCACCATCAGGACCAGCATACGTAATGTCATAAATAACATTGCCCCGCTCATCATATTCCTTCTCAGAACGTAATGTACCGGATATCGATACTGATGTTCGTAGAGGAAATCCATTGCCTACATACGTATAGGTTGACGTTAGATCTTCAGCAGATGTATTCGACATTTGCCGTGTCGTTGAAGTTACAAAATTATCTTGATTCAATGTATAAGTAACAGCACCACCAAATGCCAAATTAACTATGTAATCTGGTGCAGCACTTGAATCTATTACCGTTTCAGAACCACCAGGATTTTTTTGGGCAATTTTATCAGGGTATACAATCTTAGTTACTTGACCTGTACTTAAAGTTTCGCCGTTGAAATTAGTAAACGTATTCTCGTATTTGAATGTATACTTCAAAGTGGATGTGTCTTCCAATGCAAAATCCTCACCTGGAATTATTCCTTGTTGAGGCAACGCACGCTGCTCCATACTTGTGATATTTTTATATTCATCGTATTCAAATGAATAAATTCCTGATTTACATATATTTTTGAATGAATGAAGTTTTCCATCGCTTACAGTAAAATAATCTTCAGGATTTACACTGCGCCCATATGCATCACTTACTAATGTAATTTTATTAGTTTGAGCATCACGAGTCACGTGAATCTCTTCTTGACGCCAAGTTTTTAAACGAACTAACCAACCATCACCATTAAAGAAGTAAGTGATATGATTTAAGCGATCAAGTCTATAACGCTCACCCGCAAGGTAACCAGTTTCTTCATCCTCTGGCCATTTAGCAGCTGGTGAATTATCAACAGCTTCAGGATCCTCTGTACGCTCTTCTAAAATTGAACCAATTTCGCGATTCACACTCTTTCCACTAGAGATATCAAATTTTACAATGCCACCAGTTTCATCAATAACCGTGGTTTCATCAACAACAAGCATATCATAGTTAGTTGTCCATCCGTATCCCCACCCACGATCTATATAATCTTGGCTATTATAACTAATAGACAAATCTGGACCCATTAACGGAGTATTCCATGTGTCTAGTGTAAAAGTTAAATTTAAATTCTGTTCAGATAGCTCCACCTGACCGACACTTGGTATCACCTCTATACTAGCATTTGCCGATAATGGTAAGCCAGTGGCATGCTCGATTTTCGTAAATCTATAGTGTTGATCCTCTAACTTATCAGTGTCATAATCAACTTTTACGTTCATAATGGTATTTTTATAATTTTGATTTATCAAACGCGGAGTCACAGTAATGGTAGGTTCATAGTACGTCGCTGGTGTATTACTCTCTGACGTAAGTGTGTAAGCATAAGTGATACTGTCAAAATGATCGGGATCGGTATGGGTCAGATTAGTGGCTGCGTTTAAAAGGTTTTTCCTACTAGTTATGTGCACGGTTTCATCAAATGAATCAACATCGTATTTCCAAACGATTTCCTTCTCGATTTCTTTAATGAATGGCGATCCCTCAAACTCTTCTCTGATAGCATCTTCAATATGCACATCGACAGGCCACTGTGAGAAATCTCTTGAAAAAGTCACCTTCACTTCTTCTTCATCAACCACACTAGTACCCTTTGGAACATCAAACCATTGGTCCAACAACGATGGGTCATTATTAAAGTCATCAACATGCATGGGACTTGCTAAATCATGGCGTTGCATGGAATAGATTGTGCCGTCGATGGTCAAAGTTCCCTCAATAAATATTAACCAATCTTGATATTCAGGCGACCAGGATGCATTTGCAATTCCTCCATTGTCAAACACCCATTGGGCCAAATCCATGGACGCCTCATTAAATACATTCATAAATAAAGGATCATACGTATCCCCATCCACAACAGAATAAACACCCGGCGTTAAATAATAATCACCATGTGTGCCGTAATCTGTAACCGAATGAATTAATCCACCTGCAACTGGCGCTAAACTCGGTATAAAATCAGAAGGGTCTTCAGCGGTGGTTTCTTCAAATAGACTAAGCGGAGGATAATTATATCCCATACCTTCATAATAATCTGGATAGGCGCGCGCATCAAAATCTTCATACATGTAATATTGTGCTAATGTTGCTTCCCATGGTATTTTAGCCAATGTGTTATTGACTGTGACCGTCTCTTTGCTTATAGAATCAATCTTATAAAAGTACCCCGTCCCATCCCAATATGGTTGAATGACAGCATCACCATTTTGATCGACAATGTAATCATTCAAAAATGTTTTATCGACGGTTTTGTTGCCAATTCTAAAACTATCAACATATGTTTTATAGCTAAATTGGGCGGTATCAGGAAGGATATCACCATTAATTCTATCTTCATACTTTTCGCTTGCCGTTAAACCATAAGATGATTGGAGTGCAACGGTACATAAATCAATTAGGAGCGTTGTTGGCTGTGGTTCAACACCAATATATGTACCTTCTGGATGTACTGCATGTGTAAATGATGACGATTTAA
This sequence comes from Planctomycetota bacterium, assembly GCA_028280785.1. Taxonomy (GTDB): domain Bacteria; phylum Planctomycetota; class UBA11346; order UBA11346; family UBA11346; genus JANQLF01. Next base: position 55,694 of record JANQLF010000044.1, read on the forward strand.
ACAAACCATTTGAAACTCCCTCTCCAGATCTTAATGAAATAACTCCTGTACTTGGTTCAGTTATATTAATTACCAATGATTCTAGAAGCAGGTTCATATCGCCAGATACGCTCTCATATGCGATCGACACACCAATAGTGAAATCTTCAGCTATCGACAATTCCACTCCTTCACCAGGTTGATCGTACTCGTTAACATAGGCTTCCGGATCCGGGGAATAAGTAATTTTCGCTATGGCAGCGTTAGTAATAGCATCCGATTCAGTACGGCTGACAGGTGTCTCCGTTTCCCCAACGGTCTCATAGGCGATAAACTTACATGAATATGACTCCGACTCAGATGTGATTGGCATTACCACCTGCCACTGATTATAAAATTCCTTCCTAATTGGATCAGTCTTTAAGGTTGCGTTTGACTTGGAATACAGTGTGACCGAAGGGTCTGCTGTCGAATCTACAACTACATCTGACCGTTTGAGAATAACGCCATCAATATAAGGCTGCATCTCTAAAATTGCATGCTCACTTTCTAATATTCCACGTGTATTCAATGAGTTCCAAAGCGTAAATTCTTCGACTTCTTTATATGCTATAATTGGTTGTTCACTATTGTTAGTTTGATTAATACGAGCAACTATATAGGGAGTTCCTCGGTCTAGTACTTTTATTTGATAATTTACATCTGTTGCAGCATATATTTGATTCTGACAATCGTAAACTGGCACATCCATTGCCCCTGGACCACCTGCGCCACCTTGGGTCACTAATAAAACCTCAGTATCTGCGGAAGTATAAACAAGTTGATCATCATCAAAACTTACATCTCGTGTATAATCGACTTCACTGATTAATCGCTGACCTGAAAAAGGATTGCCAGCAATAATCACAGTCAGATCATCACTGGACCCCTCAACGGATATTGTACACACGCCTGGTTTGGAAAAAGTCGTCTTTAGGTGGCACCCCTTTTCTAAGATTACTGATTCACCATTAGCTAAATTCGGCAACCCTAATAACGAAACGTTCCCAGTTGCTGTACTAGGGGCTGCCAATAATAAACTATCACCAGCTCTGATATAGATGGTCGCATTTCCTTCTATTTTCGTGTGCTCCCAGTGCACTAACTTTTGCAACGGCTGACCAGCTGTTCCACGCGCGTCAATAGGAGTCAATGTTAAAAGCGTATTTGTCTCAGGCACCAGTGGCGCGTTCATAAAAGCCAATTTATTACCGAGAGTAACGGCCCCAGGAATAACATTCCCATCAACAGCTCCTCGAACTGCCGTATCGTTAAATACACCAGCTACCTCCCAAGAATAAGGCGATACCTTAGTGGTTACCGCAGTACTTGGTGTTTGCGAGCTATCATTAGGATAATCATTGTCATCAACGACAGTGATTGTTATCGCTGATGATGGAGTCTGAATAGTATTAAGTTCAGCGTATGCTGTAATGCTGGCGCTGTCATTTAATGTAAAAGCACCTGAATAAGTTTGAAGCGCCCCTCCATCTATTTGATAATATATTACCGCGGATGCATTCGCCGGTTCAAGGGCGATAGATAGCTGCGCGCTATTTTGATAAGTTCCACCCGACACATTTCCCGTAACGCCATCTACCGCAAAGACAACAGCACCAAGATCATCATCAGTTACTGTAACTGTGTGTACATCGCTTGCATTCAACGTGGCATTGCTTGCAGACAACAATTGAACAGTGAAACTTTCTTCGCCTTCAACCTCTTCATCATCATTAATAACTACGGCAATTGATTGAGTTGTTGGTCCTGTGTCAGTAAAAATAATTTCACCAGCATACTGGACATAATCAGACGTATTCCCCAAACCACCAGTTGCAGTACCCGCCTGTAGAATATACGGCACAACTACTTGAACGCCCGTTGCTGGTGCCTGTGAAATATTCACATTTAACGATAACGTTTGATCGGCTTCAGTAATTGGTGACTGTAATGTATCCCATGATATTTCCGGAATAACACCGGTATCGTCATCTGTAATTGTGAGTGTTGTAACGGGATACGTTCCAAGATTAATCTTACCATCAGCCACATTATCCACAGCGATTAAACTAATTTCTAGAGTCTCTGGTGGTTCCACAATACTATCATTCAAAATTTCTATGTGTAAATTATTCGTGGTATCATTAACACTAAAATTAACAGTTCCTGAATATAGCAAGGCATGGTCCTCTGATGCAATGACATTACCACCTGTAACCTGCCATTGGACCTCAAAATCTCCAACCGCTGCATAATTTAAATTAATTGGTATATCAATAGACGATACATTTTCAGCAACTGAATATGTATCAGCCCCAAAACTAACCGTTGTAGGATCTTGGATATTAACAATGAAGGAATTGTTAGTTCCTACCGTCCACTCATTTGCTGGCGCTGCATCAATAGTGATAGTGAGCGCCTCTGCTCCCTCTAAAATATTTTCATCTAAAACATAAACACGTAAATAATTCGCATTTTCGCCGCTATTCAACACCATTGTTTCAGTATCAAATGACACATCCGATGCGTCCGCAATGCCTGTCCCTGGCAAAGAGAGCGAATAGGTGACATTAACAATCTCAGCAAGTGGAACATCGCTCTCAAATGGGATAAGAACTACATTACTTGATTCAACAACTGTCATTGATGTATTAGTAAATTGTACAACTGGCGGCGCCTCATCGTCTATGATTGTAACAGTCTGAGAACTCGGTATACCAATTGTTGCAGCACCTGACGAAGCAATGGATACAATAATCGTTTCATCGATCTCTAATATTGTGTCACCGGTTATTGTTATTGTTGCATTAGCCGAAGTAGTTCCTTGGGTGATAACTACTGGGGACGGACTCAATGTATAGTCACCTGAACTAGCTGATCCGGATACTGCGAGCGTAACACTTAAATCAGATGCAAGCGCATGACTAATGGTAACGGGTATAGTAACCGTAGATCCATTTATTTCATTTACAGTGCTAGCTGAAGGTGCTCCCAGTGTGACAATACTCTGATCTGCAACAATTACGGTAAGTGTATCGACGCTTACTAATTCACCGTCAGTTACAGATAATTGTAGTACATAAGTACCAGTGCTGGTAAATGTTGCTGTTGTATTCAGTTGAGACTCATCAAAAAATGATACTACATCCGGTCCACTAATAGTTGACCATGTATAGGTCAATGAACTATTTAATGGCAATCCATCATCAGTAGCCGTACCATTTAAAGTTATAGGTGAAGCACTTAAAAGCACTTGTTGGTCGATACCGGCATCCACGACAGGTGCTGTATTTGGCAAATAGACATCAATGGAAAAAGTCGCCAGTGGTACAGGTGGCGCTATGTTATCAGTCACACTGATCACTATGCCGGGGTAATTTCCTTCGTCTCCCTCTACCGGCAAGCCACTCACATTCCCTGTATTGGAATTAAAACTCGCCCAAGACGGTAAGCCAAGAATAGTGAATTGTAAATCATCACCATCGGCATCAGATGCCAACGGGGTAAATGAGTAAAAAGTATTTATTTCAATTGTCGTCGCTGGTAAACCAGAAATTACGGGCGGATTATTTACTGGCAAAACATCAACAACAAAATTTTGAGTGCCATCAGTGGTGCCCCCATCACTAACAATAACGGTGACTGTACCCGATGTAGTGACTCCTTCGCCCGGTGTCCAGGTGATTACACCATTTTCATCAATCTCCATTCCTGTGGGTTCATTATTTAAATGAAATGACAGCTCTGCCAACGTATTATCAGGATCATCAACAGTAACCGGATACGTATAAAGCTCCCCTTCATTAACTTCATCTCCTGCTGTTGATGTGATTACTGGTGGATCATTAACGGGGTTGATAGTGATGGTGACCTCACCCTCGACAGCTGGATTAACATTGTCGGTCACTGAATAGACGAACGTGAATTCTGCAGGACTCTCCGATCCATCATGTGTAAAATCAAAAGAACCATCTCCACTTGGGTCAAAGGTTAAATCACCATTTGTATCTGCACTCACCAAAGTAGCGGTTAACGCAACATTTTGTGGTAATGGATCGTTGTCATTTCCAAGTACTCCAGGTGCAGCAATATTTAAGGTGCCGCCTTCAGGTACAAAGTATTCATCATCCATTACTATCGGTGGAAGATTTACCACATCATCATTAACAATGGTAACAATGGCATCAGCATCAGCAATTAATGCATTAACTGGTGATGATAACGTTACTTTGAATGTTTCATCGCTTTCGACATCATTGTCAGCAGTGGTTTGTATAAATATATCTGCACTATCTGCACCGATTGCAATCGTCACTATTCCCGTTTGAGACGTATAATCGGTATCAGCAACTGCGGATGCCGGAGAATCATCCCCAGTTGTATAAGTAACAGTAATTTCTTGATTAGCTGGTTCATCAAGACTAACCGTAACGCGCGCCAAATCACCTTCATCAACAGATGTGTCCTCAATAGTTAATGACGGCACTGGCGGCTCATCATCTTCAACGATGGTCATTTGCACAACATCAACAATGGATACGGCACTCGTACTACTCAACGTAACAATTAATGATTCAGGGCCTTCAATTACAGCGTCATCATCTATGCTGAGAGTAAATTGTTGGGTTCCTGCAGTAGTAAACGACAATGAACTCGAGCTTAAGGTGAAGTCACTGTTAACAGCGGCAGCACCTGTGGACGTCTCTACATTCAGTACAACTGTTCCGCTAACCGTGCCGGTTAAAGTCACATCAAATGTGAAGACATCTTCATCTTCCTCTAAAGTTTCCATTGCTGTTGGCGGATTGGACAAGCTCAACATCGCCATAAGCGGCTGCGTTGTCACAAAATTCCAATTGGTATTACCACCGTCATCACAACCATTATTTGTTGCGTTAATTTGTGCACCACTCGATGCATCACTGTCTTGTGCACAGACATAGGACAGAGACTGCGTCGCATTGGCATCTACATCGAGTAACCATGCGCTTCCTGGCGTCATGCTCTCAACTTTAACACCACAACTTGCAGATCCTGCCAGCGTGAAATTATCATTAACTGCAAAAGTCTGGCCATTTTGAAAACGCACGGTTTGGCATTCGTGCACGTGTAAGGTACCCGCAGTAAATCCATTGGTCTTAAAAAACATTTTATTACCGGTTTTATTCACCGTAATAGTCGCAAGATGAGCAGAATTACCAAAATCAGCGTTTTGTTTTTTATTCCCGTTAAAGACGATGTTTGATGTACCAGCCGTAATCACTGCACCAGAATCGGTGCGCCAATGGCGATTCACATTTATGGTTGCTGAACCAAGATCAGCAGTTGGTGCCCCACCGTTACTTATCAATTCAAAATCGCGACAGGTAATAGTACTAGTACCACATAACAGTGTCGGTGAAAATGCTCGACGACCGACGTGGATATCATGCGTGGTTGTTACATTATACCCATTTAAATCTAGGGTACAGTCACTCAGTAAACCAATACAGCCAGTATTCAAATCGCGCGTTTGTATTTTATACGTCGCATTATTGTAAAATGTCATGCAACCACTTTTCTTGGTCGCCAGTTGATTCAGAGCACCGCCATCGATTTCATAGGTGTTTCCCGTTCCACCATAAAAACGGAAACCACTAATGTTAATAATATTTGCAGCTGCATCGACGGTGAATATTTTTTCATTCGTCGTTGATGCCGGTGAACCAACATAGATTGGCAACGCATTACAATCGAATGTACCGGCACCGATATATAATCGATGTGCACGTGTACGATCAGTAACCGTGGTGGTATGCCCTGTTGCAGCAACGTTGAGATTATAGAAACGGTTCGTGCCATGCCTATTGGCCACTGTACCTGTTCCCGTTAATGTCACTGTAGATGTGCCAGCAATAAAGCGACGGCGCTCACTGGCAATCGTCACACTGCCTGCACTAGTTATTGATTGATCATTGGCTTCCCAGCGACCACTTTCAATGATTAAGTCGCTACTTAATGTGACATTTGCTTGCTGATCGATAATTCCATCATACCCATCATTAATAGAAACAGAAGCAACACTTACTGCTTGATCAATTACTACATTTTTATCAGATGTATTATCAAAAATTACTTCTGAATTTATTCCTGGTACATTATCACTCAGCCAATTTTCAGCAGATGACCAATTATTATCTGCAGCACCTCCATCCCATATGGCTTGTTCACTAAATATCCAGTTGGTGTTCGAACCACTATCTATACTTCCCAATGCCCTAATCGGGTAAGCACTTGTTGACGCATCACTACGTGCAACATTGACTCCATTGACAAACTGCTGTCCGCTTACAGTCAAACCCCACTCATTAGATTGATCAGAAGAATCGAGCAGTACGTAATTACCGTTTGAACCACTCAAGTTTAATTCATCAATGTTATGAATAACAGACTCTTTAAACTGAAGATCAATATTCGCGGTATCTGTAACAGCTGCTAACGTTTTTATATCCTGTGCATCGTTAAAACTCACAGTTTCAGCAGTGTTAATTGTTACAAGATTAAACGCCTCGCCTGCTACTGTAATATCCTGGTCTGCGGAAGTAGATTCAAAAATTACATTTGATGTGCCCATGTTCATGGTTCCACCGCCTGTATTCAACCAGTCGCCAGCAATATGCATGACACTACTGTTGGCTTGAACATCACCATTTGCACTGGTGATTTTAAAATCTCCACCAACAGTAATGATTGAAGAACTATTGATATTAAGCTGACCACTAATCCACATATCATCTAATGTGCTAATGTCATGAGTACTAGTGTCTAAAGTACCGTCATCTATGCGCAACAAATCACAATCTGCATCTCCCAACAGAGAAATAGTTCCTGAACCATACTGAACCCTTAAATTACCTCCTCCAATATCAAAACCATCTATTGTATTAGTGCCGGAGGAGCTACCTCTCACTGATAAATCAAGATAATGACCTTTGCTATCGTTAAAATTAGCAGCAGGATTAACTGTTAATATTTTCTCTCCACTAATGCCAAGACCCATGACGAGCTCAGATGCCTGTGAAGCAGATACTATTCCTGACCCAATTTCTAATTTACTAATACGCCCGCCTCCTTGTATTTCAGTAGTCTGACCTGACTCTGCAATAATAAGTCTATAAAGTTGGTTTTTCCAAAAATTATTTTTGTAATAGCCGCTTCCCGTTAAATGAACTGTACTCGTTCCTTTCGTAATTTGTCCAGTTGCACCATCATCAGTAACTTTAAAATTACCGCCTACCTTTATCGTACTACTGGTCAAATCCACAGATCCAGTAATCCACATATCTGAAGTGGCCGCAATATTATAATTATTACAATCAAGCTTGCCCTCATCAATGCGAATAAGGCCACAATCAATGTCACCTAAAATGCTTATCGTGCCCGCACTGCTTTGCTGAACGGCAAACGATCCATCCCCAAGATTTAGCGCATCTACAGTATTGATGCCACCATCTCCTCTGGCTTTCAATCCAAGGAAATAACCCTTACTATCATTGAACTTTGCCAATGTGTTTACAGAAATGATCTTACTATTCGATATACCTAAGCCGACCGTAAGTTCACTCGTTGATGATGCAGAAACCACTCCTGCCCCAACTTCCAATATACTTACACGACCACTACCCTGAATTTCAGTGGTTTCACCTGCATCTGCGATCTTAAGTTTATAGAGTTGATTATTCCAAAAATTGTTCTTATAAAGACCCGTTCCCGTTAAATGGACGGTGCTCATTCCTTTATAAATCTGTTTCGTACTGCCATCATCAGTGACTTTAAAATCACCACCTACAACAACAGTACTATTCGTTAAATCAATTGATCCCGTGATCCACATATGTGAATTCGCAGTTATATTATGATTATTACAATTTAACTTACCTTCATCAATACGAACTAAACCGCAGGTAATATCCCCTAATATGGTAATGGCGCCTGTTGCACTTTGTTGTACAGCGAATTGCCCAGAGCCTAAATCGGCTCCATCTACTGTATTATAGCCACCGCTACCACGCGCTTTCAGATTCACATAGTGACCTTTGCTATTATTAAAACTGGCACCTTGATTAATTGTTATGATTTTTTGACCGCTGACACCTAAACCTACGACAACTTCAGTGCTCGCAGAGGCGGTTACAGATCCACTGCCAACAATCAAAAACGAAGTACGGCCACCTTTGATAAATTCGGTTGTTTGCCCCGCATCAGCAATTTGCAATGTTGACAATTGATTTTGCCAATGGCCATTCTCAAAGGTCCCTGATCCAGTTAAATGCAAAGTCGAAGAACCTGCATTTATCCTTTTTGAACTACCATCGATAAATACATTACCAGCAATGCTATGTGTACTTGTTGATAATTTCAGTTCACCATCATTGAGACTTAAATCTCCACTGAGATTTAAACTGAACCCATTGGTATCTACGTTGCCAGTATAACCACTATTTAACTTTAAATTAACCAAACTCACTGACTCAGTTAAGTTACAGTCTCCAGTACCAGATCCATCAAATACCGCTGAGTCCGTAGCACTAGGAGCCACTCCACCAGACCACGCAGAATCATCATTAAAGTCGGCTGTAACCGAAGAAATCCAAGTGATTTCAGCGGTATAAACACTGGTTAATAAAAGAAATAGAACGATTAATTTGAGACTGCGCGTGATCATATTCGGCATCCATAATGAAGAGCTTTATTGATTGAGTAACATACCATTAGATACAAAACTTCATAAGCAACCGCTTACTTTTAGGGGCTAAAAATTAACCCAAATTTATCACTGCTAAGTGGTGTATTGTATTTGTGTTACATACTAATAATAGAATAATACAGAATATTGATGATTAATTACTGCCACCCTAGCTGTTTGAAGAATAGTACATAGATGAATACAATTCAGTGAACTCATTCAAGATCTGATAATAGCACTCTAATTTCATTAATATAATCATAATACGACCTGTATAATTTTCTTTGCAGTTCATGCAGCAAATCTTGCAGATAGAGCAGAATTTACGTCTAGTTTTGTCCACAAATGTCCAGTCTTGTCCCTATCTAATCTCTGTTCTCATCTCAGTTTAATACTCTAAGCCAATTTATTGACTACACTTATACAATTGACTTGAAATCATTGACATCGAAGAGGACACTGGTTCGAGCCCAGTCTCATATGCACTGAATATTGCTCGATTGAAATTTTCGGAACCTCATTTCCATGGCTCTATAAACACCGAATATTCTCCGTATTTCACTTTATACTCTACACCTTCTTTATCTGGACCACACTCTTCAATAATGCAAAAGGATAATTCTTTTTCGATGTCCTTTTCTATCTCTTCTTTCGACGGCGCTCCGCTTTGATCAAATTCGTAACGCTTCTCGAAATAATGCGCCAAGACCTTCAAGCCCCATTCAATTGCAAGGTTTTTGGATTTCGCATAAATAAGTACATCCATACCACAATCAGTCCCTGGATATTCAGGGGTTCTATCTCCAAAGTCACCAAACATATAGCAATAACTGAAGTGAAACCAAGATTCTTCCTGAGTCATGAGTACTCCTTAAAAGGATATCGGTTTTCTGACGCTCAGAGCACACTCAACAAGCTCTTTCATTTGTCTTACAAAGTACCTCATTGAAATTTCCTGATCCTGGTTATCCATTTGCATTTTACTAATTATATCAATTTCGTCTTTTAAAGACTCCAATTCATTAACAGGTACATAATCACCGGCATGCGTTCCACTATAAATAACTTTTTGCATTAAAATTGGTAATTTATTCTTATAAGGGCTGAGAATCTGGCGTAAATAAGCTACCGTCGACATATTACCAATCCTGTGATGAACCAGGACACCACCTTCATGAGTGCATGCTTCATAACCATCACTCCACTGATCAAACTCCAACAACACCTCAAGAGCCTCCACCCTGGAACACCTTGCACCATCTTCATCTATATACACCTCCCACTCTGGATCAGGCTTCTTTTTCAAATCACCTCGCTCAAGGCAATCACAATACACTACAGCATCTAGCCCCATAACTCATATCCACCAAAACAAAAAATACCGAATAAGCGCAAACATCCACAATAGAACTAAAATTAACCCTATCCAATTTAGTATCTCCAATGTGATCAATGATTTCTTCTCTAACTGAATTAGCGAGAAGATTATATCACCGCCAGCAAGCAGCGGTAATGGCAAGAGATTAAAAATGGCATAGTAAGCAACTAAGTGAATTACTAATTCTGGCAATGAGCACTCTGAAAAAAGCACCATAAAACTATTTATAATAGCCTGCCCATCACTCAATGGTGACCAAGCTCCTCGTAAGTAATCACCAATAACAGATACGTATTCAGCATACACATTCATTTCAAGTAATAAATCAGATCCCACTAGCATACATACAAGCGCTGACCCAGTTAAATAAATTCTCTTAAATACCGATACTTCATCTATGTATTCGTATTCTTTATCTAGTGAATCCTTTGTTAGGCCTTCGGGTATTTCCTCGCTTATAATTTCAGAAAATAATTCTGGCTCTTTCGTAGGGAACTTAACATAACCACCAAACGGCAGCCAATGTATAACCAACTTCCCTTTAGTATATAAGGTTGGTCCCATCCCAAGCGCAATTTTTTCGATCCCAATATTAGCGGCTCTGCTCATCAAGACGATACTACCCATATGTATGATTGTGAGCATATATGCAATGAGAATAATCAAAAATATAAGCATATACACCTCATTTAATGGTCATCCAAAACTTAAACAAGTTTTACTTCACCCTTTTCTTCTTCCGACTACGCTTCTTCTTCACCGGCTCTTCGACCACCGGACGATGCTCGCAATCCATCATCAAGGCATCACGGGTAAAAATAAGATTATATTCATTATAGTTTTTAGGCAAATCCTTAAAGAAGGAATTATCATAATCGATGGGCAATTTTGTTTCATCGATAACAATAGTAAACGTACTCTTGTTTATTTTCCGATAAATCAGTGAATACTCCAGCCGTTTACCATTGAACAATAAAAATGTCTGTGGCATGCTATTTTCTATCTCTTGAATGTCATTAGGAAGGGTTTTATGCGTCCTATAATGGCGGCATAGATCCATGCCTATCTGCACCATTCGTTGCTCTGATTGTGATTTAGCCATAGATTCATAGCACATTGATAAATTTATCCTCAAGCTTGATCCTAATTCAGTCAACGTCTTTCTGTTTGCAATATCTTGTATAGTATCTGTCGTTTTACCTGTAACACTATTACGTATACTGAAATAATATTCATTATTATCGACGCTGGCCAAATAACCCCACATGTAATTCATTAAACCTGAATACAAACTTTCATACCACTCGGTGTAATTTGGATCAAACAAGGTCCCGTTTGCTAATTCTTCAGCATAATACGATCCATAAATAGCCAATTCAATTTGTGTCGAATCTACAATCATATCAGCGACTTCTTTAATTTCTAAACGAGGTATTTTTACACCATCACGCCAAGACAAGTATAACAATGCATCATCAATTATGGAAAGACATGCATAAGACTGCATGCTATCGATTAACGAATATCCATTAATCTGACTTTGACGCCAATGTATAATATCATCAATATCAAATTCTCCCAAGTAAAGTTGAAGTACATATAACTGTGTGGCTATACGCAGGCTCAATAAATTTGGAGTATATTCTGGAAACAATATGGTGTGATCGATTTTCCCTGCCGCTGGCCGATATTGGGTTAAATAAGAAAGATGATCAATACCCACTTTCTGTGTGTTAATAATATCGCGTAATTCTTCAAAGATCTTTTGATATTTTTGTTTTGCACTCCAATCGCGCTGATCCTCGGTTATATACTTTGGAAATTTTACACGGTAAGAGCAAAGATCATCACATATTTCTTCATAAACTACCTCTGAATATAAATATTCCCAATCTTCTACGTCTTCGAGAAGGCGCATTAGCCTTTGCTGTGCCTGGTCATCAATAACTGGAAAATAAGGTTTCAATTCATCAAAATTTGTCGGAACACCCTCATTACGCATCAATTCAAGATGTTCGATGTACATGCGATGACTGACATGCCGTTCATGTTCTACATACAAAAATGCCAACAATGGAATACAAATAATAGCAATTGCTATTATAACCCGTTTAACCCATTTCTTTCTCACTGGATCTGGGAGGTTTTGGTCTTCCATAGTATAATACTAACTCACAATCAGCGCATCGGTGCTGGTATATGATAACATGAAACTCATGACAAACACCTCTTTATACTTTGGCCCTCATTCCTTTTTGCAAATAGCACTTCCATAAGTCCATAACTACCAATACTCCCTTCATGCCCGGTCTGAAAACCTGCATTATCGTTCCGCCGATGACTCAGTTGAATACGCCGTATGCCAGTTTGCCAACGCTGACGGCGATTATGCGACATGCTGGTCATGACGTCAGTCCTTGGGATGCAAGCCTGGACTTGGCATTATCAATTTATAGTGCAGATGGTGTGCGCACATTAATGACTGCAGCGAAGCAACGTGGCGTCCCACCCCAATACCAAGAAATGCTGTTTAACACCGAACGCTATGCCCGTGTCATCGATCCAATCATTTCTTTTTTACAAGGTCGCGAAACTGGTTTAGCTGGTCGCATCGTTCGACAATCGTGGTTACCACAGGGACCGCGATTCGCAGATTGTGATCCAGAAATCGAAACAATTGCCTTTGGTGATCAGGGCCTCAATGATTATGCTCGTTGGCTGTGCACTTTAGTTTTACAGGATCTAGCTGACTGTTGGCGCAGCAGCATTAGTCCTGGATTTGGTTTAACTAGTTATGATGCACGCGTAGCAATGACTGCGAGCAGCTTCGATCCACTTGAAGAAAAATTGCAAGCACCAGCCGATCCGATCGAAGACATTTTATTACAGCGTTGCCAAACAGCTATATCTGAAGATAGCGAATTAATTATTTTAAGTGTACCGTTTCCAGGGAATCTTCCGGCTGCGCTACGTATTGCCCAATGGTGCCGAGAACATCGTAAAAACGCACACATTACGCTCGGTGGTGGTTACCCATCCACCGAATTACGTCAAATTGAAGATCCTCGCATTTTTCAATTCATTGACAGCATTAGCTTAGATGAAGGCGAAGACAGTCTTCCAGCATTAGCCAAATGGATTCAGGAACCAGATAAAAAGTCAGAACATTTAAAGCGCATCTTTTTATGTGAAAAAAACACAGTTGTTTATCATAAAGGCACACGTGAAAAAACAGAGCTGCCAACACCTGATTATTCTGATATTCCCCTTAACAAATACGTTGATTTAATCGATACTTGGAATCCGGTTCAGCGTTTATGGAATGAAGGCCGCTGGTTAAAATTGATCGCTGCGCGTGGTTGTTATTGGAAACGCTGTAGTTTTTGTGATACCAGCCTGCCGTATATAGCTGATTACCAGCCACAACGCGCTATTGATCTCGCTGATCGCATGGACGCATTACATCAACAAACAGGTCTAAGCACCTTTCACTTTACCGATGAAGCTGCACCACCAGCCTTATTACTTAGCCTTGCCCTGGAATTATTGAATCGTGGACGTTCGTATTCGTGGTGGGGCAATATTCGCTTTGATCATTATTTTACCCCTGACCGTTGTCGCGTCCTTGCAGCTGGCGGTATGATTGCGGTTACTGGCGGACTCGAAACCGCTAATGATCGTTTATTACCAAAAATAGCTAAAGGTGTCAGTGTTGCGCAAGCCGCACAAGTTGGCAAAGCCTTTGCCGATGCGGGTATTTTAGTTCATGCTTATTTAATGTATGGCTTCCCCAGTGAAACCGAACAAGACAGCATCGATAGTTTAGAAGTTGTGCGCCAATTAATGCACGCTGGCTGTATTCATTCCGGTTTTTGGCATCGCTTTACCACCACTGCACATAGTCCCATCGGCCGTGATCCCGATGCGTTTGATATTGAAATTACAGGACCGCAATTTGAAGGCTTCGCCTGGAATAATTTAGAGCATCGCGAGAAAAATAATAACACCAATCATGATTCCATTGGCATTGGCTTAGCGCTATCCATGCAACATTGGTTGTTAGACCAAGGCCTAGAGGAACCATTAGATACTTGGTTCGAACACGACATCCCGCAAAGTAATATTGCAGCAGATTATATAGAAGCAGCGCTACAAGAAGCACACCCGAGTAATGCTGATCGACTCGTGTGGCTTGGTGAAAAACCACAACAACATGACAGTAGTCTGCTTATCAGTGATGATTGCGGTGAATTACATCAATGCACTCATGAACCAGCAATCGTTGAATTACTCAACGCGGCGGCGCCACAATCCAGACGAAAGCTTCCAGCATGCAACGATGAGCTCGCAAGCATACTCAAGCGTTTTGGTCCCTTAGGTCTTTGTCTTATTTAATAAAATATTACTTAGACGCCGGTACCGGTAATTTTTTCACGTCTATAGTTTCACCAGCTTTTATTATTCCGAACCAAAAACGTTGGCCAGGTTTAAATGGCGCACGCATTTCAAAATTTTCGAACGAGGCACCACCTGGTATGGGTAGTTTTGATTTCCAATAGGTCGATCGCGCATTGACCCAAGCAGTTATATCCGCATCAGCTTCGCCACACCAAAATTGGCCACACAAATCGCCGGTGTAAAACCAATGCTGTTTACGTAACTTGGGATGATACGGAATACCTTTAGTTTCGGAAAAATTGCTACTCGCGTACACAATTGGTCGTCCATCGGCTAATTGCATACATTTATCAGCAGGCCAAGAGCGCCAGGTGTAAAATCCCATACCCTTAGGTTCTTCGTCCTTCCACATACGTTCAGCCCAGGCAACGCCAGGCTTTAGATGTAAGCGTCTCAATAAAGCAAAATTGCCCATAGTCGCCGACAAGGTGCAGTATGCCATTTTAGCGCTCTGCGGACCAGCGTAGGTTCGTAATTCAAGTGTCTTAGGATAATGACGATTAAATATTACTTCAACGACTGGTGCGGCACCATTTTTAAATTTCTCAGTGTGAATATACACACGCAGTGTATTGCCATCATTACCTAACACGCCACTCACTGGTTTATGATCTGTTTTAAATTTATTTTTCGAATTACTGGCAAAAAAACTAAGACCCTGCTCGTTAGGGCGAAAGCGACTCATCTCCAATTCTGATTGTCCGCGGCCCTCTTCACCCACAACCGAAGGTTCGATGGATATAAAGTTAACAGTACGGTCAGATTTAAAATTTAAAAAGGTTGTATAAATGCGAATAAGGCCCTTTGGTCCTTTAGTTTTTTCAATTGAAATACGCAATCCATCGCGCATACCCCAAATAGGCATGTCTGATGCAATACCATGACCAGGCCACACAAAATCACTGGCCTTGTTGCCTTTGGCATGTTCAAGGCCAAACAACATATTCGAACATAATATTATCGAACACAACAACAATACACATACAAGAAACGCCCTCATAGAGATCCTCCTTTATTAAGTCCATACATACTACCTTCCTCTACTATTACCGCCACGCTCCTATGCCCGTGGCCGACGATTTTTTAAGAGCTCCTCATGAAAACGTCTACCTGCCACACTGAGTTCCTTAACTATTTTTGGGTGCTTAGCACTCACATCATGTTGCTCGGCTGGATCTAGTTCAATATTATACAGCGACCGCTTTAATACCTTCTCTTTATGCTTAATAAAATGGCCATTTTTACCACGTGGCATTTTTTCAGTGGGGTGGTAACTGTGCTCGTAATGTAATTTCCACTTGCCCTTTGATACCGCCTGCAAATCACCCTTTATTGGCCCAAAAAAGTACATGTATTCATGTGGCGATTTAGCACCAGGTTTATTTTTCATGATCGGCAAGATGTTCTTCCCATCAATTTTACGTTTTGGAAACGGCGCACCCGTTAAGGCACAAATGCTCGGCAATATATCGATGCCACCCACAGCCTCCGTGCTCACCTGTTGTGCAGGAATAACACCAGGCATTTCCATTAAACACGGAACCCGATAACCCCCTTCAAAACTAGTCGTTTTACCCTCACGCCAGGGCTTGGCGTCTCCACCCCAATTACCGTATTGCAACCATGGGCCGTTATCAGAGGTAAATATTAATAGGGTATTCTTAGCAATTTTATGCTTTCTCAGTGCATTTCTGATTTCACCCACTGACCAATCCAATTCCATCATGACATCACCATAGATACCATTACCACTTTTACCCTGAAATGCTGGTGACGCGGCCAGTGGCACATGTGGCATAGGGTGAGCAAAGTAAAGGAAAAAAGGATTGTCTTTGTTTTTCTCAATAAACTTGAGAGATTGCCGAGTAAATGCACCGGTTAAATGGCCCTGTTGTTCCATTGTTTTTATTTCTCTTACTTTCTTCTTGTTCTCATAGACAAATAATGGCGGATGATCCTGTTTGTGCTTCACTGCTTTACCGAAATTATTATTGGGCCACATATCATTCGAATAAAGAATACCATGGAATCGATCAAAACCGAATTCATTTGGGAAATTCTTATGCTGGTGACCAAGGTGCCATTTTCCTGCGCACATCGTGGCATAGTTTCGCTGTTTTAAAATATCAGCGATACTTTGTTCTTTGGTATTTAAACCAAGCTTATGTCCAGGGAATAATACATGATTCACACTCAAACGCTGTGGGTAACAACCGGTCAGTGTTCCAGCACGACTGGGGCTACACACACTCGACGGTGCATAATAGCGTTCAAATTTAATACCATTATTCGCCATGGCATCGAGGTTTTTAGTTTTTGTCGCACCTCCATAACAAGAAAGGTCTGCGTAGCCCATGTCATCACAATAAATTAATATGATATTCGGCGGTCGCTGCCCGTGCGCTCCTGGCTCAGCAGCACACAATTGCTGCAAACCACTTAAACCGAGCAGACTACATGAGCCCAGGGCACCAGCGCCCATACGCAGAAATTCTCGTCGCTTTAAACACTCTTGTTCCATCGAAATCCCTTAGTGGTTTATATTGTACCTATAATAGGTAGATATACCCGATTTTATAGTATTTACCCTTGTATTTTCAATGGTTCCGATTACTTATAGTGGTCTATTTTAACCATGAATGATTCTGTTGATTGGCTGAGTCGCGCTCTTGAAGAGCCACCGGATATACATCTCATCCGCGAGGTGCCGCGTCCTGCCGGAACGACACCAACCTATAATATTCAAGAGCATTGGGCGATTAATTTATATCCAGTCGCAGGACATATCGACATGTTGGATATCAATCAGCAATTCGAATTCTCAGCTCAAAGCATTTGTTTGATACCGCCCAACACAGAACGTCGATTTCATTTTAATAAATCCTGCCGGCAACTCGTTGTTTCATTCGCCATTTCTACAGTGGAAAACACTCATACACAAATACCTTTACTGGTGCAAAATTTCCACCGCTTTCCAATCCTAGAACATGCATTTGATGAATTAATTCAATTGAAGCGCTTACAGCAAAGTGCTCGTGCTCGTGCAGCACTTTGGCATTTTCTGTGGCAGTGCCATGATATATTTATTACATCGAGCAATAGTCCTAACACCCATGCAGCGGTTTCTCAAGCAGCTGATTATATAAGTTTGAATCTCCATCGACATCCATCAGCAACTGAGATTTCCAGGGCAGTAGGGCTCTCGCACAATCAGCTCAATCGCTTATTTAAAGAGCAATTCGGCTATCCATTAATGCAATATTGTTTTCGCTGCCGCATGCAAGAAGCCGCAACCTTGCTTAATAGCAGCAGCGAATCCATTAAGGACATCGCTCGTTCATTAGGCTACGACAACTTACAACTATTTAACAAACAATTCCGTCGCTATCAAAAACTGTCACCTAGTGCTTATCGACGAACATATAGCAATAAATAGATCGATTAACCAGGCTCTCTAAGTATACTCTTATTTACCAACTAAAGCCTTGGCGTTATCCATCAGGCCGAGGACGTGATCCCAACGGCGGATGCAGATATCTACGAAAAAGACGCAGAGTAAAATAACTAAGATGATATTCTGCAAATTAATGCGCTGCACACTGCTTTGTGCTTTGTCCAGCGCAGGTAAGCTCGTCTGATCATCTAAGAGCACTCCATGTGCTGCATGTGCGATATGTTCAAGATTACTTTTATTCACCACGCCTGTTGCTGATTCCGTTGACGGCACATGGACTAAACCTGCCGATGCAATATTTGAACCCGACTGTACTTGGACAATATAAATACCGGATTCTTCAAGTGGAAAATCACTGCGATAACGCCCTGGTGCCACCTGATGGCAGGTTAATGCTTTGCCACTATTTAAACTCGAACCTAAGTTATGACTTGGTAAATAATGGATCACAGCGTTCACTTCAGCGTTATGCTCAAACGACGCTGCATTTTCTAATAAATCAACATCAATAATAGCTTTGTCATCTTTAATATGTGCATGCACATCAATAAATTGGCCTTGCGGTACGCGCGCCGTATCGCGTAAGACCTGAGCCCAAAAACGGCCATAACCACCCCAACCGGCAATCCACAACGGAGCCCAACGCGAACCACTACCTGAGGTAAAGGCCGTTACCTTACCGAGTCCAAAGCGCCAATAGGCCAATAACGGATCACCTAAATCAGTAACCAATGGAATTTGTGATAAGGCTTTCGGTTCGGTTTTGACATAGCCCAACAACGCAGGTGCATCATCACTCCAGCCCTTCAACATCGGATGTTGTTCGGCAACGACGGGAATAAACGGTTCTTCACGCAAAATTTTTCCCAAATGCTTCATGGTGTCTTGAGTAAAAATTGCTTTTAATTGGCTCGGATCCGCGCTTTGATAACAGGAGCCTTTACCGTGCTGTGCGATGAGTTGCAATAAACCGACATCGGCACCTGAACCAACAGCAACAGTCGAAATGGAAATGCCACTCGATTGAATGCGTGTACTTAAATTAGCAAAATCACCGCCACCACCATGACCATCGGTTAAGACAATCATATGTTTTGAACCAGCGCGCACTTGATGCATTGCTTGATAAGCCGCTTCCATTGCCGGATAAATAGAAGTGCCGCCACCTGCATTAACCGAATCAATACCGACAATGGCTGCAGGAGACATGCGACCCATAGGCACAACCCAATGTGGGGAACTATCAAATGCAATAACACCAATAAAATCTTTATTACGCAATAATTGTGCGGTAGCTTTAGCTGCTTGTTTACACAAGGTCATTTTCTGACCACCCATCGAACCTGATCGGTCCAACACTAACATTAAGCATGTTGGGCGACGCTCTTCTTTATCCTTTGCCCGCATTTTTACTGGCAACACTTCTTCAATTGGTGTGCGATAATAACCCCCTGCGCCAAAGCTTTGGTCGCCACCGATCATCACCAAACCACCGCCTAATTGCTCCACATAATCTCGTAGTAAAATCATGCGCGCTTCACCAAGTTCATTAGCTGGAATGTTGCCAACAATGACGCCATCATAACCAATTAATTCCGGTAGTGATTGCGGCATATTCGTCGGTTTACGCAAAACAATATCTACGCCTTCGCGGTACATTGCTTTTTGAAAATGCTTCGCTTCACGAAAATCATTCGATAGCAATAACAAAAGTGGCTTGCCACGCACATCAACAAAGGCTAAGCCTTGGTTATTAGCAATGATTTCATCTTTCTCAAAACCATCAATACGAATTCGATAGGTATAAATACCGCGTTTGTCTGGATGGCGATTAAAAACAACTCGCTGCCGTTGCCCTTGCTCCACTTCAATTTCACGGGCCGCAACCTCAATACCATTTTCATATAAACGCGCAACTCCAGTACCCTTTAAACTTGAAATAAGTTCTGCGGCGAGTTCTAAAGTCGCACCTTGATGTAATCGTGAATGACTGCTCTGCAAACCGACCACTCGTACATCTGACTTGGCTTCACCAGCTAACGGTAAGCAATCAATGTGAATATTATGGCTGGCAGCTCTTCGCGCTGCTTCTATCGCATCGCCACGTGTCTCCCAACCATCTCCAATAATTAATAATCGAGATTGTGCATGCGGCGGACAGAGACCGCTCGCTAATCGTATTGCTGCACTTAAGTCAGTGTTGTCACGTGATGCCGGACGCTCAAATGTTTTTCCAATCGGCGATTGCTCTAAGGAACGTAAAACAACTGGTGTTTCACCTGTCGACACTAACGCGCTATGCACATGGCTTGGAAAAGAAGCCTGAATAGTAGCGATATTTTCCAACGACGATTGCCAAGCCTTATCGCCCATACTTTTTGAATGGTCTATGATAAATACCACTACCTGCTGTTCTACCTGAACGCGTATCAACGGAATCGATAAATAGAGACACGCACAGACAACACAGATAGTTCGTGTCACAATGGCAATGCGCCGCCTCGATGCGGACATTGGATGCAGTGAGTTTCTACCAATAAGCCACAAAATAATTCCAATAATTGGAATGCCTAATAACCACCACGGTGCCAATAATTCCATCAGAAGACACCTTTACGATGGCAAGCCCATGCCTCGATCACCATAATGGCGAGCACAATTAAGACCAAAAGATGGGACCAATCGATAAAATGGCTCGCTATATCTGCGGTTTTTTTATCAATGTCAGTTACTGCTAAATTTGGTAGCAAGGTTTCTTGTGCAGATAATAATGCTGATGAGCCAGATTGTTCACCAACCTGCCAAATACCAATACGGTCTAATAATAAATGCTGTCGTTGCTCAATGGTCACCTCTTTATCATCGGCCATTATCCAATGAGCAGAATCTGACTCATGTGATATTAATTCTCCGCATGAATAAACCGGAAATTCTTCAGCGTGATTTGGTGCACACCAATATAAAGCATTAGCTAATAAGGACGGATAGGACGTTGTCATTGCTAGTTCAGGAGAACGCGTCGGATCAAAACCCATCACTACAATCCGTTGATTATGGCGAATGCCTGCTGACATCAGTGCACCGCTATCACCTGCCCAAACAGGCTGCAACCAATCGTCACCGCTAATAATAGCAGTTTGTGCTAGCGAAAGCCGCGGGCTGTTAACCCCAAACAATAAAGCATGTGCCTGCTGCTGTACCCGTGGCGGTGAAACAATTTGCGGTTTAATATGATCAATGCGCAATCCACTTATGGTTTCTGGTGGGTTGAGAACTAAGACACCGCTGAGATGGGCTGGCACTTCTTTGGGGTACCATTGATCGGCAATTAATATATCTGCTTTCACCTTCGGTGACCACTGATCTGGTGTTAATTGCTTTATTGAAAAATCCTGGGCCAATGTCGCCAAAGCTAAGCCAGTAAATCCATCTGCATTCTTGGAAACCCAAGCAACTTCTAAAGTATTTTTTTGCGGAACCTTTAATAATACCTGGTCATCAGAGGCCAACACATCACCTTCTGAATGGATTTGAAATGCAATATGTTCACCAACGCCCGCACTGACTGGTAATAACAAGCGATGACGCTCGCCAGCAATCAGATCAATAGCCCGTAAGGTTGTGAGATTTCCATCTTCAATAATTTCTAATTTAACACTGACGTTATCAGTCGCCTGTAATTCAACAAAGGCCTC
Source organism: Planctomycetota bacterium (assembly GCA_028280785.1). Taxonomy (GTDB): domain Bacteria; phylum Planctomycetota; class UBA11346; order UBA11346; family UBA11346; genus JANQLF01. The sequence continues at coordinate 77,422 of JANQLF010000044.1, forward strand.
TAACTGATTGCGCTCTTGTGGTTTTCTCCGCAATGCACAGGCAGTAATACCTGCATTATGCCCAGCAGAGCGCTTTATGGTAAATGGTACTATATTTGATTTATCTTCGTGTATTTCATCACTGAGTAACCAAATTTCAGTGCGCTTATATTCTTGCGATAAATGTTTCGCCAAGGTAAGCGCATGATGATGATTCCCTGGAATCGATTGTGCTTTAATTTGCTCTAGCGCGTAGACCACAGCCAGCCTATCGGTGCTCATTGGTGACATCACTTCAGGTTGAATATCTGAGGCAATGATGGCCACCGGCACTTGTGCTGGAATTGCGCTGAGTGCATTCTTAATTTTTTGTAATCCTAATTCCAGAATTGTTGATGAATCAGAACGGGCAGCCATTGAGGCAGAACGATCGACAACGATAACCACCGCCTGTGGTTGCTCTTCGCCTATTTCAGAAATTGGTTTTGCTAAAGCAAAAATGACACCGAGGACAATCAAAACTGATAACAAAAATGAAAGTAAACGTTTTAAGCGTCGCATCCAAGGCGACTCGGCTAAATGTTTATGCAACAGTTTAAAAAACGGTAATGTAGTTACCGGAACTGGTTTGGCACGGCGACGTACCACATACAGAACAATAATCGCAGCTATGCTCAATAAAAACCATAACGCACTCGGCATTAATAGATTCATTTAATGTTGTCCAACCAAACCCTGACCGCGCTCTAACATTTCAAGTAATCCTTGATCAAATGGTAGATCCGTTGGCCAATATAAATAATCGATGCGTCGCGAACGCGCCACACTGCGAATTTGCTCCTGCCAATCCTCAACCAATCGCTTATACTGTTCGATTTCTTGGGCGTTGAGATAAACACGCCGCTGTTCATCGCCTTCTACCGCCTGCAATAAAACAGATCCTTGCAGTGTCGGATCCATTTCTTCTGGCGACAAAATATGAATGACATGTCCATCAAGCGGTAAAGAGCCCAGTGTGCGCATGGTGTCAACCATGGCTTCCGGATCGTCACCCAATAAATCCGAGCATAAAAAGAACATACCCTTGCCATCTCGACCAGGTCTAAAGCGACGCAAGGCTTGTGCCGGATCACCGACGGTATCATAAGAGATCTGTTCTAATTGTTGGATAATTTTATGAATATGCCCCTGCCCCTTCAAAGGTGGCATGAGCCGTTCCACTTGTTCACCAAGTAAATGAAAAGATACGCGATGATTATTACACAACGCTAAATACGCTAACGCCAATGCAGCTCGCAAAGCAATGATTCGCTTTTCTGGATAGAGCTGGCTCATCGACAGACTTGTATCAATCAATACGTGAACATGGTATTCCTGTATATTCTCAAATAAGCGAATGTATAAGCGTTCAAATCGAGCAAATAAATGCCAATCAATATTTCTGTAATCATCGCCTGAAACATAGCTACGACGATCTTTAAATTCTCGCGATGATCCCTGGCTCGAGGTTAATTGTACGCCATGTTTTTGTAATGGGCGCTTTTGTTGCAACCTCACAAAAAGTCGGCGCAAAGATGCTAAGAACTCTGCATCAAAAATTTCACTCTCTTCAGTCATTCTGCTTTGCCCCACGTAAAGCAAGTATTCTATCACCACGAAGCAAGTAGATATGTTTATGCGAGCTGCCTTCTGCTATTTCAATTTGATATTGTTTGAGATTATTACTCCACCCTAAATCATGGAGCTGCCGTGTTATACTGTCTAAATGATACTGATATTGTGGATAGGACTGAACATAATTCTGGTAACGTTTATAGCGTTCAAGCAAAGCTGCTATTTCTGGACTAGGTTCTGCCGACTCGTCTTCCTTGCTCGAACCCACAAAAAATTCCTGGACTTCCTCAGGCCAAACTCCATGTGCTAAAACAGTTAAAGAATTTGCATTGTAAATAGTCAAACCACTGTCGTTCATCGCAAATATCTTACCATTTTTAAAGGTCATCATTGAAGATCGGCAATAGACCGATTGGTCGTCATCTAAACGCAGTAATCTATCTGTTTCACGAACTATTGGACGCGCACCAATGCCGCGAATTAATTGCGCATTGATTTCCTTGGTTTTCAATACAGGAAGCATTAAACTTCGACACTGAATAGCATTATTTGCATAGGAGACTAACCAATGTCCTTTCAAATATACATTGCTACCTTGTCCACTACTAAACCAGGAATGAATTTCGCTATGCGCTGCTTGATGTCTAGTGCCATAACGCGATCCACTGTAACGCCTGCGCACTAATTGGCTTTGTGTATTTATTCCTGGAGGTGCATCTTTAGCACTTTCTATTTTTATCGGCAACTTCACTTTTGGTTTTTGGGTAAAATCCCAAATTATTTTCCCAGTTTCCCGATTAAGTATTCGCCCACTTTTATGGGCTACCAGGATTAAATCGTTCGATACCGACAATCGCCCGTTACCCGGTCTACTCGGCGTAGACGTATGGTGTCCGTATCTGCTATAGGATGAACTGTATCTTGTGTAGCGATTATGAGTTTGTTGAGGCTGCTCTTCTACCTCTAACGGTGACTTATTATACCAAATAATTTTCCCGGTTCCTGTGTTTAACGCATAAACATCTCCACTACGACGTTCTACCACGTAGGCCATATCATCATAAACTGCCACAGACGCATATAACGGCGTTTCTAATTTAACCCGCCAATGTATTACACCACCTTTTCCAATGCACACCACATCATCACTAGTCGATACCACGACACCCTTATTTGGTATGATAGAAAATTGATCGTACACAACATTATAATTGACGTGACTCGCACTGGCCCCTTGAAAGCTCACGTTCTCTGACCAAGAACGTTTTCCAGATTCTAAATCAAATCCGATAACAGCGTCCGTAGACACAACCATTAATTCATTATCAATTTCAATTGCAGCAATGAGCCGACCTTCTATTTGCCCAGTCCAGGATAATTCATAAGGAGGCAATAACATTTTTTCTGGATTATCGATAGCTTTCGGTGAGGACACAAATTGATGGTGCAACACATCGATATTACAACGCAATCCATCTGGAAATATGATATATTGGTTCTCTTCTATTTGTTGTGATAATGCCATGAGACGCTCACGCGTTTGTTTAAATGCCACATCTCTATTAAGCTGGTTCAGTAAGACGGCCCGTGTCCATAATATCCATAACAAATCCTGTTCCTTGGCGGCGTCTTCTGCCTGATTGAGTAATACCAAGGCACCTTCCAAATCATTAGTAACGACTCTTGAAGAAATTGTTCGCCATAAGGACTGCAATAAATGATCATGGCAATAATGTTGCTGCTCAGGGGTTATTTTTAGCACATCTCTATTTGCCAGTAAACGGCGCAAGCCAACCTGTAACTTCTCTTCCATTTTAGATGTTGCCATGAAATTCAGCCACTCTTGCCAAAGATTTATGTCAGCATTTTTTATACTCACTAACTTCTTTAATACTTTTTCCTTCTTATCGGGATCCGACACTTTGGTAAATATAGACAAGAGACTTCTGAGTGTCGCTTCATCTGTGACCTTGGCGATATCAATGGTTTGAAGCAAATCTTTGTTTTCTTGATAGTCTCGATAGTAATGACTACTTCTATCTTTACTAATTTTTGCACTCAGCAACTTAACCGTATATTCGATCTTGTTTAACGGATCTTCTTCTATCAAAATATTCAAATGTTTTACCAATTCTTCTTTTAAAGTTGACTGCCTACTCAAAACATGGACAAGCTGCCTGCGGTAGAGCATGCGCCAATTGTCATGTTGTGTGTTTTGGATTTTACTCGTTAAATAATCCGTTAATTCCGAAAGTTGATCTGAATCATCAGCGAGCATTTCTATAAGCGCAACCTCCATCTGAACGCTCAAGTCTGATTGAGCCATTCCTTCAATGACCAAAATTTCTTTCTTTATGATCTCACTGCGGCGTTCTAATTTCTCCCCTTCCACCAAAGCGATAAGCAGGCGTCTGTAGTCTGCTATAGAATTGATATCTTTTCTCAACACTGTTAAACGCTCTTTTTGTTTATCACGCAATCCCATGCGACGGTAAACAGTCACCAACAACGTATTTAAATCAGGATGATAAGGATAAGCCTTTAAATGGTATTCTAATAATGTGGCGCTTTGTGGGAAAAACCCCTTGGCATTCAACCATCGACCCAAGTCGACGACTTGCTCAACTGAAGCATCCTGCTTGAGCCGTTTATCGGTTAAGTGACTAAATACTGCACTGGGATTTAATTGATGCTGAATCTCTAATAATTCACGGAGTAAATCGAAACGCGAAGAATTCTTTTCCAATACCTTTTCTAGTAAATTCATTGCTGGCAGCACCAAGCCAAACTGCCTCAATTTTCTCGACATAGAAAGACGTTGGTCCATTTTGGTCTTTTCATCAACGTCTTGCAATAAACGTTCAAAGGACTCTACAGCCTCTTTATTGCGCTCAAACAAATACAGTAGCTCTACGCGCCTTCTCTGTAAATCTTTGCGACTTTCATCATTCTTTATTTTTTCTTGTAGCCATTCTTCCAACGGTTCAAACAACTGCAGGTGCTCATATTGGTCTATTAGCGCTTTTTCTACCAAACCTGAACTCGGTAATTTTGCGTGAGCCTGTTTTAATGTTTCCAGCGCCGACTGCCCACGATTAAAGGCCATCTGAATTTGCGCGAGGTCCAACCATGCTTGTTCTGACGTGGCATTATTGTTAACCAGGTCCTGTTGTTGCTTAATCGCTTTTTCTATTTCATCCTTACCACTGATAAGGCCGAAACGTTGTGCCAATATTTCTTGGCGTCGCCAATAGCGACCATCTAATTTTTCAAGCAAGTGATCAAGACGCTGAGCAGCTTCAACTATCTTTCCTTCCTTGGCCTCAGCTCGTGCCAAAAGAATTTCCAAACTCACTTTATCTTCGGCATCTTCAACACTCAGTGTTGATAACACGGTGAGCGCTTCTTTGCCTAGATGGTGACGAAGCAGCAGTTGCCCTAATTCAATTTGTTCGCTTGAGGAAAGCGTTAATTTTCGCCACCGTTCAATTCCTTGGGCAATCGATTTCTTGTCGCCGGATTGAGCACTCCATTCAATCAGTTTAAAAATCCATTCTTGTTGCCGAATTTGTAATGGTTCTTTATCAATCGCTTGTATGAGTAATTCACGACCTTCACCCTGACCTTCACTATGCAGCACTTCCGCCAATAAAAAATGTAAGAGGCCACTTTGTGGACAAACTTCTACACTTTTTTTCAAAAAAACATCTGATTCTACTTGCCCACTTTGGTGTAATAATTTGTACAGCACCACACGTGCCTTAGCATCAGTTGGATATTGTTGTACATGTTGTTTATACATCCCCAATAATTCATCGGTACGACCTTCTGCGCGATACATATCCAGCAATTCTCGCAACGGCGGCTGTAGCGTTGGGTCATGATGAAGGGCCGTTCGATAAGGCAGACTTTTTTGCAATAGCGGAACTGGCTGCTTCTCTTCAGCTACTGCTACACATGCAGTCAATACGAATAGGCAAAAAGCAATAAAAAGCTTTCCAATAGGCATGATTACGACTCTTCTCCTGGTGCCGCAATTTCATTGATGAGCTCATCAATTATCTTATCAACATTTACTGCTTCCGCCTCGCCCTCAAAATTCAATATGACCCGATGGCGTAATGAGGCGACTGCAACCTTCTGAACATCATTGGCTGATACGCTGGTTCCCTCACGCAAAGCACAGCACACTCGCGCTGCGCGAATGATGGATTGCAGACCGCGAGGGCTTGCGCCATAGGAAACAAAACGTTTTACGCGCTCATTCGCTAATTCATTATTTGGATGCGTTGCCAAAATGAGTTTTGCAGCGTAGGCCGTCACTGGATCAGCAACGGGAATCTGACTGAGCATGATCTGTGCTTGTTTAAGATTGTCGCCGTTCCACACGCTGTCTGGTTGCTCACTGGTGTAACCGGTGAATTGTTTCGCAATTGAGACAAGTGTATCCAGTTCCGGGAAACTCACCAATAATTTAAAAATAAATCGGTCAACCTGCGCTTCTGGTAAAGGATAGGTCCCCTCCATGTCCAAAGGGTTTTGCGTAGCTAGCACAAAAAATGGATCTGGTAGTTGATGGGTTTTACTACCTGCGGAAACCTTTCCTTCCTGCATCGCTTCTAACAATGCCGATTGTGTTTTTGGTGTTGCACGATTTATTTCATCAACCAATAAAATATTATGAAATACCGGCCCAGGCTCGAAAATGAAGCTGCGACGTCCATTTTCATCCTCATTTACCACATGCGTTCCCAATATATCAGCTGGCATGAGGTCAGGTGTACATTGGATACGCCCAAAATTTAAATCCAAGGCTTTGGAAATAGCTGTAACCAAACTTGTTTTACCAAGTCCCGGCACACCTTCTAATAATACGTGTCCCCCCGCACAAATAGCTATGAGACATTGATTAATCAGATCCTCAGATCCAACAATTGCCCTGGCTATTTCTGATTGGAGCTGGGTAAAATCATTGCGAAATTTATGTAACTGTTCTTGAATTTCAGTTGTCGTCGCTTCCACCATCTATATGTCTCCTTAAAGCTGTAAAATATCGAAGTATATGTTCGCGCCTGGCCATAGGCAGTGCCTCTTCTGCAAGCGCTTCTTCTTGCTGACGTAACGAATCAAGCACGACAGCATGTTGATTCCTTGAACTCGCTTCAGGTCCACCAACACCTTCTATTTCTGTCACCGAACTTGGATCTACTTGATGTTGCTGACCATTATGCGTCACTGATTTAATATTATTTGCATCGACACGCTGTCCGCCGCCAACCGCAGTGCTGCCGTGCCCTCGAGAATTCGAACCTTGGTTTGAGGGGCCACTGGCCTGTCCACCACCACCCGGAATTAAACTCGCCCCACTCGCTTGGCCTTGGCCCTGTCCCTGACCTTGGCCTTGACCCTGTCCCTGACCTTGGCCCTGACTTTGCCCAGGAATTGGTGACGATTGCTGCGAAGGCTGATTACCCTGACCTGGAATTGGTGCCCCTGATTGCTGTCCGCCTGGCATTTGGCCACCAGGAACTTGGCCACTTTGTGATTGACCCATGGATGGCCGTCCTGCCATTGGATTACCTGGCCGCATTGTTGATTGTTGTTGTCTAAACGGGTTGGTTGGGCGTAAGGAATGTTGGCGCTGACTTTGTTGTGTTAATTGCTGGAGGCCTTGCTGGTTTTGCCCTTGGCGGAACAAACCCTGTCCATTTCTGCGTAATTGCTGGGCCAATTGGTTCATGCGATTCCCTAATTGCTGACGATTTGCGCCGCGACGCGCTAAACGTGCAAGTTGTCGCAACGCACGTTTTGCCTGCTTAGGATTATTTTGTTTGAGCGCTTTAGCCGTCGCCTGCAATTGTTTGCGCACATCACCCTGACCCGAACCTGAATTGACCGCTTGCTGCAATGCCTGTTGTAAGCGTTGCATTTGCGCCTTGGATAAACCTGATTCTATTTTTTTCGCCAATTTATCCAATTCCTTAGCTATTTTTTCCAAGTCACCCTTCTGTAAGGCATCGCCTAATTCCGCCGTATCCGCTTGTTCACGTAGGGCGTCAATTAAATCTTTATCAGGCTTCCATTCGGTAGCAGCACCTGCCGCTGCTTTCTCTAATTGAGAAATTTCTTTATCTAGTTTCTCCAAAAATGCCCGTCTATCCTTATCAGGTTCTTCCAACAATGACTGGGTTCGCTCTAAAATATCTTTAAACTCATTTTTTAAATCCATTGCCATTTCATCTTCTGCGAACTCAAGGTCTTCGAGCGCAGCAATTTCATCTTCAATTTTCTTAGCTTCGACTTGAGCCTGGCTCATAGCCTGCTCATCAACTGCATAATCCTTAGTCGATTGATGTTGAAGTTGTGGCCATGGCATCGCAATTAAAAGAATGATAAGGCTGGGGATAAACCAGGATTTGAAATTAATAGGTGCAGGAAAAAATTGAGCTATTTGCTTGGGAGTATGGGATGCTGCATTCATTGCGCGTTCAATATGCAATAAACGCCACGTATCGATCTGTGGGTCCTGCAAATAACAATAGGCAGATACCAATGCTTGATGATTATCGCTCAATGCGTCAAGACGAGCCAACGCCTCCTCATCATTTGGTAGACCAGACCAAACAAACATAACCAAGACCACTGTCCAAACCACCAATAGGCTCATGCCTATGTGCAGTGGATTAAGTGAATGGACGCCCAAGTACCACGTCACGATGATTAAAACCATTAAAACAGCTAAAAGCCATGTCGCTTCGAGGGCCGATACCAATCGCTGTACAGCAATTCGATTACGAATCGCCGCCGCCAATTCTTTTAAATCATCAAGGCCATGACGTTTAGACATCTTGATCATCTATCCCTTTTAATAATTTTTTAATGCGATGCGCAATTTCAGGATCCTTAGTTTGTTGCTCATGATCTCGCAGGATATCCTCGATTAAACTTCCCATGGCCCCCAAGGCCGCAGATGCTTCATCACGTTTCTTCCAGTCATTATTGCCCAACTGAGCCAATAATTTTATAACATGAGCTCGCTGCGCTGGTTTTAATGCTGGGCGAGGCATTTTAATGCTTTCTATAGAATCTACATTCAACGCTAAATTTAATTTTTCAATTTGTAAAATAAAATCACCGCTAATGAGTGAACCAATGGCTTCGCTACCGTCCCAAAAACTAATTATAAATTCATCTTCATTTCTATTTATAGCACGAACTTGAGTTAACGGCAGATTGTAAGCTAGCGTGCCACTCAACACAGTAATTTCTTTATTAACTATTCCACCGGCTAAAATATACTCTCCCTTGAGCATGATCCGAACCGCGCCTTCATTATTGTGCTCATCAAAATCTTCCTGATCTCTAACGTTGGGTGAATCGACACTGATTATTTCAGAAAGCGGGATGTTTACCGAGCCAAATGCTTGTGATTTAAAGGTGAAATCATTGCCCGTTGGATAGACAGGAATTCTGATTCCATTTTGCATTTGTAATAACCACGCATTATTTTTATCACCTGCTAAGCGTCGTAAATAATGTATGCGCTGTGGTACTATCTGCACAGCACCCCATGGCGAAGACAATTCTAAAGTGGCATCAGTGAATTCATTAACCAAGAGACGCATGCCATCCTGTGTTGTTATTGACCAACCAGTCGGATAGGGGCCAGTTACCGGAAGACCGCCAGCAACAATACGATCTAATTTTTCGACATTATCGAGAACTTTAAATCCTGATGATAAATGAAACGAAAACCCTTTAACATCTAACTCACCGATGAGAATTTGTCCATCACGTAAGAAGCATGTCGTTTTGCCTTTTCTATGCGTTGGACCAGCGACTGCTGCGACTTGTTCAAAATTAATATTTCGCTCACCCAGATGCGTCTTCATGTTTGCCTGCTCCCATTGAGCAACACCGCGCAAGACTGTCGACTCACCCATTGCCAATACATCAACTGCTTGACGATCAATCTGTAATTGATCTATATCAGCTATCTTCAAGAAACTGCTATTTAAACCCGCTCTATTAATTAACGCCCTTTGAATTTCTTTGGGTAAATCGCGATAGTATTTATAACTTTGTAGATTTTTCATCTTTTTCTTATCTACAGCTTGACCGCGATGCCGTTGTCCAGCCATATGAGCAATAGCAACTGTTGCTCCTTGCTTAATTTTAAATTTATATTCCATAGTAACCGACGACGACTGACCTTGAAAATTAATATCTAATTTATTTTTAATTGGTTTACCATACATATGTAAAATACTTGGACGATTCGACTGCTGATCTACCAACATCCAATTAGACTTATTTGAAATTGGCAACATCTGATTATTCAGCGACAAGTTCTTACCTTCGCTTAATGTTATTTTCTGCGCAGAACCACCCACATTCGTATATATCTGCAAGACCACATCTAGATCTGTGTTGCTTTTATTTTTAACGATTTCCACATAGCGCATGATCCCTTCTTTTTTAAATAATTTCAATCGACGGGTTACCTTTAAATTATGGACGTCCTGGGTTAACACCTTCTCGCTTCCATCAGGTGTCATCATCGAATAACCGCCTTGAAATTGAAATAATCCACTTTGTTTCGTTCGTACGCGCAACATAAACCCAGAATCAAAACAGTCATTGGTTCCATCGGAAATAGTGCCATTTGTTGAGATATCCCAACGAAATGATAACGCATCATTTTGATGACTAAAACTTGCTGGAATTAACTTCTCGGCTGCGGATACATTACTGAGAATTATTAATAAGAACAACATCAGTATACATCGCATTGTCATTCCCCTTCCTTCTTATCATCACCTTTAGCGAATAGAATCTTATCTATTGTATCTAATGGTATAATTCGCTCTTTGCCAAAAACAGTGAGCACGACTTTAGATTCACGTGTATTTATAAAATATTTTCTATTCCCACTATCCCTGGCGAATAAGCCGTCATCTTCTCTTACAATCTGCGTTAATTGTTTCTTATCGAGGGTAAGGGCATCGACACCACTGACCCTCAAAGTGCTACTCACATCACCAACTAAATTCCATCCATTTGTGAATATGATGGTGTCACCAATGCTCAATGGTTGACGACTGTAGGTATGCGGATCATGTAAGACGAATTCATTTGATTTTTGTTCCAACATCAAATGAGTTGATTTTGCAAAATTAATTAATTGGTTGCTTGCATTATCGGCCGATAATGCGATCGAAACATGGACCTTTCCATATATTTTCGCCTGCTCACTCAATTTCACCGATATCGCCAGATTACTTGACAGTTTTGACAATACCTCGGCCAAGGGACCGCTTAAGCTCATTTCCTGATGTTCTTTCGCAAGTGCGCTGCTTAATGCTTTCCCCGCAGGCTCGGATTCCTCCCATTGTTTGAGATCATTAAATTGAACCACATCGAGGATGTCTTCCCACCCTATAGTTTGTTCTTCTATTTGTTTTAATTGAATCTTCATTTTCTCATTGGGTTTGAAGACAGGAAACTCGCTACCATTTGCCAGTGTTAAAATGAAATGCGGATAAGGACTAAGGATTTTCGTTACTTTTCTCACCTGTTTCATTGGCACATTAAACATCCCCCAAGCAGTCGGGGCACTGCATTCTCCACTTATGAATTCATTTAAATGGAGACATTCGCCTTTGTTTAAACGCATAAAACCCTTTACGCCATCTAATGCGCTAGGTTCTGCGTGTCTGCGTAATACCTTAGCTTGAATTGGCATTTGCACTAATTGATAGGTTTGTAACTCATCATCCTCATTGAGACGCGCCTTCAAAACCGTTTCGTCAGAGACCTTCCCTATAATTAATTCGTTACTACGTAACAGGCATTGATAATGGCCATTACCAAGGTGCTTTAATGCTGTTAATTCAGAAATGGGGAGCTCTATAGTTTTGCCGTGACTATCCAATGTTATTGATTGATCATCTATAAGATGAACTTCCGAATAGCCATCATCGCCTAAATCAAAATAATCAAATTCATCTTGGTCCCTGCTTATTTCCATCTGTTCTAGCAAAACTTTTTGCGCAGGTGCGTTAAAACTTGATTCCTTAATTGGTGGAAGTGCAAATGGGAAATTCAATAAATATTGACGCTCTTCATCACTAATACGCAGCTCTTTAGGCAGGCGAATAGCTGCGTCTCGTTGCATCCGTTCTTTTACATCACTACCTTCAGCATAACAGACTAACATTATTGCCAATTTCTGGTTTTTAGTTAATTCAATGTCAAAGCCCACCGATATACTTGAGCTATTTTCAAAATAAATAGTTGGTCGTACATCTGCCCCACTTCCTGCTACACAAAAACCGCCTGAACCAGATCGCCGTCCTTGTACCGATACACCAATAGCAGCGTCTGAAAGCGGCATTGAGTTACCTTTTATCCAATTTTTATCTCCGCCAATTTCACTAACACTAGAAACGCCGTTGCTAAAAGTAAATTGATACGTTAATTTAAATTTAATTCGGTCTTCTTTACTAGAATCACTAATAGAGAGAGTATCGATTAATCTGCATGAATTATTTTCTTGATTAACCAACATGCGACGATCAACATCCAACTTTGAACGACGAACAAGTTTCATCTTCAATTCACCAGTTTTTGAATTTTTAAATAACGATGAATTCGATGATAATGATGCTGAGTTATCTATTTTGGTATATGGCCCATAAAAATACGGTTTAGCGTTATGCCGAAAGGTACCCTCTCGTTGTATGCGCCAGCTCCCTTGGGTTATATAAGAAGATCGATATTGGACAAAATCTCCATCTGCTTTACTCGCAGATGCTCCAGATTCACTAGCAGAAAGCTGAATACTGACGACAAGCAGTAATCCTATCGACAGACATATGCTTTTATAATCAAGCATACATTTCCTCCGTAATTACGCACAGCGGCTAAAAACGCTGTTGGTATAGTTTGGCCGTGAACCGCCTCCCAATGTAAAACTCCTGTAACGTTAACGTCTTTAACAGTCACCAGTTCGCTCCGAAGTAGGATCTTACAGAAGTTGTTCATGGCTATAAACACATAGTGCGAGATTGTTCCATAAGCAAACTAACACAACGCATGACCTTCGCAAGCAATGCATGTCTCCTCTCATTTAGGTATCACCAACACCTGTTCTCTGTAACCTATTACCACAACAGACTATCTAAATATTACGTCGTCAATGAATGTGCTTTCATCACAATCTTGACGCCATCAGGCAAGCTTGCTTGCCAGGGCAATAAATTGAACTCGTCTCAAGACTTGCCTTATAGTGTACAACATAGAGAATTGATACTGATTGTCGGCCTGAGTTCTATTTACATAGAGGAATATATATGCCCTATCTCATCAACACTAAAACTGGCGAAAAAGGGCCCTTCTCCTCCGAGCAAATTCAAAAATTTTTAGCTGAAGGTCAAATAAAAGAAGAAACCAATATTAAAGATCAAGTGTCAGGTGAATTAATTCCTGCGAAGTATGCGGCTGACCCAAACTTTAAAGTATTAACAGCTGAAGCCGAACCTGATCAAGAAGCCGACAATCCCTATGAAGCACCGAAAACTCGTGCTCGTCGCAGTCGTTCAGCGAGGCCCACTAAAGGGAAGAAAAAATCAAAAGAATTATCCGAGGACCAGATTGCTGGTAGAAAAGCTCGCAACTTAGCGATGTATATTTTTCTCGGTTCGCTCGCGTTTAGCATCACTGGGATAATTTTTCGTGAAGCATTGAAAGGCGTTGGTGCCTTCGGAAATCTGATTTTATGGCTCTCTTTCCTTATTGGACTTCTCCAAAGTTTAGCCTGTTTTCGTTATTTTTCTCGAACCAAAGAAAAATCCTTATTGTTTTCCGGTATATTGTGGACCGCTCTGAATGGCTTTGGCTTCGCAGCGAATACCTATGTATTAGTCATTATTTATACAGTGTTTGGCTAAATATATCATTCGAGAATTGAATTTTTATTTTTGCAACCAATGCCAATTACGAATTCACCAGGAATAAAATATTCTCCTGAACCATTTTTATATTGTTGAACACTATCAATGTAACGGCTCTTTACTTTAGCTTTAATTTCTTGATTGAAACGGCTATACGGCAAAGCTGCAGGACCACCTTCAAATACAGCTGACGCTGCTTCATCAGCATTTCGGTAATGAAGCGCAACGCGTATACGATGTAATTGAATATCAACAAATCCTGCTTGAGTCATTGCCAATTCCAAAGAATTGCCAGTGCCTAAACGATAAAACATTGGGCACACATCGCTTTCTACCTCTGCATCAATAATGCCGAAAACCGCGTTCCACCCACAAGCTTTTCGTGCACCCCAAACCAAGATACCTGCTCGACCACCATGCTTTAAACTCTGATACATACGTTTCAGTGATTCATCAACATCGGTCACATACATCAGACCAAGTGCATTAACAGCGACGTCAAATGTCTCATTTTTAAATTTAATATTCTCACAATCCATAACTTGCGAATGTAATTGCTGCAACTGCAGTTGTTCAGCACGGTGATTCAACAATTCAACCATTGATTCAGAAATATCTACACCAATAACCGATCCTTGTTTACCCACCGCTTTGGCCAATGGGATTGACACCAAACCGGATCCACTTGCAATATCGAGAATAGATTCGCCCGCTTGCGCATCAATAAGGTTGATTAATTGTTCTTGTGCAGGCCATAACTGCATACTCCAACAATTCTCGTAAAAACCACAAGCTTTATTCCAACCATGACGTTGAATATATCGCTGTAATCGTGCATTACTCATAATAATTCCCTTGATGATTCTATATGTACACATCGTTCAATTGCAGTCGCATTTTTCCAAACAGATAAATAAGGCCCACATGCATCGGCCTCTTCAATGATTTCTTTTATTCGTCTTGGATGCTCATCACTTTTTACCATGACACAGTATTGCACATGTTGATAGCCAGGCTGCACATCTGGGCGAATACCATAATCAGCACCTACATTATAATCAGCACTTACTAAAACTTCTAAATGATCAATGTGCACACCACGAAATGCTGCCCATTGCATATAGGAAATAGCTAAACAAGAAGCGAGGGCTCCTCTGCCTAAAACACCTGGATTTGGGCCACAATTTGTTCCGCCAGCTTTAGGGCTCATGTCAACTGACATAGAAAAATCCCCTTCGCTTATTTCACAATGCAATCCTTCGACCACACGGCATTTTGTTTGGGCTTTACCAATGCCAAGCTGTGAACGCAATGCTAATGCTCTGCGTTGACGGGCAAAAGATTTACCAATTTTCTCTCGATGTTCTCGAGTCGTAAACGTTGTCGTAGACATAATTATCTCCATATTCCGTGCCAAAGCTTTTGTGCGCTTTGGCACGGAATTTTTTATTGGATACCTGCTAATGCAGCCTGTACGCGTTGGGATTGGTCTTCGGTAAGCATGCCAAAAAGCACTTCTTGGAAGTGTTTAATTTCAACACCTGAGAAAATGTACTGGTAGCGATAAGCCGAGAGAACGGTTTGCTTTATTTGTTCTTCCTGCTCTGTGCTAAATGCTGTACCTGCAATGCTAATGAAATAACTCGCGTCACTGTCAGATTGTGCCTGTAGAATTCCATCGACTGCCGCAACTAAATCTATCAAATCGTTGACAGCTTGATCACGCTCTTGAACCGACATGTCTTCATTAATTCGCTTCCACTCTATTTCGTCGAGTTTGGCGTGCTGAATTTCTTCCATCCAATGAAAACGAAAGATATCTTTAAACAAGGGCGATAGATCATTATTATCTTCAATAGCTGCTTTATAGTGTGCCTGGGTAAATAATTCGATTAAAAGCGTCAGTGCTAATACTGACCATGTTGATTTACTCAAAACAACTTCAGCAACAGCATCAGGCTGTGGGATTAATTGATATCCCACTGGCATCTTCTCGCCGATCATCGCTTCAACGCGTCGAAATAATTGCTGATGCTTTATTTCTTCGTCGCTAAAGCGTATCATTGCTTCAAGCGCCACTTGGTCGCCAAGCCAATGTTCACTACTCAGCTCAAGGACCTTCGCATTAATAAACCGTTCTACTAATCCAAACAGATTAGCATAAGAGCGACCTTGTATCTGACTCAACAATACTTTTTGTTGATCACTTAAAAATCGCAGCACCTGAATTTTTGATAACGCATCAGGTAAAACGTTTGCTGAAAGTCAAAGTCACGCCCTTTGATGACATCCTCATCAATGTCCCAGCGTACACGCTTCGATGCTTTGATGCATTTGGCGTAGGCTGTCTCAGCTATAGCAAGGCTTGCAGTAGTCATGTGCAAACTCCTTCATGGTTTTGGTTGATGATAACCGGAACATACCAACCGGTCGGTATGTGTCAAACTTTCTTTGACTATATATTTAAACATATGTTATAACTATATTTACAATAATACCTTCATTTTATCGACTTCCGACGTATAGTTTTTAGCAAGAATCTGCTAGCCGAACGGTATGTCAGGAGAAAAATTGGTCGATACCCGTGATGTGATTATAGATGCCGCTCAGCACCTCCTATTTAAACAGGGCTATAGCGGTACCTCGCTCAATGAGGTCATGAAGGCCACCGATTTAAGCAAAGGTGCTTTCTTTCATCATTTTAAAAGCAAAGAAGAATTAGCGTATGCAGTACTGGAACATTGGGCCGACGGCGACGATGAATTAGTTAAAACATTTGTTGAGCGCGCACAAACATTAGCAGATAATCCCCTGCAAGAAGCGACGCTATTAATTAAAATGTTTGAAGAATGGCTAGCAAGCTTAGACAAGCCACTTGATGGATGTCTATTCGCCTCATTTACTTATGAAAGTGCACGCTTCGCACCACAGATGCATGATTATATACGCGATCGATTAAAAATATGGATGGGACTTTTTGAAGGCACCTTCGAACGACTTGTTGCTGCCTATAAACCGGTTAGCGATCACGTAACCGCACAAAGTCTTACCGAAATGATGGCCACTACGTTTGAAGGTGGCGTACTTTTATCTCGGGCACTAGATGATCCCACCTTTTTGTCACGACAATTTGCTGCGTTGAGACACAATCTTCAATTGATGTTTGACCAGAATTAACATTTAATCTGGGCGTCGATATTTTTTCGCGCTGTATCTATCTTGATTGCAAGACACTGCTTTATTTTTAGCCTTAATGTTGCCATCTTCGGCTAATTCTAAATAAATATGCCAGGCCTTGGTGAGTTCTTTATAGGAATCACGTAAGAGATCATCTTTTTGAGTGCCTTTATCTTGAACTTTCAATGCCTTGCGTAGTAGATCGCGACCTTTGTCGTAGTGCTTATCAGCTTTGGCCATAGCACCCGTCGCAGCGGGTGACGTTTTGCTTGGTGTTTGTCGCGGCGGTGTCGGTGTAGTTGGTGTAGTCGGTGTAGTCGGCGTCGACGGTGTGGAAGGAACAGAAGGCGTCGTTGGTTTTGGTGGTGAGGGCTTTTGCGGCGCTGGATCGTTCGCCGCCACGCTTGGACCTGCATTCATTAAACGTTCCGCACGCTGAAATACGTTGGTGTCCTTGTAGTGTAGTTTTAGATAGGCGAACTGAAATTTGGCTATTCGTTTATTGCCTTTTTCAATAGCGTATTCTATTTTCTCATAAACATCTTCAGCCTTATGCTCTTTAATCGCCTGAATGAGATTTGGCTCAATGCGCAACGCATCACTTAACAAACGTGCGATTGGTTTATCCAAACCTACTTCATAGGCATATTGCGCTACCTGATAAATTGCTACTGGATCGTCTTTTAATAATTCATCGGCATTTAGTTTTCGATACATATCTTTTGCTGTATCAGATAATTCCTTCTTTACAGATTCCATATCTGCGGGATTAATACTGTGAATACTGCTCGAGCGTAATTGCATAGGAATGCCACGATCGTTAATCACATAAGCGCCACCACTATACAATCGCGTGTTCAGATAAGAAATCGGATCACTGGTTTGAATAAAATTTTTGTTTGTCATGCTTGCAATGGGTACTGCCATTTCCTTGGCACCACTGCCATACACCACTTCGACAACCGAATCACTGGTATAAATACCGCGCTTCATCCCATAGACTTTATTTTCCATGGCATCAATAAATGATTTAATTTGCGAAGATGAAACGACGAATGCGCGAGCTAATTCTTTATACTCCGATGTGACCGCATCTTTTTCTATCTGTTTTGCTAAGGCAACTGCTTCAGACCATTTAAATTGTTTGCGCAACGAATTTATTTCAGCAATGCCATCAAGGACAGCTTGAGACTCCTTATTAGAAACGTCTTCATCTGGTAACTTTGTTAAATCAGGACCTTTTTCTGATTCGTCGTCCCCCGGCCCCTTGTCGGAATTCACGGTCGACTCATAGAACTCAATTAATTTTGCGGTGTACTCGTGCCACAACGCAGTCGTTTTTTGCGGGAAGAGCACATACGCAGCGCCAGCACAACAGATAATGGCTAAAATAAAGAGAAAAAATAATCCCTTTTTACTCGTTTTCTTCTGCTTTTTATCATTCATTTAAATCACGCTGCCATTATTCACTGTTAAGCTACGATACTAGATTCCCCACTAAGCCAGGCAAATGAATTGATCGAGGCGTACGCGCTGCCTCTTTTACAGCCTCACTTCATACAGTTGACGTTTCCTAAGTATCGCCCTTGCCTCCGTTTAGGGGCCCAGTGTTGCACTGTTTTTGCATAGATTCGTGTTTCTTGTGTCAGATTCGTTGACTCGCACATTATCTATTAATATATATAGATTTTAACGTAAGTACTTGTCAGTACTGAGGAGTTCACATGAGAAAGTCGCATATTCGCCTAGTCATGCTAAGTGTCTGCCTATTCATTACTAACAGCATCCTAGCAGTGAGCGTTAACGAAAATGTCGCAGTCAATGGTAAGCAATGCGATGTGATCACTTGGACCGATGATCGCGGACAAAGCCGAGAGATAGCCCTGGTCAGAGCCGATGGCGACACTGGCAACTACATCGGTGGCTACATCGAGCGTTACCGTTACCAGGGAGCAGGTGGTTTAAAGACGGCCCAATCAGATAATTCGATGGCTGGTGTTTCTGGGCTGGGCACCACCGTTCATCATTACAGTAATACTGCTGCAACTGGTAAACGTGGCAGCAACGGCAACAGTGGATTTATTTTACAAAGTACACACCACGTTATTTGGCGCTGGACCGCTAACGTGAATGCTGGTGGGAATATTGCTACAGTTGTTGATTACATAATTCGCGATGGTCGCAGTGATATTGGTTGGGCCTCCTCGTATGATACGTCATCCGAAAATGCGAATACCGTTCAAGCAGATTGCCGTGGTCCTTATGTTCAATTTGATTGGGATGGTGATGGAGCATTTTTCGGTACACAAGTTTCTGGCATTCGTTGGGGCGATCGTTTTCATTTTCGCACCGTTAATTTTAACGGCGCAGCAAGCAGCTGGGATTATACCCAAGCGAACAGTATCCCTTACATGATGTTGTATAAGAGTGGCAATAATGGTGATGCTGAATGCGGCATGGTACAAACACAAACATGGACCCAACAAGATGCCGGTGGTTATTGGTGGGCAAATAGTGCTGGTGGCACTAGTAGCAGCGATTGGACCGCAGGTGATACTAATAATGATGGTGCAGCCGATAATCAAATGCCTGCGAATTGGAATTGTCCATTTCAATTAAACGCATACGAAGGTTACAATGCAGAAAAAATGGCATGGGGAACAAATTTTGGATATGTCGGTCGTGATACTTATCAAGATTTAACCTATGCCAATCGTAGCGGTGGTCATCCGCATCAAGGCTACACCGTTTTTATTCACATCGGTCAACATAGTCATGGCGGTGTTGACGCACTTATTCAACACATGGCTTCATCACAGCAAAGCACCTTAAGTGCAACACAGGGACAAGTTGTCAGCAGCGGACCTGATCACGTTGGATTAAATCCCAGCGTGACTTATCAACCACAAGGTTGGGATCATCGCTACGCCGAATGGGTACTGAGCGATCAAGGAAGTGGTATTGCCATGCAATTAAACGTTGGAGGAAATGGACTTTCGCGCTCAACATTTCGTATCGAAAATTTTAGCGGCAATGCTGTACCAGCGACCATTCAATTAAATAATCAAGATATTACCCTTGATCAGGATTATCATGCCAGCCTTCATAACAACACACTCTACGTCACCTTGTTAAATAATTTAGCGGCAGGTGTAAATAATATTGCTATTGCCAATAACGGCCAAAATCCACCACCACCTCCTCCACCAGTACAAAATACCTTGCCTTTCTATAACGACACGACGCCTACTTTAACTGCCGGATGGTGGGATTCACCAAGTGGCAGCGATTCATTTGTCGAAGTTGATGATGGTGACGCCGCAGAAGGCAGCAAGAAAATGTTAGCCACCTACACCATTACGAATTGGTGGCAGGGACTTGCTATTCCTATAAATAATTGGAATCCTGTAGATATAAGTGCTTATGATAATTTACATATTTCTTTAAAAGGGCCGAGTTCAGGCAATGTTACTTTAAAATTAGTCAATACTGCCAACGGTGTTACTGTTGGTGTTTCCGCTGGCCAAGCGCTCGCTACAAATGCCGAGTGGACCGATTTCGTCATTCCTTTAGCAACACTCAGTGCCAATGGCTTTGATATCTCGGCAACACAATTGATCCGCTTTGATTTATCAGGCGTTGAAAATGCCGCCGATGTTACATTAATGGTTGATAACATTTATGTCAGTGCCGCTGCACAAAATCCAAATGTGAGAAGCATAAAATTAAGCATTAACGACAGCAATGGGCCTGTAGACTTCTTTGCTGATATCACACCGAATGATGACGTCGCTGAAGTACAGAACGATCAATCGGTTCTATTCGAAGAATTGGCTCTGCTCACTGATTACACCATCAATCTTTCACCGCTGGGGAATAACTAGACCATATTCGATTGCAGGAGAACATCATGCGTAAAACTGTCGGTTCATTTTTTATAATTATGTTGCTTTGTCTCTTCACTGCTTGTGGCGAACGCATTCGCAGCGGCAACAACAATAATCAAAACAACGGCACTAATCCAAACACACTGACAGCTGATGCCGGTGCCAATCAAACCCTCACCGATAATGACAACAATGGCACTGAGACTGTCCTATTAAATGCATCAGCAAGTAACGGCAGCATTACCAATTATACTTGGGAACTAAATGGCAATCCACTTGGTACAGGTATTTCACTACAAACTACACTAGGTGTTGGAGCTCATTTAATTACGCTTGTCATTAGTGATGGTCAGCAACAGTCGACTGATACCGTGACCATTACCATTAATCCTGCGCCAACTCCTAATACGGACCCCGTTGCTGATGCAGGTCCAGATCAAACGGTTAGTGATGCAGATAACAGCGGCGATGAATCGATTACACTTGATGGATCAAATAGCAGTGATGTTGATGGAGATATATTAAGCTTTAATTGGATTTTTAATAATACATCCATTGGCAACACCGACATCATTACTTATGATTTTCCAATTGGTACACACACCATTACCTTAGAAGTTGATGACGGTAATGGCGGTACCGATACTGATGATGTCATTGTGACTGTTGGCCCAGGAAATAACGCGACACCTACCGTTACTGCTCCTGCAGATAGCACCATCGTTACCAATACCATGACGCTGACACCAACAGCAAACGACGCTGACAATGATCCGCTTACTTTTTCCTGGTCACTTGGCCCTCAAGCACCAGTTGCCGAAGTTTTAATCAGCGCGCCTGCCAATGATGGGAGCGTTACGGTTACGGTTCCACGCAATGGAATCTACACCTTCGATGTACAAGTTGATGACGGCAATGGGGGTCAAAGTGGCGATAGTGTCACGATAACGGTGAATGCACCCAACCCCTTACAGATCAGTGCAAGCATTAGTGAAGGCCAAATTGGAAGTCAATCGGGCGTATCTAATCTCACCTGTGAACTGCAATGGTTGCCGCTTAATAACAGTAACCACATTTTAACCAGCACTTCTGACGGCAATGGCGACATTAGCTTTGACCAATTAATCGGTAATCCGAGTGATTTTGCTGTTTTTGTCCCTGGCAATTGATGGCTACAGCATGCAATTCCATTAGGATGCTAGCTTTACATCGAAGTTCCAACAGCCTATGATTCAACCATGGCTGAAACTGCCAACGACGGCGATAATCAAGATAAAAAAAAGAAACAGGCAAACGCAGCATTGTTAAAAACGGTGCGTGAGTCCCGGGTCTTTTCGTCTGAGTTGCATGGCAAATTACTCAAAACAACAGTCACTACGGCTGAAGAGTTTGGTGAACGCGACCACAGTGAAAGCGACATTGAGCTCCCTCATGAAATTGATAAAGAAATTAATGAATTAAGCGATCAACGTTTTGAGATTAAGCAGACACTCGGCAAAGGCGGTGGCGGTACCGTCTATGAAGTCGTTGATAACCATCTGCGCCGTTCTGCCGCATTAAAAGTTAAACATCAATACAAAGGTAATTCACCAAAACATAAAGCTCATTTTATCAATGAAGCCTGCATCACCTCATCGCTAGAACATCCAAACATTTTACCTGTTTATGATTTAGCCCGCACCAGCGATGGTCAATTATATTACACCATGCGCAAAGCAGAAGGCGTATCCCTCGATACGCTTATCGAGGCTTATCGTGAGGGATCCATTCACGAATTAGTTTCCGACTTACAAGACCGTGTCCAAATTATTATTCATGTATGCGATGCGATTGCCTACGCTCACAGCAAAGGCGTCATTCACCAAGACATCAAACCTGAAAATATAATGCTCGGTGAATTTGGTGAAGTAACAGTTGTTGATTGGGGAACTGCCTTTTTGAAAGATGATTTCAAAAAAGGTCGCATGGCTGGAACACCGGTCTATATGAGTCCTGAACAGGCACGACGTGAAGTCGTTGATGAACGCAGCGATATTTACTGCATCGGCACAACTATGTATCATTTATTCAGCGGCATGTTTCCTGTTTCCGCTGATAGTGAAGAAAATTTTATGAAACATAAGCGCGAAGGTATCATTGATCCCTTTCCAGCAGAAGTTTCGTCCTATGTACCCGAATTTTTACAAAACATTATCATGCAAGCGTTGGCCAAAGACCCACAGGATCGTTACCAACGTGTTATTGATTTACAACAAGATCTTCGTGGTTGGTTGCGCAATAGAGAAAGCCTCGCCATCAGTAATCGAGCAGATGAATTACTCGATGTAGCAAAAAATAACGGCAATCACGAACGCTTTTCCCATATACTCTCCTCCTATCAACAGGCTCTTGAACTGTGGCCGGAAAATGAAATGGCTCAGGAGGGCCTGCATCAAGCACATGTTGTTTACGCCGAATTCGCTATTCAAAGTGATGAATTTGATTTAGCCGAACGACTCTTGCGTGACCATCCCGACGAACACCCGGAATTGCAGGAGCAAATAAGCAAAGGCAAACAACGTATTTTACGTCAAAAGAAACGCGCAAAAATGGCCATCGCTGCTTTGGCCCTCCTCGTTTTATTAGGCATAGTTTTTATCAGCTATGTGATCAAAGAAAATGAATTACAACAAAACACCTGGTTTCAAGTTGCGCAGTGGGACCAATCTCAACCGATGCAACGTGAAGACATTGAAAATGCCTATCTCAATGAAAGTGCAACTGGTTCAAATTTAAATGATAATTTTCGCGATGGCCTCATTCATTTCGCACCAACTGAGTTCATCAAACTTAAAGATATTAAAGAACGTGGTAATGTTAAAATAGACATTGACATGCAATGGCTAACCCGCATTGATGGCTTTGAAGTATTACTCCGCGCAAAAGATGAACGACTTGCTCAATTTTGGCATGTTCCGACATCCTATGTTGCTCAATTTGCTGGATGGGGCGGCGAAAAAACTTTTGTTGATATCATAAGAAACAGCGGTGGTCCCAATGCTCGTCAGTTCGCTACGCCACAATTTGAAATTGATACCTGGTATAAATTAAGCTTCGAAGTAGATGGCGATTGGTTACGCTTGTTTGTTGATGGCGAACTTATTTTCGAACGGCAAAATTTACTCGAAATTGGTGGGCCTGAATGCTCAACGATCTGTATTCGTTCATGGGGACCTACCGTTGTTCGCAATGTCACTGTCTGGAGTCAGCGCCCCGCCGAAAAAAGCAGTCCTATTATTGCCGGCGACAGCTTAGCTGCCGCACACCATTATCACGATGCTTATCTGATTTATCAAGAACTAGCCAAAGAGTTTGCTGGCACGGCTATCGCTGAACGTGCCTTAGCTAAGGCGTTTATCATGGCCAATAAAATAGACAGTGTCAGCAGCGAAGACGCTGAATTATTATTAAGCACACTCAATAAAGAATTTCCCAATTCTCAATATAAACAACTGTGCCAGGAAATTCATGCAGAAGAGTTATGGGGCAAACAGCAAAACGATGCTGCTTTGAGCTTACTTGAACGAATAATTAAGAAATACCCCAGTTCAAATGTTATTAATAGTTTTCTTGATCGCGGTAATCAATCGTTAAGCAGCAAGCAAGAACAGCGCTTTTTACAAGCCATCGCTCAAGATCAACGCATTACGCACCTCAGCTTTCGCGGTTTTTCACTGAAGAACATTGATGCCTTACGCGGCATGAATTTAAAATCGCTCGAATTGGTGAATTCACAAATAAAAAACATCAATGCCTTAACTGGCATGCCGCTCGAACGGTTGAACCTGCGCAATACACAGGTCAGTGATTTAAGCCCATTAAATACGTGCAGCACGCTCAAACACTTAGATCTCGCCGTTACCCCTGTCTCTGATTTGGGCCCAATTAAATCAAGTGTATTAGAAACCATCGACATTCGCGGTACGCGCATAAATACCCTCGATGGGCTTGCTCATTTACCATTAAAGCGACTAGGATTTCGCCGTTGCAATATCGATTCTATAGAACCGCTACGCAATCATAAACAGCTTGCATTTTTAGATTTCGACGGCGAGCTCATTAAAGATTATTCACCACTCAAGGGGCTGAAGCTCGAACGCCTAGAAATACATCGTGCGCATCATGCTGATGATCGGATTTGGGATTTCATTGCCGATATGCCACTACGCTTTTTGGCAATAGACCACGGTAAAATTACCTACATCGGAAAACTCTCACCTGACATTCAATCTCTACAATTAGCTCATAATCCTATCAAAGATGCACGTGGGCTCGGGCGTCTTGGACAATTGCGGTTATTACATCTTGGCCACACCCAGATTGACAA
This sequence comes from Planctomycetota bacterium, assembly GCA_028280785.1. Lineage (GTDB taxonomy): Bacteria > Planctomycetota > UBA11346 > UBA11346 > UBA11346 > JANQLF01. The sequence goes on from JANQLF010000044.1 coordinate 102,399, forward strand.
TATTCAATTCATCAACGGCAAGCACCTCGACACCCTCTTATTAAATGGTTGTAAAAACATCAATCCGCAATCGTTAACTGTGCTAAGTGCCTTGCCAAGCTTAAAGAAATTATCTATGAGTGAATGTAATTTTTCAAGCTTACCCACCTTAACATTACCAGTATTAGAACAATTTTACGCCAATAAAAATAATCTTAAACACATACCATCATTTATTGCACCAGAATTATCATTATTAAGCATCAACAATAATGCCATCAGTGAAATAAACATTGAGTCCCTACCTTCATTAGAAACCTTACATATAAATAATAACCAAATTCGTCGTCTCGATGCTTTACGCAAACGCGGAATACAACTTATTGCATTTATAAACCCATTGCGGGCTGGTGAATTTAACAAGTTGATGGCGGCCTGGTCGCATCAGCAAGTGCATAGAAAATATATCAATCAATTGCAACTACAACGCCTGCTCTTTACTAAAAATGTTGAAGGCCTGAAACGCAAAGGAACGCTTATAAATGGTAAAACTTATTTAAACACGCAAATACAATTGCCCTATGCAGAAGCCCAAGCATTCATCAATTCCTATCAAGCCCAATTGCCCGAACTTTATCAGCGCCAAGACATACCAGCCTTTTCAAAACTGGTTAATTTGCGCGAGTACACCTGGATCAACCTACAACAGGATTTCACCTGGCCGGGTGAACAACCGACCCCGTTTATTCGCTCCCATCACATCCCCGACAAGGCCCCTACGCATCAGCGTTTCGTCTATTATCGCTGGA
>JANQLF010000057.1 GCA_028280785.1 Planctomycetota bacterium
GGCGCTTAAAGCTATTGAGCGTAATTTTCACAAGTATTAATATGACACTATAGTGCTGAGTATAAATTAATTATTCCTTTCGCAGCTGATTAATAATTAGGATTTATTACTCCTCAATATAAAGCTTATGCTCAGTGCATCCAATATCCTTGGGTTTATTTATTCCGAGTCCGTCCCCATCGACGTTGATGACAATCTGCACAGCTTCAGTATCAGCTCTTCCTTGCTCTACATTAAACGCCTCACTAGCTCCGGCGATACTCGCTCCGCTATGTTTCCAAAACTCTAGGGCTAGACGGGTATCTCCCGCATTGATTCCGTTTTCGATACAGTCCATTGCTGCTCATCTAAAGGTCGAGGACATCGATATGGATGCTGGCACGGTATATATAGCTCACAGCAAGAATGGGAGACCTTTCACCCACCCATTGGCAGACATTACATTAGATCGGCTGGAGAGAGTTTTAGAGGGAAGAACGGGAAGGCTCTTTTTGGATCCACGCAAGAATGAGCCCTGGGTAATCAGAAATGGTGTAACCAGTGAGGCGTTGGGAAAGTGGTACCGTAGATACATTTCATACGACTTCTCAAACAAAGGGCAGCGAGGTATCTACTGCTTGAAGGACTGGTCTATTACAAACATGGTTCTTCGCTCCGGGATTCCCGATCATGAAATCGTTCTATTTACGGGCCACAAAAACCATAAGGTCCTAAAACGGTACAAGAAGACGAATACCGATAGGGCCAAAATGCTTCTAAAACAGCTCCCGGTGATCGATTCAGCCCCGAATTGCCCCAATTAAGAGCAGCTAGCTATGCTTGGGCAGTCGCAACGGCGCTGACGATGTGCAGTTCTTTGAGCTGCTTCTCGTCGACATCGTTTGGAGCGTCGGACATGATATCGCTGGCCTTCTGTGTTTTTGGGAAGGCGATGATGTCGCGAATCGAATCGAGTTCTAATGCTAACATCACCAAGCGGTCCAAACCAAATGCGAGGCCACCATGCGGAGGCGCACCAAAACGTAGCGCATCGAGTAAGAAACCGAATTTTAATTCAGCTTCTTCTTTACCGATGCCGAGTGCAGTAAAGACACGTTGTTGCACATCAGGATTGTGAATACGCACCGAGCCACCACCGAGTTCAACACCGTTGAGCACTAAGTCATAAGACTTCGAGCGCACGTTAGCTGGATCAGATTCTAATTTATCTAAGTCTTCATCGTACGGTGCGGTGAAGGGATGATGCACAGACGTATAACGCGCAGCGTCATCGTCGTATTCAAACATTGGTGCGCTGTGGACCCACAGGAATTCCCATTGGCCTGATTTACATAATTCCAAACGGTTCACACCAATTTCGACGCGCAAGTTGCCAAGTACATTTTCAACAACCTTTTTCTTGTCGCAGCCGAAGAATAAAATATCGCCATCTTCTGTTTGCATGCGTTTGCCGAGTTCAACTTTAGCTTCATCAGAAATGTTTTTAGCAGCAGGTCCTTGCCATTCGCCATCAACAACTTTGATCCAAGCTAAACCACCGGCGCCTAATTCTTTGGCGTATTCGGTGAGGGCATCTAATTGACGGCGGCTGATTTTTTCAACAGCGCCTTTAGCGTTGATTGCGCGGCACACACCGCCGTTTTCAACAGCGCCAGCAAATACCTTGAAACCACTTGTTGGTGCCCAATCGGTGAGCTCGACAATTTTCATATCAAAACGTAAGTCAGGTTTATCTGAGCCGTAGACCAACATCGCTTCATCATAATCCATGCGGCGAATGTTTGTTGGAATATCAATATCAAGAATGTCTTTCCACACTTTGCGTGCCATGCCTTCAGCACATTCCATGACATCATCCATGTCGACGAAGCTCATTTCGATATCGATTTGGGTAAATTCAGGCTGACGGTCAGCGCGCAAATCTTCATCGCGGAAACATTTGGCGATTTGCATGTAGCGGTCGTAACCACCGATCATCAGTAATTGCTTAAACAACTGTGGGCTTTGCGGCAGCGCATAAAAAGCACCAGGGTGTACGCGACTTGGTACTAAATAGTCACGCGCGCCTTCAGGGGTGCTCTTACACAGAATTGGGGTTTCGATATCAAGAAAGCCTTCTTGGTCGAAATAATCGCGCACACATTTTGAAATCTTATGACGCATGATGATGCTGCTTTGCACGCTTGGGCGACGCAAATCTAAGTAGCGATGACGCAGGCGAATTTCTTCACCAACTTTGGCATGGTCGTCAACTTCAAAGGGTGGCGTCTCGGCTTTGTTTAAGATTTCTAATTCAGTAACCGAAACTTCGATTTCGCCTGTTGGCATGTTCTTGTTGGTTTTGTCTTCGCCACGTGGCAGGACTTTACCGGTGACTTGGATCACCCATTCGCCACGGCACTTGTCAGCTTGTTCGTGAATCTCTTTGCCACAAATATCTGGGTCAAAGGTTATTTGAGTGAGGCCTTCGCGGTCACGCAGGTCAATAAAGATGATGCCACCGTGGTCACGGTGATTTTGTACCCAGCCACAGAGGGTGACGGTTTGATCTTTGTCGCTGAGGCGCAGTGCGCCGTTGTTATGAGTACGTTTCATAGTGCTATTCCTGCGTTGAGCGGCGCACAATAGCAAGGCCTTTAAGGCACGCAAACGCTGCCTATGCTATCCACGTATGTACATGCAGATGCAAAATTTCCGTCTATCTCGTAGCCTCTTAGTGGTTTTGCTGATTTTCCTGGGTGTACAGCTTTCTGCTGCTGAAGTGCTGAGCTCTACTGATGGCACAACGCTCGACGAAGGCAGCGTCAAAGTTGAAATCAAATTGAAGAAGGGCGAGGGCGCTGAAGCCGATCTGCTCATCACTTTTGATGCACTGAGCAAGGGACTAGAACACTATCATTTGTATACACCTGAGGCTGATGGCGGGATCCCTACAGCTATTGCGGTGGAAGGACTAGCAGCTCGTGGTAAGGCCACGACTCCGGCGAAGACCAAAGTCGATGAGTTTGGCAATAAGGTTTATGCTGAGAATCCAATAACCTTTACCCTGCCGATTAACTTGCCCAAAGAAGATGCGCAGGCCAAGGTCATCGTCAGTTATTTGGCCTGTAGTGATACCAATCAATGTCGCATGGCGGTGATGGATCGCGCCATCCCAATTGCGGTCAAGGGCATTGGCGACGCAGGGGTTAGCGATAGCGGTAATCAATCGACGGAGCCAAAGACTAATGATGTTGCGCAGAAAAATGCTGAGAAGCATGCAGCCAATGCCAAGGCAACTGGAATTAACTGGGTTCATGTTTCGACTAAAGCGGAAGTAGAAAAAATAATAAGCGATGCCCAGGCCTCTGGTCAACGTGTCTATTTAGATTTTACCGGCCCATCGTGTATTAATTGCCAGGCCATGGCCAAAAATGTTTTAATTCAAGATGATGTCCGTGATGCTTGGAACAGCGGCATTCCGGTTGAGATAAACACCGATGCCTCATCCGAATTAGCGCAGTGGCAATTAGAGCGCTTTGGAACGTATACCCGACCAATGCATGTGCGTTTAGATCCGGAAAAAACTGAAGCGGTTTGGAACACCTATTTTACCTCCGGCAATGAAGCGTTGATGACGAAATATATTGCTTTTCTAAACGGCGGCGAAGGCGATTATACCGGGTCGGGTGATAACTGGTGGCAGTTTATAGTGCTGGCATTATTCGGCGGTTTATTCACCTTGGTTATGCCGTGTACCTACCCGATGATTCCATTGACGATTAATTTTTTTAATAAGCAAGTGGATGCGGGTAAACGATTATTGCCGTTGGCGTTATCGTATGCAGGTGGAATCGTTTTAAGCTTCACCTTATTGGGCGTTATCGTTGGTGTGGTTTTAGGTAAGGCGATAACCAACATCAGTGGTGATCCGTGGATAAATTTAATTATCGGCGTGGCATTTATTTTATTGGGGCTGAGTTTGCTCGGCGTGTTCTTTTTACGCTTACCAAGTGGCGTTGCCAATTTAGCAAGTCAAGGACAGATGGGTTATGTCGGGGCACTGTTGATGGGGCTAACGTTTGCCATTACAGCATTTACCTGCACGGCACCATTCGCAGGTGCAGTACTCGCCGAAGGGGCACAAAGCGGTAGTGTTTTTCGTCCGGCCATTGGCATGTTGCTCTATTCGTCGGTAATCGCCGTCCCATTTTTCTTTTTATCAATGAGTCCACAATCTTTGAAAAAGATGCCTAATGCTGGTGCGTGGATGAACGAATTTAAATTTGTTGGTGGTATGGTTGAAATTGCTGCGGCATTTAAATTCTTGGCGATATCCGATAATGCATGGGATTGGGGTATTATTGGCAGAACGACAACGTTGATCATTTGGGCGATTATTTGCATTGTTTGTAGTTTATATGTGATTGGCTTGATTCGGAGCAAGGGCGATGCGCCGGTTAAAAAACGCGGTGTGATGAGACTCGTCATGTGTTTCTTATTTGCTGTGATGGGTGTGTGGTTGCTGTGGGGATTGCTCGGCAATGGCCATCTTGGCATTATCGAAAGCTTTTTCCCACGGGATGCAGCACCTATCTAAAGCTTGCCAAGTTGGCCGCATCTTGATCATTTAAGTAATGCCCAAAAAACTGAGTGCGTTTAAGGAATACAAAGAGCGACAACAGCCAATATGTATGTTGACCTGCTATAGTTTTCCGACGGCACAAATTGTCGAAGCCGCTGGCGTCGATATTGCCTTGGTCGGGGACAGTTTGGGTACGACATTTTTAGGTTATGCATCAACGAAAGATGTAACGCTTGATGATATGCGTTATCACGTAGCAGCGGTGAAACGTGGTTGTGCGCACACCTATACGATTGCTGACATGCCTTATCAAACCTACACCAATAAAGAGCAAGCTTTGAGTAATGCCTTGCTATTAATTGATGCAGGTGCTGATGGTATCAAATTAGAAGGTGCAGAAACCGAAGTCATTGCTTATTTATGTGAAAAAGAAATTGATGTCTGTGGTCATATTGGTTATTTGCCGCAAACAGCAGAAGCACCAAAGGTGGTTGGTAAAGAAATTGAAGCTGCACGCCAAGCATTAGCCGATGCAAAAGCGGTCGAGGCTGCTGGTGCCGATATGATTGTCTTTGAATTAATGCCGAAGGAGCTGAGTGCTTATATCAGCGAGCAGCTTTCAATTCCGAGTATAGGTATTGGTGCTGGGCAAGGGTGCGATGGACAGGTTCAAGTATTAGATGACTTATTAGGGTTAAGCGAGCGGACATTTAAACATGCACGTCCCTATGCGCGGCATCGTTCAAATGCAATTGCTGGTATTCGTCAGTATTGTGAAGATGTGCGCGATAAAACATTTCCGACAGACGAAAATGCTAGTCATGTAGATGATGCGTTTATCGAAGAATTAAAAAATACCTAGTCAGCTTGTTTAGGGTCGTCTTTTTCTTCGTCAGTACGTTCTTGGCGTTGAATGAGCTGCTTTAAGACAGCTTTATTAATGACAAAATATTCAATAATGCTGTAGGTGCTCACCAAGGCACAAATCCATGTAAATACGAAGATCAACCAGATTTGCCAGTCATAGGGACCACCAAAAAATACCGGTAATCCACAGGCGGTAATAATGGTTACGCCTTGCAACCAGGCTTTTATTTTTCCTGACATGCGTGCAGCTAAGACCAGGCCTTTGCTCGCGGCCATGCTACGCAGTGCACCAGCAACAATTTCGCGAATGGTCATAATTAAAACGGGCAAGAATGGAACAAAGCCTGCGCCCCATTGAATGCTGTCGTCAGACATTTCGGTGATGTAAACAGGTGGAAATAGGAGGGCATACCAGAACGGGCTGTTAAAGTCATCCAATAAGGTTATTTGAACTCCAACACAACCTGCCGGTAATAATAAAACCATAAACATAAAGATGCGATAAAAGACATCGCAAAACGGATCAGCTAATTTACCGAAGTCTGAAACTTCACCGCGAGCTCGTGCAACTTTGCCATCATAAAAATCAGTGGCTTCCGCAATACCGCAAATAATACCGCAAACCAATAAACAGGTAAACATTGGCGGATCCATTGGTAAAAACAGATACGCTGCTGCTGCTAATGGTGCGAGAATAATGCGCGCTAAAGTGATGCGATCGGCAAGAGTAATCATAAATGATTAAAGGATATTATGCTTCTTCAGGGTGCTGAGTAAGATTTCTTTTCCACCGTCGGTCATTGGAATGAGGGGTAGGCGGAATTCATCTGAGCATTTACCAAGTGCAGCCATTGCTGTTTTCGCAGGAATAGGATTGGTTTCGATAAATGCGACTTTAGTTAATTCATGAACAACGGTGTGGAGATCTTGAGCCTTGGCCATATCGCCAGCGGCAGCAGCTGCACATAAATCAGCCATGATGCGTGGGGCAAAGTTGGCGACCACAGAAATAACACCGCTGCCACCGATAGCCATCAACGGCCAGGTCAGACCATCTTCACCGCTCAGAATGCGTACGCCGAGGTCGAGCATGTCTTTGGCTTGAGCAATATCGCCACTGGCTTCTTTGACACTGTCGACGTTTCCTAATTCACATACACGCGCTGCTGTTTCCGGTAATAAATTAATGCCGGTGCGACTTGGTACGTTGTAAAGGACCATTGGCAGGGTGCAGGCTTCACGCACCGCTTTGAAATGGGCAAAGATACCGTCTTGAGGTGGTTTGTTGTAGTAAGGTGTGATTGTGAGCACACCGCTAGCGCCACGTTTTTCAGCTTCTACAGCAAGGCTCACAGCTTCTTTGGTATTGTTGCTGCCTGCACCAGCTAGTACTGGGATGCGGCCATCTGCGAATTCAACCGTTTTGGCAATGGTGTGGTGCTGCTCTTCGTGGGTGAACGACGGACTTTCACCAGTGGTTCCACATGGGAGCAAGGCGCTTGTTCCATTTTCAACATGGAAATCGACGAGTCCCTTGAGAGCGTCTTCATCTAACACGCCGTCTTTCCATGGGGTTACTAAGGCTACGATGCTGCCGCTAAACATAGGCTCTCCTGAGGGTGCACAGCTTTGGGCATGGACTGTAGGTGCAAGTCTGATTTAGAAATTACGACTTAGGACCAGCGTCCATCAGTGCGCGCATTTCGGCTACGGCAGCTTGCATGCCAGTCATAATCGAGCGGCTAACGATGGTGTGGCCAATATTAAGTTCGCGTAGATCTTTTAAGTGGACAATGTCGCGAATATTATGATAGGTGATGCCGTGGCCAGCATGGCAACGTATCCCAATTGCTGCGCAGTGCTCGGCGGCATGTTCTAGTTTATTGAGATGCGCCGTGATTGCTTGGCTGCGTTGATCGTCTGATAAATTGGTATCAAGATACGCATTGGCCCAAGCGCCCGTATGTAATTCAACAGCTTCTGCGCCAAGTTCTTTGGCCATATCAATAATCTGGGCATCCGGTTCAATAAACAGGCTGACTAAACAGTTCTGTTCTTGCAATGCGGCAATGCATTCGCGCATTTCAGTATTGCTTGGATCAAGAGCGAGGCCGCCTTCAGTTGTCAGCTCTTCACGTTTTTCAGGAACAAGACAGGCTTGCTGTGGTTTAATGCCCAACGCAAATGTCAGAATGTCTTCGCCAACGGCCATTTCTAAATTGAGTGGAACTGAAATCTGTTCTCGTAGTTCTTTGACATCATCATCTTGAATATGACGTCGGTCACCGCGTAAATGCACGGTGATGCTGTTGGCGCCGCCAGCAATCGCCAAGGTTGCAGCCTCAAGAGGGCTGGGCTCTATGGTTTGGCGAGCCTGTCGCACGGTTGCAACATGATCAATATTTACACCGAGGTCGATCATAGCTGCTGGTTTATGCATTGGCGTGCTTGCTCAAGCCTAGGCTAGACCACTGCGGGTGCCGAGGTAGAACAGGAATATGCGAATTTTATTATGTTTTGTGTTGTTGTGCATGTGGATGCCTGCTGTGATCGCAGAAGAAGCACCAAAATCTGAAAAAGAAAAAGAGAGTGAAACTTCTGTTGAAAAAATCGAACTCGAAGCTGTTTATTTAGGTATTAACAAAGATTTAACCCAAGATGATGAGTCGATCATCATTTTACAAATAATTAAATCAGACAGGGATGATGACCTTGCTGTGGATAAAGTTGTCTTGTGCCATTGGGCCAAAGAGGACCTCGAATTAGAATTAGACCATCATTATCAGGTGCAGCTGAGCAAAAAAAGTAACCCAAGTGCAGTGTCATGGGTTCTAGAGCAAGCCGAGCCAGTCAAAATTGAGGAGCCTGCTGAAGAGCAAGAGACTGCGGTAAAATCTGAAACAAACGTATCGCCAACACGCCTAGCAGTCTTGCTACTAGATGATGGCGCTAGCTGGTTGTTAATGGGCGCGCAGAAACATGAATTGCGAGTTGGACAAGCCACCTTGCATATCAGTGATTTAAAAATGGAATTAAAGGTCGACATCACAGCTAGTGATGGAACGTACGTTATTATTAGTGGTGCTCAGTTAAAATTGTTTAAGCATTCAAGCGGCTATCTGAAGAATTTGCAGTTGCATCAATGAGTCATGAAGAGCCATTAACTCGCGCGGAAATGCAGTCTGGTTTAGACGAAGAGTGTGCAGGCATACACCAGGATTCTTTTCGTCAGCGTCCGCAATTGGATGCACCGATAGGTCGTACTATTTTATCACTCGATGAACAAGCGAAACGCGCAAAGCTGATTAATTGGGCCAGTAATGACTACTTAGGTGCAAGTGGACAGATTAAACAAAAAAACGCAGGACGTGCGGCCTTGCGTACATGGGGTACTGGATCTGCTGCCGCTCGATTACTTGCTGGTGGTCTTTCATTGCATCGACGATTCGAACAACGACTCGCAACGTTTCTTGAAACAGAAGATGCATTGTTGTGCACAACAGGTTATCAGGCGAATAGTGCAGCCCTGGTCGCATTAATGGGCGATCCTGAAGACGTTGTTATCTTGGATCGTTTAGCACATGCGTCGATGTATGATGGTGCACGATTGTCAGCAGGTACGATGCTGCGGTTTAAGCACAATGATGTCGCTGATTTAGAAAAACAATTAAAGCGCACGCAGGGGGCACGTCGTCGTCTCGTTTGTGTGGAAAGTGTTTATTCAATGGACGGTGATGAAGCGCCGCTCCAAGCAATCGAAGCCTTGTGTGATAGTTATGGAGCACTTTTGTATGTGGATGAAGCGCATGCGATCGGGGTATTTGGTCCACATGGTCGCGGTTGTTGTGCAGAATTAAATATCAAGCCTGATATATTAATCGGTACTAATTCTAAAAGTTTTGGTTCACAGGGTGGTTATATCGCAGCGCGTCAATCAGTCATCGATTTAATTGTTAATAGGGGTCGAAGTTTTATTTATTCAACGGCGCCCGCGCCCGCGGCTATCGGTGCTGCTATCGAAAGTTTGAACATGCTACGCGAAGATGCGGAGCTCGGTGCTTCATTGATTCAACGCTGCGTTGAATTTCGCCAGGCTTTACAAGCGCAGGGGTGGCAAAGTGTCGAAGGGCGTAGTCCAATTATTCCAATTATTATTGGTGAAGAAAAACCGACCTTGGAATTATCGCATGAATTGCGTCAACGCGGTCATTTCATTCCCGCTATTCGGCCGCCGACAGTGCCGCCGGGACAGTGTCGATTACGGATTAGCGTGAGTTTAGCTCATAAACAAAGTGACTTAAATAAATTGTTAAAGTCGCTCGATGAGCTGAAATCATTTAATGCTTAGCGAATAATTGACTCATGGTTTCTGGCTCAACATTGCCAAAGCCACCGCCCGCATCGAGGACGCCGCCTTTAAGGGCTTCAGCAGCAGGTGTGCCGAGTAAGGTACAACAGTCTGCGGTGTCAGCCGTTTCGAAAACATGAAGACCCATGGCTTTGGCGTGTTCAACGCCTTCGTCTAATTCGCTCATTAATGCACTGCGTGTCCAGGCGATGCTAATGCCGCTGTAGCAACCATTACGTCGGTTACCAATCTCGTTTTGCCCTTGAACAACAATCGGGTGCAGTGCTTGTTTGGTTGAAGGATATAAACCAGAGCCTTGCAGGCGTCCGTCATTTGGTGAAAGCGGTATAACTACATACCAAGGTAAACCACGCGGCGTTTGTCGACAATGCTTCACGCAGAGGTGATAAACACCAAAAACATTAACTTGAAAAACACGTTGATAATCTTCGGGTTTTATGCCCATGAATAATTGCGCATGATTAATTGCTGCGAATGGATAAATATGGGTAAAGGCTAATTTTTGATCTTTAATATGTTTGAGTAACGCATCGAGTTCTTCAAAACTGCCTTGATTAACCTGTGCTGCCATAACTGCCCCAGCACCTGCTTCGCTAGCGAGTTGTTGTGCAGTGCTTTCGATTTTTTCTAAATCACGGCTACCAGTGATAACAACGCGAGCGCCACCTTTGGCAAAGTTAAGAGCAATTTGATAACCG
>JANQLF010000063.1 GCA_028280785.1 Planctomycetota bacterium
AGGCGAACGCTATAACGGCCACCCTTTAATCGAATGCCTAGATGTGGCATTTATCGGTCCCTGGGGCGAAGGCGGAGGCGGCTCTGATTGCAAAACCGATCGCTATGCCCAAGCCTATGCCGAAGCATTTCCAGACACGCTGCGTGTAGCATTATTCGGTGGTTCACAGCTAGCATCAGGCATCAAACATGGCTCTGGATGGCGCATTGATTGCTTCGGTGATAAATCCAGTGGTTGTGATCAAGGCGATAATTGGATCCCTAATCACTTAGGTTATGACCACATGCACGATGTGTATCCGATTCACCTCGCGCGTTCTGGCGCCCAAGAAACATGGCGTACTGCACCGGTCTATTTAGAAACATGCGGCTATCCAATTGCATGGTATCAAACCAATCGTGATATCGATTTTATATTACAACAGGGCCATAAATATCACGCTACGTATTTTATGCCTAAACAAACCTACTTGCCTGATGAATGGATTCCTAAATTCAAAACCTTTTTACGGCACCTTGGCTATCGTTTTGTGTTTAGACAAGCAACTATAAATACCGAATTAAGCGTAGGCAAAGCACTGAATTTTTTAGCATGGATTGAAAATGTAGGTGTTGCTCCTCTTTACCACAAATACAACTTTGCCATACGCTTCCGTCAGGGTTCCAACGAATGGATTCACGAATTAAAAAACATACAAGTATCCGAATGGCTCCCCGGTGACATCGTCATTGAAGAAGACATTCCACTACCGCAGGGAATTAAACCGGGCTATGTGCAATTAGCTGCAGGTTTAATTAAACCAGGAGAAGAAAATGCAGCTATTCGCTTCGCCGTTAAGGAACAATTTAATAATGGCTGGGTCGACCTGCAGGGCCTTGAAATCAAAGCCTAAGTCACGCCTGTCATAGTCTGGCGTAATATAGGTATAGAAAGCGAAAGCCATGTGCTAATGGCGCTAAAAATAGCACACAAACGGGGAAATTGGCCTTTTTGAAGCTGGCGTCCCCCACTGGTTCACCTAATCTGCTCCACCCGAGAATGGGAACAAGGACATCACTGCTCATGACGCAACAGGTTCGCACGAGATCATGACCACAGCTCAGCCTGAACGTCCTGCTGAATCCAAGACCCCAGCAGAATCACCGCCGCGAACTTTTACCATCAAAGCTATCAGTTTTGGTGTCATCGCTTTATTAATTATCATCCTTACTGATGACTACAGTAATTTTTACTTACGTCAGCAATCTCTCAATACTGGGTTTCTGCCACCTGGCCCCCTCTTCCTGATTTTAGCTGTCGCCCTGATCTGGAACCCGCTCTGGAATCGCATTGCCCCATTTATGGTGCTCAGCAGTCGCGAACTCATTGTTTCGCTGACTATCGTTTTCACAGGCTGTTGGACAGGCGGAGCCGGCATTGCCGAATTTCATGCCTATACCCACACCGTACCATGGATGAAATATGAAGTCAGCGCTCAGAAACAACAATACGAGTCGCTCGAATATGTGCCTGAACACCTATGGCCAGCTGGCGGTCTTGGTAAATTAAATCGCGAAAATAATGTTAAAGAACGTGAACGTGTTTACGACGCTTTTTTCATTGGATATGAAAAACAAAAAACCGATGGCGTTCCCTGGGATGCCTGGACTTCAACGCTCACACACTGGATTCCGTTTTTTATCTTACTGAGTGCCTGTTTTATTGGTATGTCATTGGTTGTGCACCAGCAATGGGCACGCCACGAGCAATTACCCTATCCGCTAGCAAATATTGCTGCTTCAATTTTTGATAAGCAACAGGGGCGAGCTTTACCTAATTTATTTTATATGCGCTCGTTTTGGATTGCCTTTGCTCTCGTTGGCACGTTTCATGGCATTCGTCTACTTCACGGCTGGTGGCCACATAATTTTCCAAATATTGAAAAAGGCACGAGTTTCGGCTTTATCTTCTCTATATTTCCCACCTTGGCAAAATCTGGCTCATTCTATCTCAATACCTTCAGTTTTTCATTCGCCGCATTTGGCATTTGTTATTTCTTATCGCGCGAAATAGGCCTAACCCTTGGCTTATCAAATATCTTACTGGCCGTAGTTTGTGCTCAATTGTACATCGCAACTGGTGATAAATTTGACAGCACTGAGATCGCACACTCTACCGCCGGCGCCTATATAGCTTATGCATGCGTCATTCTCTATACCGGTAGAAATTATTATAGAACAGTATTCACCAAGGCTTTTACCTTTAGCAAAGCGCAAGACCATGAAATAAATAGCATATTAGGTGCACGAATTCTATTATTAGCTTTTGTTGGATTCGTCTTTGTTTTATGGACATCCTTCGAATTGGATTTCTTCATAGCGTTTTTCTTTGCGCTACTTGTCCTTCTTGGTTTTTTAGTATTCGCACGCGTCATTTGCGAGACTGGCATCCCATTTCTACAAATTGTGTGGAAACCCAATTTAGTTATGGCCAATTTCTTCGGACTCAGCACGCTCGGCGCAGCACCATTAGTTATTTTAAATTTTATAACGACTGCCGCATTTATGGATGCCAAAAACGCCATGATGCCAATGTTATCAAATAGTCTCAAAATTGCAGAAAAATATAAGATGCGCATACGGCGTATGTGCATGATGCTCTTAGTCCTCGTTTCTCTAGCGATTGTAGTGGCAATGACTACGCGCATTCACCAACACTACACTTATGGTGCCAACTTGATGAGCGCCGATGGTTATGGGCAAAATTGGACACAAAAACGTTTCCTCAACACCAGCACTGACCAATTAATTGTCCTTGAAGATATTGGACAACGTCATTCACCATCAGAAGCTCAACCGCTCAGCTTGTTTGATCGCGCTAAATTATTTAAGCCCGATACGAAGTTCATTTCTTATGCATTCCTAGGCGCTGTCTGCGTATTTGCATTCTTTTTTCTTAGGTTTCGTTATACCGGATTCCCACTACATCCAGTTTTATTTCTCATATGGGGATCCTATCACATCGGCATAGCCATGTATTCCTTTTTAATTGGCTGGTGTGTACGAGAATTAATTATTCGCTTTGGTGGCGACAAAATCTACCAAGGTGCTAAACCATTTTTCATTGGCCTCGTTCTTGGTGAACTATTCCTTATTTTACTCAGCGCTGTTTCCGGTATGGGCTATAACATCTTTACCGGTGAAATGCCACCGAAGATCTAAATTATGAAATATCTCAATTCATTATTATTGCTTCTGTGCTGCTACGCCTGGTCTCCTGCAAGCGAGGCTGTTTATCAAGAAGTTTACCAGGAACTCCAAAAGCATCAAAATCGACTACCTGGTTCTACGGGTTATGAGTCATCAGCACAAAAACTCATTGAAGTCTGCAAAAAACATCAACTGAAACATGGTGTTCAAACCTATAACACTATCGTTCCTCAAACAATTGAATGTGCATTAAAAATAAATGGCACCTTGATTAATGGCGTCTACCCCATTCAGCCAAATATCGCTATGCCAAGCACCACCCACGGGCAAACACTGAGTGGCCAAGTTGTTTATTTAAAAAATACCAAACCCGAAGAATTTAATCACAAACACATTAATGGTTCAATTGTTTTATTAGACATCAGCAACAAAGACAGCCATCTACTTTACAGCATGGGTGCACAAGCAATCATCTATGTCGATAATGACCGCTCATCTCAATGGGATCTTCATCATCATGGCATTGATAAACCCATCAGTTTACCGCGAGCCTATATCAGCAAAGAAGACGCTGAGCAACAAGGTCTACTGAGCAATGAAAAGAAAACCGCCAGCATACGTTTAACGACTCGTTGGAAAACGGTCATTGCTAAAAATATATGGGTTCATTTACCGGCCAATGATCCCCAAGCTGACATAAGTAACACCGTATTGCTGAGTGCAGATTATAGCACCTTTGGATTTGTTCCTGATCATTGCCCACAATTACGTGATGCCGCCAACACCGCGCTTCTAGCCCAAACCATGGTCGCATTGCAGCAACAAAAACGTGCACGTGATATTGTCATTGCATTTTTAGGCAGTCATTATTCAGTCCAAGAAGGCAGCCGTTATCTCTACTGGGCTGCACACAACAGCGCCACCCAAGATTATTTCGACAAGCGTCTCGGTGATTACGATACCGATCTTACTTATTATCAATCTCAGAAAGAATATTTTAATAAACCAAATTTCTTTTTAGACGCTGATCACGAAATGCACCGTAGCAGCAAAAAATTCTACCGGCAAATTCTTGAAGGGCTCAAAGGTGATTTAGAATCGGAGATTTACAGCCTCACCCGCTTAAAAGATCAAAAAGACAACGAACGCATCGAGACACTGCGTCAGCAAAAAAACAAATGGCAGGATTTGCTTGGTGACATTATGCGCGCTGACGCCAGCGCTGAACATGTTATAGATCCCGATCGTCTACCGCTGCATCAACAGATCATTGATACGCTTAATAAAAATGTGGGCAATTTAGTAAGTGAATTAGCACAACTCAAAAAGCACAACCGCAGCCATGCTGAGCTCGCCTCTGTATTTTCAGGCAAACGTGTATGCTTGCACTTTGCCTTTGACTTTGCCGATGACGTCAGTCCGTGGGTCCACAATTTCACTGGTGATCACTCTGGATTATACTCTAAAATTGCATTGAAACTTAATTATTACAAAAACCACATTAAATATTTAAATGAAACCTATGAATCAGTTCATCAAACCAAACAATCTGCCGCTTTAATCACTTATGAACATTCTGTCTTTGAACCAAAAAGTCTCTGTGCACCATATAGCCGCAGTTTCGCCAGTACCTGCGCTATCAGCGTCAGCTCCTTTGGTTATAATTTAACGAGTGTCGGTCATCCACTACATAAGGACAACCTGCCGGTTCGCAAAGACACATCTCTTAAAGGACTCAGTAAAACACTTACGCCTTATATAGCTGCTTTAACTTATAATGGTGACATCGACTCAATTCACGCCGGTGAAAAAATCGACCTTGAAGACCGTATGGTTTACAGCGGCAGTAAAACCGAACGCGATGGCATACATGTCAGCAATTTAGTAAAAGGCAGCAGCGAATTAGAAGGCCCTTCTGCCAATGCCATTTTAACCTACTACTACGTCAAAAATATACCCAATTATCAACCTGGCCACAGCAATTACGGCATCGTCATGTGCGATACCCTCGGCTATGCGCTGACACCGCACATGATTAAGCGAACGTATTGGGAAACAGCAGAGGCCATGGCCCTTGGTTTTGATAATTTTGGTAGCCTCAATCGTATCAGCCACACTAAAGTGAAAGCCTCAAAGCATCTGAAGTCATTCTATTGCTATGGAGGCGCTGCATTTGTACCGCTCTTCCCGATTAATTATGAAAACTTTATTGCCTCACGGTTTTTCAAAGGAAAAAATAATTCATCCTTAACCAGCGAAAGCGCCTATATATTCGAAAGCAAAAACTGTGTTGGCATTTATTCGCAATACATCGATGACGGAAAAATAATAAACGACAGCGGTCTCAAAGTACTCGGTAGCACCGAAACCAAAACTGATGGTTATGGTATTAAATTAAATCCTATAGCATTACGCAACCGCGATGTGCTACGTGACACCAGTAATGATTTAAATTTACTCAATGAAGATCGCTTAGCTGAATTACGCAAGCGCAATATAATTCTTGAAGACATCGAGATCTTGCATGCCAATGCCAAAGATAATCAAGAAAAAGCATTGGCCTATGAAGCAGAAGGTAAAAATGATAAATATTTATCGCACAATCTACTTTCTGCGACACAAGCTAATCATGCTTATCGTCCCCTGATTCAAACCACCAATGACATGATTATTGCTGTGGTCATTCTTCTTATCATCAGCATTCCGTTCGCCTTCTCACTTGAGCGATTGTTTTTTGGCTTCACCTCCATCTATAAACAAGTTGGTGGTTTCCTTGGTTTCTTTGTGGCCACTTTTGTGTTGTTGTACTTTGCCCACCCTGCCTTCTCTTTGGCAAGTTCACCAATTATCATTTTTCTAGCCTTTGTGATAATATTGATGAGCGGCATGGTTATTGCCATTATTATGGGCAAGTTTAAGCGGGAAATTCTCGCACTTCAAGGATTACAAACCAGTTCACATAATTCACAGGCAGAAAGCAGCACTTTATTAGCGTCAGTGGTCATCGGTATTTCAACTATGCGCAATCGTCCGTTAAAAACCTTCCTGACCGTACTCACCATCGTGCTCTTAACCTTTACCATTTTAGTATTCGCCTCATTCGGTTCAAAGATGGGTATTGTCGAAACCCATGTTGGCCAAGATAGCACTGCGCAACGCATAGAAATTAAACGACCATCCTTTTTAGAAATACCACCTCATCTCACCAAAACCATTCATTCGCTCTATGGCGAAAAATATCACGTCATTGATCGCGGCATGGTCTGCTATTATCCGTATGATGCTAAAATTGATAAGCGTGAATGTGTTATCTATGTGCCAAAAACACAGAAATCGATCAACATTCAAGCAATCATTGGTCTCGACCCACAAGAGCGTACGCTGAATAAAGAAATCGATGCGCTCTATCCACAAGAAAACAATGACTTTGACTCACCAATTTACCTACCTGCATTTGCCGCGAGTCATCTGGCACTCAGTGTTGGTGATGAAGTGCGCATCTATGGCAAAGCCTTTCAATACGCTGGCGTCTATGAACACCAACAACTGAAGGGCATGAGTTATTTAGATGGAACGAATATCACGCCGCCTGATTACCAAACACTGATGGGTAACTTGGAATGGCTTGAGACTGCTGATGCCTACAACACCCACGTTTTATTATCTGCTTTAGATGTCAGCAACTTACGCTGGACGCCGGAAGAAGAAGTCGCCTTAGTTAATTTTAAAGATTTAGATGGCATACGTGGCTTCCATACGACCACCTTATTATATCCAAAACCAGACAAAGCGA
Source organism: Planctomycetota bacterium (assembly GCA_028280785.1). GTDB lineage: Bacteria > Planctomycetota > UBA11346 > UBA11346 > UBA11346 > JANQLF01. The sequence continues at coordinate 6,982 of JANQLF010000063.1, forward strand.
TCATCGCTGACGACGCCAGTGAAATTGCAGGTATTTTTGAAGCACCTATCTACGCCAAAAATGATGAAGGCATAAAAAATTATTTCTTTACGCAGAGTTTTGATGGTGCTGGTGCTAATGAAATATTAATTCCTTTACTGCTCGGTGGTTTGATTATTTTCAGCTCTTTACTTGGTTCTATTGTCGATCGTGAACGAGAAATATTTACTTTTAGTGCACTCGGACTCGCGCCACCAAACATTGCTGCTTTATTTTTCGCTGAATCTTCTGTCTATGCAGTTATCGGCGGACTTGGTGGATATATTGTCAGTCAATTAGTTGCTGTGTTCTTAGCATGGTTATCCGATATTGGTATTTTTAATGCGCCAGATATGAACTTCTCGTCACTAAGCTCTACTTACACCATTCTTTTAGTCATGGGCACAGTGATTCTCTCAACTATTTATCCAGCCATGAAAGCAGGTAAATCAGCCAACCCAGGCATCGCACGCAAATGGCAGATGCCCATACCAAAAGGCGATGATCTTGAATTTATTTTCCCATTCACGGTGGGCAGTCATGACGTTGGCGGTATTTTACATTTTATTGGCGAACACTTTGAGTCCCATGAAGATTCAACGCTTGGTAAATTTGCTGCCGAAGGTACTGATATTCAAAAACTCGATGAACAAAATTATCAATTAAAATCAACAATTTCACTGGCCCCTTTTGATCTGGGTATTTTCCAAGAATTTAGTTTGCGTTCACAAGCTTCTGATATTGATGGTATTCTCGAAGTTGTGGTCACGCTCAAACGCGTGAGCGGCTCACCGTCATCGTGGTTACGCAGTAACCGACCATTCATAGATGACTTACGCAACCAATTCTTGCTGTGGCGCAGCTTGCCAGCGGAGACGGTTGCCCATTATACCGAAGCCGCACGCGAGCAGGAGTCCGCACATG
>JANQLF010000079.1 GCA_028280785.1 Planctomycetota bacterium
TTTGCGCGCAGTCTTCAATCACTGGTATGCCATGTTTATTAGCTAGCTTCATAATTGAAGGCATATTCGCTGGTCGACCGGCAATATGCGCAACAATAATGGCCTTGGTTTTTTCAGTAATCTTAGGCTCAATAGTTTCAGCACTAATAGTAAAATAATCTTCTTGCGTATCGGCTGGAACAGGAATTAAATTTAATACTGCAACAGGCATACAACCACCAGGGTCAGTAATTGCCGGTACAATGACTTCACTGCCTGGCTCTAATTCTAAAGCTGAGAGAGCAACAAAAATCGCATTGGTACCTGAGTTCACTGCATCGGCGTAACCACCACCCAAAAAATCAGCCCACTCTTGACAATAGGCTTGCTCTTGGGCTCCATTATAGCCCATCAATTTGCTGCCGTTTTCAATTGCATCATCGAACAGTGCCATAACCGCCTGCTTCTCTTCTTCGCCGAAAAGGCAGCGCTCTGGCAATGGGGATTGGCGGATTGGTGTTGTTTCTGTGCTTAGCATTCTTGCTCCTTATCCCAATAGAGCTACTGACGTGCCAATCTGCCTAATTACATAAGATAAAATAATATAATGACTTATGAATCCCACTCGCAGCGCGATATGTCAATATTTTGACATTAAACTTAATTTTGACAGTAGTGTCAAATAATTATACTGCCCACATGGAAAGCATTCTTCTCAGCAGTGGCTTTACTGAAGAGACCATCAATGAACTGCGCCAGCACTGGCATGTCATCGAAATCCCATCGCAGCGCGAGGCCATGAGCTATCTCGAAGCCTGCGATGTGCTGCCCAAAGTTTTATGCATCGGTAACGTTAAAACCGTTAATCCTGATGGTGATGCCGATTGGGCATTCGATGATGATGGCTACGAATTACCCGGTCATTTAATGTTGCGAGAAATTCAAAACATTGACCCCGATTTACCTGTCATTATTTCCACCAACGAAGATCGCGCCTCGGTCATTGTAAAAATGATAAACCTTGGCGCCTTTGATTATGTGGTTGAAGGATTTAATAAAGCAGCCAATCGCAGCGAACGCTTGTTTGATTATAATCAAGAATTACGTCTTTCCCTACAGCGTGCCGTACAATGGCGTGAATCAGTTTTAGAGAATCGTCAATTAAAACAACAATTACATGGCTCCAATCACGATATCATTACGCGTTCAAAAAATGTCCAAGATATGCTGGATATGGCTAATAAAGTCGCGCCAACACCAGCAACCGTATTAATTACCGGTGAGTCCGGTACCGGCAAAGGACTTTTGGCGAAACACATCCACGAACAATCTCAATACGTCAATGGACCGTTTTTGGCGATAAATTGCGGGTCCTTGAGTGAATCGTTACTCAGCAGTGAATTATTTGGTCATGCCAAAGGTGCATTTACTGGCGCAGATGCCGACAAAGTAGGCCTTATTCAAGAAGCTGCAGGCGGTACCCTTTTTTTAGATGAAATTGCAACTGTTTCCCAAGCCTTTCAAGTTGCGTTACTGCGTGTGCTCGAAGAAAAACAGGCGCGCGCTGTTGGTGCAAATGAAGACTATACAGTTACTTGTCGCATCATTGCTGCAGCAAATCGCAATTTAGAACAATTAGTTGAATCGGGTGAATTCCGCGAGGATTTATTTTATCGTCTCAATATGTTTCATCTTGAATTACCAGCATTACACAAACGCCAAGAAGACATCAGCGCCCTTGCTCATTATTTTCTCCATCAATTTGCCGAAACGTATGATAAAGATATCGACAATTATGCGCCCGATGCACTGCGCTTACTCGAGTCGCATCATTGGCCAGGCAATATTCGTGAATTACGCAACACTATTGAACGCGCAGTTATTCTCTGTGACCAACGACACATCGAAGCAGGCGACTTAAACATCGCACCAAAGCGTCGCAGTGAAGCATTCAAAATTCACCTGGGCGACTACCACGGGGCTATGCAGGACTACGAACGCAAGCTGTTGCAACTAGCACTGCATAAAGCGGAGGGCAATCAAAGTAAGGCTGCCAAACTCCTGAATATGAAGCGGCCAACCCTTATTTACCGGCTCAAACAACTCAATATCCAGCCATAGCGTGTCATCTGAGCATTCGCTCCAAGTGCTGTATTATTCTACTATTTGCACAACACTCGGTATGCTAAGACTCCCTTTAGGAGCCGCATTATGGCTAAAGCTATAGTTGATCCAGATCACCTGAAACGATTCGCCAGTAATCTCAGACATTTTACTTCAGATTTACAAGAGCAGAGTCAAAGCCTGCACCGTCAGTTTACCAGACTTGGCGACACGTGGCGCGATCAGGAACAAGCAAAATTTGCAGAAGAATTTGCGCAGATGCTTGCCGCACTTGAGCGCTTTTCAGCCAGCGCTGAAGCCCAAGTACCGCTCTTACAGCGTAAAGCCGCAGCCATCGAGCAGTATTTACGGAATCGCTAATACATGGCCGATGCTGCTCATCTTAATTCACCTGACGTTCTTCTCGATATTCGCCGTTCCTTGATTGCTTTTCACGAAAGCAGTGAACGCGTCATGCTCGAAGCGATTGCCGATGTTGACCGCACCGAAAATTGGCTGCGCCATGAACGTCATCCCGAGTGCAAACGCCGCCATTTACAATGCGAGCAACGTTATGGCGAAGCACGCATTCGTTATTTAGCCGCAAAATCGCGAGCCCCTAAAATGGGTCGGCCAATGATCGAGGATGAGGAAAAAGAATTTAAACGCGCTAAACGCATGCTCGAAGAAGCCGAGCACACTTTAAAGATGGTCGAACAGGCACTTCTCGAATTGCCACGCTTGGTCGAACAGTCAGCAAACCGCGTCCGCATGGCTCGGCGTCAGATGGAAGACTTGGTACCGGTCGCCGTCGCCCAACTTGATCAAATGATCGAAGGCGTACAAAATTATCTTAATCAAACTGGCAAATCACCAGGAACATCTTCATGAAATTAAGCTATAGTGAAGGCCGTCTCCACGGCACCATGAAAAACTTTCAGGTCGTCTGGGAACGTAGCCAAGAAGAATGGCAAGACCAACGCCGAGCAGAATTTGAAAAACAATACGTTCAAGAGATGGAAGGCATTATTAAAATGGGCGGCGGATCTATAGCCGAGTTATCTGAAATATTAGGAAGCATAATCAAGAAATGCAGCTAGACAGTCCTCAATCAATTGAAAAAAAATCTGCCAAAGACTTACTTGGTGAATATATAGAGTTACTCACTACAAGTCGCACACGACTTGAAGAGCTCGCCGTCACCTATAAATCGCTCGATGGTGCTAAAGGTTTACAAGTCCAGCATTTTGAGGAATCAATTAGAGAAAGCCTCAATAAAATATCCGAAGAGTTCGAGGAAAAACACCAAGAAGCACTTGCTGCGTATCAAGCTGAACAAAGCAAAGCCAAAAAAGATGCGCAAAAACAACGCGATAAAATTGAAGCGGATTCCAAAGATGAGCGGCGTGCTTTACGCGCTGCCTCAAAAGAATCCAATGATCACGAGACAGAATTAGCCCAAAAAAGAGAGCAAACACTTGCCGAAGCCACACGCAAACTAGCTAATTTTAATCAGCGTGCCGAAGAATCAGAAAAAAATCTTCAGGACCTCATTCAGAAATTACCACCTCTCAATGATGACCAAGAACCAAAGAGTCTCAAACTCAATGGTACCAGTCATTTTAATAAGTTAGCTGATCTTGATAAACAACTTGCAGAATTAAATGAACAAATCGGTCCGCTCATTAGCGCCAAGACGCGATTTAAAGCTTCTAAATTTGTCAGCATCATGCTCCAAGTTGTCGTCTTGCTCATTGTCGGCGGCATTGGCTACGTAGCGTGGAAATTTGTTAAATTACCTAATCCAAATATTATCCCAATTATTACTGGCATTACCTGGCTCAGCTTTGCTATCTGGCTCATCGCTGTTCGTGCTGGTGTTAAGCGCAAGCGCTATAAACAGCTTGGTGATGATGCACGTTTTGCCGCTGGATTACAAGAGTGCTTTAATCGCCTTGTCAATCGCGCCCGCGCTGACCTAGATCCAGAAAAGGCTTTAACTGAGACCATTGATAAATTACTTGAAAAACAAAAGAAAGAAGAAGAAAAACTCGAAATAAAACGTCGTCAATCAGAAAAGAAACTCACACAAGTTAAAAGCGCTGTTAAAAGAAAACTCGAGGATGTTGATGCGAAATTATCCTTAACCCTACAAGATATCGAAGATGCTCATAAACAACAACTTGAAACATTAAAAACTGAACAGCAAACTGCAGAGAAAGAATGCACACAAGGCTCTGGCAGTGAGCAACAGGCTATTGTCCGCGAGAACGAACAGCAACAGCAAGACACCGAAAAAGAACGTGATGACATCTTATTAAAACTCAAAGATCGTTCGAAAGCCATCGTCAATACTATGCGCAGCGATTATCGATCGTGGCAAGGCTCCTACTGGGACACATGGCAACCACCAACACAAGCGAGCCATAATATCCCGCTTGGGATGCTGCATAAAAATCTCAACGCTTTATTAAAAGACTGCGGTTGGGACCAAGAACTCGATTACGACGACGACATTTCCATTCCCATTGATTTACTGCTTCCAGAAACCGCGTTACTGCACAGTCGCATGAATGCTGAAGCCGGCATGCAAGCCATACACCAAGCCATGTTGCGCATCCTCACTTCATTCCCACCTGGGCAGGCGCGCTTCACCATTTTTGACCCGCGTGGACTCGGCGATCACTTCTCACTCTTTTTGCGCTTGGTAGATTACGATGAACATTTGGTCGGTGCCAAAGTATGGACAACGCAATCGGATATAGAGCAATCCTTAGCAACACTTGCTGAGCATGCAGAAAAAGTCATTCAAAAATTCTTACGCAATCAATACAAAACCTTGGATGAATATAACGAAGCCGCTGGCGATTTAGCTGAACCGTATCATATCTTAGTTATTGCCGAATTCCCACATGGTTTTTCACCGTTAGCCATCGAACGCCTCTCAGCGCTTTTAGAGTATGGTCCGCGTTGTGGGATTTTAGTATGGATGTAACACGACCCGCTAATAAAATTCCCAAAGAATTAAATAGTAAAATATTCCGCCAAACAGGTGTCGTTCTTGACCGCTTTGACGATAAAATTGGCCCGGCTCAGGATGCATTTCGCGATTTTGCATATGAAGCTGAAATTATGCCAGCGCCGCGTCAGATTGAACGCATTCTCAATACTATTGGTGAGCAAACAGCCACTGCTATTAATCGTGCGCTGCCAATGGAAGCCGGTGTGCCAAAACAAAAAGATCTATGGTCAAGTGACAGCGGTGAAATTTTGCGCATACCGATTGGCCGAAGCGGTGCAGAACGATTACAGTATTTGGAACTAGGTGAAGGCACTGCACAACATGTGTTGATCGGCGGTCGCACCGGTTCAGGTAAATCAACCTTATTACATATTTTAATTAGCAACGGCGCGCTGTGGTATGGGCCTGATCAATTACAATTTTATCTTGTCGACTTTAAAAAAGGTGTGGAATTTAAAACCTACGCCAGCAATAATTTCCCACACGCTCGTGTCATCGCCGTTGAAAGTGATCGTGAGTATGCATTAAGTGTTTTACATACCATTGACGAGGAATTAGAACGTCGCGGTGCAATGTTTCGCAAAGCAGAAGTCCAAGACCTGGCTAGTTATCGCGCCGCACGACCTGATGAATTTGTGCCGCGCTCTTTACTGGTTATCGACGAATTTCATGAATTCTTCACTGAAGATGACGGCATTGCTCGTGATGCTGCGTTATTACTTGAACGCTTCGTGCGCCAAGGCCGCGCATTCGGCCTACACATTATATTAGGCTCACAAAGTATTGCCGGTTCGATGAGCTTGGCCCGTTCGGCCGTTGGTCAGATCGGCGTTCGTATTGCCCTACAATGTAACGAAGCCGACTCACAGTTAATTTTAAGTGAAGAAAATACTGCGGCTCGTTTACTCGAACGCCCCGGTGAGGCTATTTATAATGGGCGCTCTGGCCAAGTTGAAGGCAATAATCCCTTCCAAGTATTCTGGCTCACGGAAGACGACCAAACCAATTACCTGAAAAGTTTAGCCGAAAAACCCGTTGATAACTTACCACCGACATGGGTCTTCGAAGGAAATGTGCCCGCTCAAATAATTAATAACCAACCATTAGTGAAATTACTTGGGCAAGAACGCAGCGATGCTGAAAAGAAAATGTCCTGTTGGCTCGGTGAACCGAATGCCATTAAAGGACCGACTGAGTTACAATTTGCTTCACGACCAGGCAGTAATTTGTTAATGGTTGGTCATAACCGTGATGCCGTCTACGGCATGATACAAAGCTCCTTACTCAGTTTTGCAGCGCGTTATAATCCAGGTGATATTCGTTTAGTCGTTGTCGATGGTGATGATGCCGACCCTCGCTTACACAAACGCCTCCATGATTTTGCAACAGCACTACCACATAAAGTAGAATGGCTCGAGGCCGCTGCTGGTGTTGAGGTCATTAGTGAGCTCGGCAGCCAAGTCACCGATGGCGGTAAAGTCGATGGTCCAGCGACCATGATTTATGTACTCGGCCTTGGGCGCTTACGTCCCTTACGTCAAGAGGATGACTTCAGCTTTGGGATGTCCGATGATAAACCAAATCCTGGTAAGTTATTTGGTGAGCTTTTAACAAACGGACCAGAACAAAGCATTCACTCATTTGTGTGGTGCGAAAGTGCAACCGTAGTCAACACAGCCTTACAACGCGCCACGCTGCGTAACTTTGAAAAACGCTTGCTTTTCCAAATGAGCAGTGGTGATTCGAGTGAATTAATTGATGACGGCGGTGCCAGCCGACTGGGTTTACACCACGCGCTGCTATGTGATTTAGAATCACTGCACCGTGAAAAATTCCGTCCATGTGTCTTAACTGATCTCGAAGAGGGACAGGATTTAATTAAACTCGTTCAAGGCTAACGCAGATGAATGACGATCCTGAAAATGACAATGATGCCGAAGAGGAACTCGACAGATTGTCTGAATCCATCGCCGATAAGCTCGTATCGAAAATCATAATTTGGTTAGTCCGAACTATTTTAGGTTTAACGTTATTCGGCGCACTGTGGTATTTCTTTGATTGGGCTTTTTGGTTATTTTGGGGTTATCTAATTATTTCACCCATTTCACTTATTTTTACCATATATCTTCATCTTAAACTTGCTGACCATATCGCTGATTTAATGGAAGAGCAAAGCGAAGAAGATTGATTATACTGAACGTGGATAAGCTTCGTAGGTAAATTGCGGCTGCCAATCAAGAGTTTTATGTGTGTACTCAACATCGTATTGTGTTGATGCTTCTGGTGTGCTTAAGGCATAAAATATTTCATAACGCGGACCCTCTAATAACAGCGATCGGCGCGTTACTTCACCGATATCACGACGATCAGCATACTGCGCGTTTACCTCGCTAGCCTTCTTGCCGTATTTATCACACATGCTGTCCATATCGTGAATGTAAGCCGTGCGAATCGACGATACCGTCAGATCATGCTCTCGTGCATATTGCTCTGCTATTATTTCCTGGCAGGCCTTGGTTAAGCCGTACATGCCACTTCCGCCGATAGCCAAATCGCGTGAATAAAACCCTTGTTTCTTAGCATCGACCGAACAAGCAGCCCCACTTGAAATAAGTGTAACTTTTTTAATCCCTTGCTTGACCGCCTCTGCAAACAACAAGGCCGTACCTTTGACATTCGCATCAAAAGGTAATTCCACTTCATCGTAAGCGCCAGCTTGACGCGAAGCCATATGACCAATCACGATCGCATCCACACCTGCCACAGCCTTTTCAACATCGGCAGGATTACTTACATCGCCTATAATTTTTTCATGTGATGTTTCAAAATCACAAACATCCATCAAACGCAGTTCAGCACCACTCTCCTCAAATGGGATCACCAAACCGCGACATAAAAATCCACCAGCACCGGTAATTAATACCTTCATAGCATCTGTCCTTATGGACAAAGCCTAGCTCATCCCAAGATTTGCTCAATAGCATGATGCATTGCATAAAAGCGTTTGTTCAGCTTTTAGAGACAGACTTATCTAAAACGATGTTAAATCAGCGCTACGGGCATCGCGCACCAGCTTACCGCTATTGCGTTTGCCATCCATACACGATTTTCGAAATTTACCGGACGCATCGTAATAATTTTTGTTCAGATCAATAGTATTCACCATTACCCCGTCCTCGTTTTGACGAAGAGACTTGCGAATAACACCATCAGGATCAATCAGAACGCTCGGCCACATTTGATGCGGCGTCGAGGCATTGGTGGCACTGATAAACATATTATTTGATGCTGCATGGCCCTGCATCGTTGGTCGCATAATCACCGTATGAATATTATCTTTTTTAGTTTTACCTTTGGCATTATGGTAGGAATGAAACATCATTTTCACACCCATGCGTTGATAGTCGCGGTACAATTCTGGGAAACGCAATTCATAACAAATAAGTGCTGCACATTTCACGCCGTTAATGGTAAACACACTCGGATGATTGCCTGGCGAATAAAATTTGAGATCACCCGTCGTACAAAAACGCTTATCATAGCGCGTTACTAATTTCCCAGAAGAATTAATTACATAAAGACTATTGTGCGGCTTATGCTTACCTTTAAGTGGGTGCGAACTGCCAACAATCACCCACAACTTCAATTCCTTGGCCAGTGCTGCAATCTCTTCACAGAGCTCGCGCAACAAATCCCAGTCAAACCCCTTCCAGGACATAACATCGACACCACCATAACCACTCAAGCACGTTTCAGGAAAATGAGCCACTTCAGCATTACGCATTTTTGCAACACGCATTTGATGCATAATTTGTTTGGCGTTTTTTCGAATGTCGGTGCTAATACGGAATTGACAGGTCGCGACTTTCAGTTGCTTTTTGGCCATGAAGTATCTCCGCTAGGCATCCTAGTGGAGAATTACTTTTGACCAGTACCAAGTAAGAAAGTATATAGATCGATTTCTATGATTATTTAGGTCGATTCTTCCTCTTCTTCACCATCTGACTGCTCTGTCTCTCGACTTGATTCCGCGTTTAGATCAGATTGATCTACCATCTCTTTTGATTCGTCAGCGTGGTCTTCGACCAATGGTTCCCACTCGTCATCTTGAATTAAATCCTCATCTTTCACTGCATCACCTGCAAGCTCTTTGTTCAAACGAGATTGTGGTGGCTTCGGTGTAAAGTAAGACTCAATCGCTGACCAACGACTGTCTATAAAACAGATCAATGATAGCCCAATTATAACAGCTGCAGCATAACGCAGCACACTGCCCCAATGAATACCATCAACTTTTTCCTGCTTTTTCTTATGCGCCTCAAACGTAACAAACATTGGGACATCTGGTTTAATTTGCAAATTACGATGCAAACTAATTTTCTGACCATGTAATGGTGCTGAGATCATCATACGAGGTGCAACTGTCGCTGCATCTTCCTGCATCCGAATCATATGATCGATAATTTTCTCTAAGTTATCGCTATCACCTTTGCTTAATGAATTTTGCACGCGCTGGGCTTCTTCGATACGGAATTGATCACCAAGATCATCATTGGTATTATTCGCCCACTCTCCTGGTTGTTGGCGTAGGCGACCACGGCGACTGACAAAACCGACAACACATTGTTGTTTATTTAATTGATGTAATTGCACACGAGCGTCTTCATTAAATGAAAAATCCGATGTACTGTAATTTCGCGCCATTTCCAAGGCCTGCTTAGCTTCGTATTGCTTACCTTGCGATGCTAATTGCTTACCTTTTTGTTGCAGCACCTTTGCTCGTTTAATATCGATGATATTCTTTTTATTAATTTGCTGTTCGTAGGCTTCAATACCATAATTGCTGGTCATAGGACGAACAACGGTATCAGGTCGCACACTCAAGGTCCCGCTGACATCGGAATATTCCCATGCTGGTGGCACATAAATATCCCAATCAATATCGACTAAGGGTAAATCAAATTGAGGACCGACTAATTTATGATTACCATAAGCCCAAGCATGATCCTGAACATGGACATAAATAAGTTCAACATTAACCGGAAGATCACCACGCGAACCTTGAGCCACAGGAATGAGCCACAAACCATCAGTGCCTTTTGACGGCGTCATAACAATTCCATCAACACGCAAAGACCAAATATGACTACCTGTTGGCAATAGCGCTTTTAAGTGACGCTTCTTACCCACTCGCAAGGATAATTGCACTTGATTAAAACTCTCACCGCGCTCAGTGAATACCGTACTAATATTGGTATTTAATACGCGTGCCTGCAAAACGTCGGCACTTGAGTGACGCGTAGCCTTAATATCAACGTGATAACGTCCGTTACCTGACTTAAAGCAAAAAGCCGCATCAGACAAGGAACCTGCTCCAAAAACATTTGGAATTGAGCGCGATTCGGTACTCACTAAATCATCGGGTAATTTCGCGACCTCCACTTCGACACGGTCACTACCATGTACCACCACGTGACCCTTCATACTGTCACTATCGCGCAGACCGGTGCTAGCTAACTGCACCTGCCCACTGCTACGATCAAAACGAGTTTCGAAGCGTAAGACTAAAGGCCACGTTTGTTCAAAATATTTTCTAGTTAGGCTAACTTGAATAAAGCGCTTACCGTCTTTACGTACATCATCCCAACGGGCTACGTCTGGAGCATTAATTAACACACCCATCGCATCTTGAGGAATCTCAATGCTAAATTGTTTGCGCCCTGCGTTACGCATTTTGTAACGCATATACCAAGCATGACGAAGCATGCCCTCAGTGACATGTACATCGTGTAAGAATTGTACATTGGTAACTGGTCGAATCACCTGAGGCTGTAAACGGATTGCCCAGTCTGCTTGTAACAGTTTAAATTTCAGTGATTTACCACCACGTACATTGGTTTCATGGTGCTCAATTTCACTAACAGCTTGTTTATTTAAAACATGGAGGCGTAAACCACGCTCGGCACTGATGACGACTTGGCCCTTATGTTTCAGCGTATCAACAATGCTGATGCGCGGCACATCTAAATGCTGTGGAATTTCACTAATCGGTTTACTCAGCGAAACATGGATGTTAACCGTTCCCTGTGTTTTATTTTTTAAATAGATGCGTACACGCTGCTGACCATCAATTAACTCATCATCCCAGTGGCTCATGTGCGCTGATTGCAAACTATCGATATCAAAACCCGTTGGAATGTTTAAGGAAAGACTAAATACACCAGCTTTGCTTATGACGCTTTGTAATTTACTTACATAAAGTAAGCGTTCATCTGAAATAGAGAACGATCCTGATTCAAGACTGCGAATCTCCGCCTGTACTTGTTTACTGCTAATAGTAACGGAATCATTCACATCATTTAAACGATAGGCATAACGAAGCGTTTCGCCCTTGTTTAATAACTTTTTAGCCTGCATCATTAAATCATCGATATGCATTGGTGTAACAGCATCGTCTTTCACTGTTGTCACCACCGCATTCGTTGTGCTGATGCCAAGCACAGAACGATTGCGTTCCACACCTTTGACACTGATACCATACACATCTTGAGTATACGGTAATTTTAAACCGCTGGTCTGCGTATGCACATACAACACATAATTATCGATCTTAGCTGTTTGTAATTTTATTTCACATTGACCGGTCTCCGCGTCAAAACGCCATGCACCAATGTCTGCTCCCTTCACATCAGTTACCGTCATCGATTTAGGAATTGCTAAATGAAGGTCTTGTATTTCACCTTGCGCAATACGTAGACGAATCAGATGTTGACCATCAATCAATCCACTATCGGTGCGAATAATATTGATATTTTCAGCATACATCTTCAAAACTTCATCTTTGGTATTTCGATTGCGTGGACGCCAGTTAAACACAGCTGTCTGACCTGGTGCAAATTGTGCATAGGCCACAGACGCATCAGCTTCCTCAGCATGTTTGAAATAAATCGCCGCCGGTGCTTCAATGGCCATACCCGATTCAGGAATGCGAACCTGTACATTATTACTTAAGGCCAATGGCACAGGCATCGTGAAACTGCGCCACAAATCACTGTCCGGTAACGGTAATAAATATTTGACATCAATGTCATAGGTACCGTCCCGTTCAAAAGACAGGGCATAAAACTCCTCCATGAGTTGCAAATTAACATGCTTCGGTAAAGAATCAGCATTTCGCACAACAGCGGCTAATGGTAATAATGGCAGAACATAATCCTTCTCGACCTTAATCTTAAAACGCATGCTAATATCAGCACTATCTTCACCCAGTTCCGCAACGCAGGCAACGTGATTAATGACGCCAGGTTCGATATCTGCGGTATTATCACTACGCGAACCACTACTACAGCCACTTAAAACCAAGAATAGCGCCAAAACAGGTGCCACCGAAGCGGCTGGACGACCCATCAATTTCGAAAACTGTCCGCGCAGTAAATATAAGGTCAGCAACACTGGCACTAACCACGTGCTCACATGAATTAATATATTATTCAAAGCTGGGATCGCCTGCAAACTCACCAATACCGCGCTTAAAGCAACGACACTTGCAATAATAGCGAGTACGGTTTTTTTACGCCATATCCACAAAGCAACAAATGCGAGACAGGCGACAATGCCACCAATAATTGCAGGCGTTATAGCCATAGCAAAATGCCAAGCTTCTTTAATGGCTACACTAATTTGCATCGGTTGATCTTGATCAAGACTGAGTGCCTGATCAAAGGTGACATGCTTCGGTGGATGCAATTGACCAACATCCGTTTGGCTGGCCACCATAAAACCTGCTATAATTAACCAGAACATCATTGAGGCAGCGCATGCATAGGGAAATAACACTGGTCTCGTGAAGAAAATACACGTCAAAAGCACGCAAGCGACCATGACACAAAAGAGTTTACCGCCATCGGTAAAGAAGGATCCTAAGACGTGCGGCCAGGTATGAGCTACACGATCCAAGACAGACTGCGGCATTCGGTAATGTTGAGCCACCACTTGCATATTCGAATTATTTTCCGCACTAATCATTAAACCGTCTGGTACTTGCATATGCCAACGGGCAAATGTTGAATGCATCGGACTACGCGGTGCTTGCATGACCAAATCACCTGACCAACCAAGCACTCCATGACTTTGACCATAGACCATTTTAATGGTCATTGGACGATTGGGATCACGATGGCGCTGCAAAGGAATTTTGACCAAATTACCATCTTTCGCCGCAGTAATGCTTTGCTCTTTTTTCTGATCGATGCGTTGAATACTCCAAATCCGTGCATCATCTGGCATAGTTAACGTCAGAAATTGGCTATTAGCATTTTTAATTTTGTAAATGACATCAGTTAATGATTCCACATCCCCAGTATCTTCACGAATCGACACGGTGGTATTCATTTCCATAACTTCGATAACCACCGGAATTAATTCACCTTGTTCAAAACTTTTTATGCTAACTGGCATAAAATGGTCACCATCGACGTACTTATATGATTTTAAGACCGGTGCATTAATTGGCAAACGATAACTCGGTGGCAATTCTTCAGCATCTATTTCCAACAAGGTACCTGGCAGTGTTTTTGCTGTTGATGCCTGCAAGTGATCACGACTCGCGACTACCATGTATCCGGTTTCAGTATCTACTTGTTCGCATTGTATAATACCGATATCAATTTCGGATTTATCGATGAAGCGCTGTTGCCAATAAATACCGAGATTATAATCACCAATAATCTTTCTGCTTAATTTAACCGTATAATGTTGACCATCCGATTTCCATGAACTGATATCATTGCCGATAAATTCCAACTGCTTCACCGAACCTTTGAGGCTGAAATGCAATTCATCAACTGGTGCTCCGGTAATAAAATAGGTCATAATTAGACTACCAAAGGCAGTGCCATCACCTAAAGAAACCAAGTGGAAACCTTCTGCGCGAATACCTGAGCGACGTTTTTGCGCTTGAAAACGCAGTGACCATTCCTCAGTGCGAAAACGCCAAGCAAACTGAGCTTCGCTTACTCGTAGTGGCAAGGAACCAATATGCACTTGGCGCAAGGCATCGACATCAGGCTTGGCAAGCTGTACACCATCTTCAGCTGAAATTACCACGAAACCGCGTTGATTGCGCGCTCCATCAACGGCTGCACCTTTAATGTCGATTGCCTGGTCCAATGGACTGTTACCTAATTCAAAACGACATTGTATGCTTACGCGGCCGATAACTGGTTTGGTAAATATAATATGCAAATTATTGTCGCTGACATGACTCGCATCAGGATCGACATTATGCCCTTGGATATCTGCTAAAGTAAAACCGGCAAAACTGTCCATACTTATTTGTCGAATTGTCGCATCTCGAATATCTAATTCGATGGTGTTATAAATAACGACTTCATCATCTTGAACAGCCACATGCATACGCTGCTCACTATCATAACTCGAAACAATATCGCTTAAAGCAACCTGCATATCCCATTCGTCACTTGCGCACTCAAAGGCATACAGCACTTGACGAGGCAGGCGGCGTGCAGTCTGTGCCTGGGCGCGTGGGAACGCGGTGACATCAATTTGCTTAAGTCCTGTATTTTTTTGCGTACTCACATGAATAGCCGAGTTACTGCCAACAAGAATATGACCTTGATTATGCATGGTACCAAGCGCATATAATTTTGGTAACGATCCGTTGCTTGGCATTGCCGCGATACTTTGTTCTGCCAAAACGTGAAGATCATAGCGGCCCGTTTGTTCTTGATTGAGTTCCACACGTAAAATTTGATGGTCTTCTTTTGTACTTACATCCCAATCGCGAATATGTTGGCCTTGAACACGGGTAATATGGACATCAGCTGGAATACGCAGCGAACACTCATTCATCTTGCCTTGCGCAACTTGAAATTGAAATAAGGCATCAATATGCCAAACCCCAACATGGGCACTTAAAATCGCATTACTGTGACTCGCAACAACCAATTTAGCGTCAAGTTCATTCACTTGTGGTTGCCAACGAACAGTAAACGGATGACCTGGACCAAGCAACGCCGTAAAAACGGTATGATTATCCTCTATGCTTCGCTCTAATTTTAATGCGCCGGGAAATTTTAATTCAACATCATCACGATCGGAACGCACCCGTAATTCACGTTGTGTCGCTACCGGTACTTGAAATGAACACTGTCGCCACAAACCCCCTTCTAATTTATCTGGTTTAGCCGCGAATTCGAAAGTCATTGTATAATCACCACGTTTATCGATCACAACGCGATAGGCTTTGCTAACCGGATCATAAACCAAGCGTACACCATCAGGCAGGCTAGCAGTCTTGCTCAAGACGACGGCGCCATTGATCAGTACAAAGGACTGATCCGCTTTTTTAGCACTGACTGTCGTATCAATCGTAAAATTGATGTTTTCATCTTCGATTACACCATTCACCTTTAAGCTCTGTATTTGCAGATCGGGCACTTCGACGGCACCGATTAGTGACATACATAAGCACCATAGTATTCCTAAGCGTAACATCATGACTCCTTACTGACCACGTGGTAAACCATGGGCCTGCTGTATTAAACGTTTCAATTCCTGAATGTGTTGATCGAGCGGCAAGGCATCAGCGACAGCATTAATGTCGTCTAACAATTTGCGTAAGTCTCGATTACTGACATGTTCACTTTCTCGCAGTATTTCTGCAAATTCCGCTGCTATCGCTGCTAGATAAAAGCGTGGGTCAGATTTAGCACTGCGTTGCTTGATGGCATTAGATTTGATGCGGTGGGCTTCTTCACTCACCTTTGAGGTATCCACATCCTTCCAACGCAGATAAATAGTACCCAAATCATTGGCATCAATATTATTCAACAATTCCACTTCGTATAATGCAGTTGCACTCTGCCCACTGCCAACTTCACCAGCATCAACGCTGTCATTACGGAAATCCTTGTCGGCAATTTTTCTATTTTCATAGCCGATGAGTCGATAGCGACGCACCACATTTGGATCAAAATCAACCTGAATTTTAACGTCTTTGGCAATATACTGCAAAGTCGCTGATAATTCTTCAGAAAATACACGGCGAGCTTCATCGGCAGAATCAACATAGATATACGAGCCATCACCATTGTTAGCCAAACGTTCTAATAATTCATCGTTATAGACGCCATTACCAACACCAACTGTTGTACAGGTAATGCCCTGATCTTTATAAGCCTTAACCGCATTTAATAAATTTTGAGCATCGGTTTCACCAACGTTGGCCACACCGTCAGAGCATAAAATAACTCGATTAACGGTGCCTGCCTTGTAATGACGCGCTGCTAATTTATAGGCCAACTCCAAGCCTTGGCGTAAATCGGTTGAACTATCACACTGTAACTGCTGAATAGTCTGAGCAATTTTTTGTTTTTGGCTGACGGGTGTCGATTCAAGCAATAAGCGAGCCTGACGTCCGTAGGTAATCAAGGTGATGCTGTCACGTGCATCTAGTTTTTCCAATAACTGCAAGCAAGCATCTTGCACTAATGGTAAACGATCATCCTGGTCCATCGAACCACTGGTGTCGATTGCCAGCACTAAATGCGCCGCCTTACGCTCTTCGCGTCCAATAACTTTTCCTTTGATACCTACCTTGACCAAGGTGAGCTCCTGTGCATATGGTGACGCAGCAGCCTCGGTATGCACAGTAAATGTTTTGTAACGCTGGCGTAGGTAATTGTAATCAAAGGCATTAACAAATTCTTCCATACGCACTAGCCCAGCCGGTGGCAAATACCCGCGGTTAATATAACTGCGTGCTTGGCGATAGGACGCTGAATCGGTATCAATGGCAAAGGTAGACAAGGAATCCTGCTTGGTCTGCACCCAGGGATTGACCGGATAATTTTTTACTGGCGCTTTGCGTCGCGCCATTTCACGTTCTTGGCGCTGGGCTTCTTCTGCCTGACGTTGCCGCTTTTGCAGTTCTATGTTACGCAATGCACCCCTTGCTTCTTCGGAACGTTTCGACAAATGCTGCAATGTGGCAACTATATATTGCTTTTGCTCTGCATTTGCATCCTTCAGCATTTCCACCAATACTGGGACGGCTTCTGGCCCAATAGCCACAAGTTCTCGCGTCGCTACCAATCGCTCCTCTTCTGACTTCATTAATTTAGAAATTAACAACTTTTGATATTCACGACTTTTTCGTAACTCTTTTTTATATTGATGTGCTCTTTTCAAAATCTGCTTAATTGGTTCATGTAATTCATCACGTTCTGCTAATTTCAGCATATATCGATCACCTACAGCAAGGTAAAATTGATATAGTAGCTTACTATCTGAGTTTTCCTGAAGAGCTTCATTCAGACGAATTGCAGCTTGATTATAGTTGCCGATTCGCGCTTCATTTAACGCTTCACTTAAAATTTCACGCGCACTAGTCTGAGATTCTCCGAGAGCACTCTGCGTTCCATCCCCTCCCCCGCGCCGTGCATCTATCTCATGCCATTCATCCGAATACTTAACTAACTCTAATTGAGGGAGCATATCTTCCTCTATTCTTTCGCTCAACTGAAGATGTTCTTCATCCCAGAGATCCGCTGTGATCTGACGCAAGTAAATATGACGTTCACGGCGATTTTTTATCAACGCATCGTGCGCACCCTCATGACTCGGATTTATCTTTAATACATTCTGCGCATAGAGTATGGCCTCGTCGTAATTTCGGTTTTTACGTGCCCGTTCAGCACGTTGCATCATGGCGTCAATTCGGTTTTTTTCTAACCTTAGATTATAGTCGCGTAATTCTGTTTGTCGTTGCATAAATCCATTTGATGGATTAGTTGCTGCGAACATCTTCGCCTGTTCATCGGTACTATCCAACAATTGCTCTATATTTTTTAACTGGAACTCTCGATTACTATTTTGTGTTGGTAAATTTTGAGTTCGCACCTTAGCCATATTGAAATACTTTTTAGCTTGGGCCAATTCGCCCTCAGCTAATAGTTTCTCACCTTTGTCTATATTCTGTTCAATCTCTATCAATAAGCGCTGATGTTCGACCGACAAAGTATCAGCGATGTTGTCAGCAAACACATCTTTAGGATCACCAGTTGTACCTGCGACAGCGCCAACTTCACGCAATTTCTTCTGATATATTTCTTGATTTGGAGAGGCATCAACTGCTACGCGCAAATGGATAACAGCATCTTCTAGCCTATTCTCGGCATAGGCTTTAAGTCCTTGGTCGTAATTATATTTGGCAACTGCATCATTTCCTCGTTTAGCTTGTTCCAATTTTCTGGATAATTCTTCAAGGCGTACACCTGCTGTGTCTACATTTCGCGTTTGCCCCTGTTGCTGCTGAACATCTTGGAGTTCTTGCCGCATCTCTTGTTGCAGCACTCGATGCTTTTTACCATTATTTTTATTGGTGTGTCCTTGAATTTCATTTAATTCTACTTCTTTAGCTAGTAACAGATTATCATTGTCGGATAATTTTTCTGCCTCTTCCCATTCTTCCTCATCATCTTCACCAGCATGGATTATCTCATCTAATTGTTCTAATGCCTCTTCATAATTTTTATCCTGTATGGACGCGACTGTTCTCAGTTTTGGTCCTGTAGACACTTTCTCATCGTTGTTTCTAAAATCCTCAGGCTTTTCAACGGTTTCAAGATTGATCAATTGCTTAGCAAAATCGTTTTTCTCTTTTTTCAACTCATCTTTGAACCGGGATGATTGCACTGGTCCCGGTCGCTTAGCTGGTTCTAAAGGTGGAATCGTTATTGGGTCTCGCACACGCTTATATTCGCGCTCAGCACCTTCATCAGCCGATGGTCTGATTGTTAAAAATGAATCTGTGGTAATAGACTTAGTTTTACTTAGTGCTTCCTCGCGCCCCTTGGGCTCTACGCGCTCTTCCCGCTCAGCGCTTTCTGTCTCCAACTCTTCGACTGGCACATCTAGATCGGTTATAATGGGTTGATCAACAATGATTTCATCTTCAATAGTTATATCGATCTCTTCGAGGCTGCGCTCGTTTGAACTTCCCGAAAAATTTACTTCGAGATTATCTGGTGCCACTGAATAATGACGCACTGGGGCTTCATTTTTGTAGAGTGATAAACTATCATGCGATGAACTTAATGATGGCATCAACAGCGAACCCAACATACCAAATAAAACCGCTATAACCAAACATGCTGCTGCTAGTTGTCTAACCAATATCCATGGAATTGGTTTTTTATTATCCGTCTTCTGCTTATGACTGCGTACGCGACGTTGGGCATAGGCCAAC
>JANQLF010000114.1 GCA_028280785.1 Planctomycetota bacterium
CCTTAATCGCAGCACCACGTGAGCCCTTAGCCTTGATGATGTCTTCTAGGAAGATCTTCTCGAAGGACTCTGTGCCATCTTCGCCCGCCTTCAGCGCCTTCCAGTATTTTACGAAACGGGACTTCCCTTGCTTCCCTGCTCCAAAAATCCAAAAGTGAGTCATCGCATACACTTCGGCATAATTCATTGCCGGAATATGACCATAATGCTTCACGTAATTATCCATCGACCACAGCACATCTTTGGTTTGACCATAGACACCAACTAAACGACTGATGCGACCACGTGGTGGCTTATTAATATATTTACCTTTTTTAAAGATGAAGGTTTCAAAATACACGGCCAATCCCTCATTGATCCATGTAGGCACATGATCAGAACCATTACAGGTTAAATGAAGAAATTGATGCGATAATTCATGAGCGATAACTTTATCTGGTGTAAATTGTGCATTCACATCAGTACTTTTCTCATAGGCAAATATGCACAGTAATGACGGATAGAAAAAACCACCAGTGCCAAAGCTGATAGGTATGCCTATAGAACCAGCGCCTGACGAGAAGTCATTAAACGTATTAAAAATATGAATTTCCATTTTGTATGGAATAACTGTTTCAGGCTGATAAAGGCTAAAGAATTCTCGATACAATGCCTCGCAAAGCATACCGTAATAATAAGCTTTGGCTGGCGAAACTTGACAAGTGATGTGGTAATGTGCCGTTTCTACTTCAAAGGTTTGGTCCCACGGGGCAGGGCCATTATCACTTAATTTCATTGGATTACCTTTGAAATCCAAGACTTTCTTGTCTCTAAATAAACTCTCACGGTAAGTCATCAACGGACCTTTTTTCCGCTTACGATCTTTTTTAGGACGATGCATAACTTCGAATGTATCTAAAATCTGTTTATTTTCCTTAAATCCCAATTTGCCCTGACATATCAGTGCATTGACCTTGCCCTCATGGCGCAACACCAAAGCAACGTATTCTTCCGATTCGCCAAGTGCAGCCTCTACGCCTTCTGGTGCCCATTTACTATTAACATGCGGACGTGATTCAGGCGATTGATAATAATCGTAAGAGACCCATTCCATATCATCAATGTCGACTAATTTTTTAGCTTGATCAAAAATATCGGTACCTGCATCTAGTTTACTGGCACTCGAACGCTTCAATTCAATATCGGCATCAAAATCACCAGCACGCATGAACCACGAATTGCGACGAACAATACGTGGTTGGTACTGATCCGGTGTAGAATAAAAATAAGGGAATCGAAAGGCAATGCCGCTTTCTTGATCCGCATAAATACGCCAACGCATAGGAATTGCGTTTTTGTACATGTTGTAATCGTCTTCGTCACTGCTACTGGTACCACTCAGGCCTTTTTTTCTCAGTTCCTTCTCAAGCTTCTTTTTGAGTTTTTCAGCAATCTCATCATCAGCGTCACCATCTTCAGCATACGCTGAAACAACTGGGCTTTGCCAACAAAGCATTACTAAACAGAGCAAGGAAAGGTAATGTAACAACGAGTTCTTCATGCTGACTCCAAATAACTAGCAGGCTACTATCACACTGCCTCTATACCTAAAAGCAAGGTCATATTGCCGATGTTTGGCACCCGCCAAACACTGCTGAACGCAGATTTGACGGTGAAGAACGATAAAAGTTTCAAACTATTTTGTAATAGGAGTCTTGGATACTTATCGAGCACTAGAGACTGACTTAACAGCCTGAACGGTACCGCCTGATTCCGAAAGCGTTATGCGCACCGCGTTATCCTTAGATAGAACTGCATAAGCTCCGATGGTTTCCCAGCCACTCCTGCCACCACTCACTACAGCGGTAAAGACCACCTTACGACCTGGTTTCAACGGTACCTCAAATTGATTAACACCCCACTTGATGCGTTTGCGAAATAGATTCGCCTGACCAGCTGCATTGCCACCATACAGATAAACATTGGTACTCTGAAAACTTAATCCAAAACCCACACCTGTACGCGTGCCGCCAGAACCAACGGTTACACCAGCACTGGCACCCATTTTTCCTTGTCTGTTTTCCATCGCACCAACAAAGGATCGATCAAGTAAGACTTCAAACTGAACCGGTAAACCACCGACATCACCCATCTGACGTGGGCTACCACAAGCGCATAAACCAAATAACACCAACGCCAACAATCCTAGCTTAGGCATTCAAATCTCCGAGAATGTGTTCAAAGCAAGATCTTAATTCTAGGTCTGTATAAGAAAATCCAGTGTCCGATAATACATCAGGTTTCACTCGATTACTACTTAACAACATTTCTTTAGCCATTTGACCAAAACGTAAACGCAATATCCAAGCAGGCACATGAGCCCAAAACGGTTTTTGCATGGTCGCAGCAAGACATTTGAAAAAATCATGGTTCGTAATTGGCTGTGGATTAACCACATTTACAGCGCCTGATATCTCTACATGCCCCGCACAATGGATGATGGCAGCTATACAATCCCGGAGTGAAATCCACGACATCCACTGACGACCATTACCCAAATGACCACCAAGACCAAATTGCATCGGCGGCAACATTCGTGCCATAGCACCGCCACCCTTTCCAAGCACAACACCAATACGCAGCGCAATCGTGCGATGTTGATCACCTAAATTTTTTAATTCTGCTTCCCATGCCTGACAAACTCCGGCTAAAAAATCGCTCCCGGGCTCACTCTGCTCAGTACATTCATTGGCACAGTCGCCGTAATAACCAACACCAGACGCGTTTAACAAGGTACAGGACGGATTCTCTGATTTATTAATAGCCTCAACTAATAAGGACGTCGTAGTAATTCTACTTTCTAATAAAATCTTTTTACGCTTTTTAGTCCACACCGCATCGGCAATTGGCGCTCCAGAAAAATTTATTACATGCGTCGCATCTGAAAATTGCTGATGTTCGATTTCCCCTTGCGCCGGATTCCAATAAATCTCTTTCTCGCTTCTTGGTTCGCAGCGAACTAAACGCACAAAGTCCACGTCATGCTGTGCAAGATATTGTTGCAAGGCATTACCAATGAAACCACTACAGCCTGCCAACACCAATTTCCAGTCTTTCATAGTAAACACTATGTTCAAAACGCCCTATTCTCAATCATCAGTCTTGCAGCATGCCTCGACGCTTAATGCTTAGTAACATGTTACAATTAGGCCTCATCGGCTGTGGTGGCTGGGCATCGAATATGCATATTCCAGCACTCGCAGCACTCCAAGAACAAAGTCAAATCAAAGTTGCCGCTGTTTGCGATTTAAATCAAGAATTAGCACAACAAGCAGCAGGTAAACTCGGACTCAATACGCACTATCAAGACATAGATGCGATGTTGGAAAAAGAAGAGATCCAGGCACTAAGCATCCTTGCTCCTGTCCATGTTACCGAGCATTTAATCGAAAAAGTCACTAAGCTCGGTATTCCATTTCTTACCGAAAAACCACCAGCAACTTCAGCACAAAAGCAAGCAGCGCTCATTGACCTCGTTGGGAACTTGCCTCATATCGTTGCCTATAATCGACGTTTTGGTCCCTACATGGATATTGCTAGAAATTGGATGGCTGGTCTCGATTTACAAAGTGTTTCGGTCGCCTTTAGTCGCCACCAACGCCTAGATGAACAATTCTCAAATACTTTTGTTCATGGTCTCGATGCCATGCTTTCTTTTATTGGTCCCGTAACAGACGCTCAAGCAATCATCAATATAAAAGACCAAGTTACTAACATCAGCCTGCAAGTATTGGGCAAAAATAATTGCATCGGTCATTTATTAGTTACGCCGAATAACGCTGTGTCTATGGAACATTACGAAATTCGTAGCGCATCACGATTTACTGAAATTGCCTTCCCCCAATTTGGCATGTATGACTTACCCGGCTCCGTTACATGCTGGGAACACAAAGAACGCAAACAGCATGAAGATGCGGAAAGCCTCGGCATCGCCACTGACGATATGCCGCGTTTGGGAGGCATCGTTAATGAATACTTACACCTTAGCGACGTTGTATTGAATAAGGAAACTCCGCGCTCAACTTTAAGCAACACCTTACAAACACAGCAAATTCGCGAGTGGATAGACCAACAAGATGAAGGCCTATCACAAACCACGCTCTAGCCATTAAAATATTCGACAACAGACCAAATAAGCTCTTGCGGGAAAAACCACACCAAGGTGATAACCACCAATTGGATCAATATAAATGGAATAATACCTTTGTAGATATCCGTGGTTTTTATCTCAGGTGGCGCAGAACCTTTCAGATAAAACAGAGAAAAGCCAAATGGTGGTGTTAAGAAACTCGTCTGCAAATTAAGCGCTAATAAAATTCCAATAAACACCAAGCCCTCCTCTGTATCAATTCCAAATGCCTTGAGCACCGGTATGATAATCGGTACGACTATGAAACAGATCTCGATAAAATCCAAGAAGAAGCCAAGCAAAAAAACTACAATCATGATGATGTAAATAAATTGTGGGGCAGTTAATTCATTATTGCCTAATAAACCGATAACCTGCTCAGTTCCGTTGAGTTGCTGAAATACCAGGCTAAATAGTTGGGCCCCGGCAAGAATAAACACCACCATCGCCGATATTTCGACTGTTTTAATTGAAGCCTCGAATAAAGCTAATTTAGTAATGCGTCCCTTCATCAATGCCAAAACAAATGCACCAACTGCACCACAGCCCGCAGCCTCTGTTGGCGTGGCATATCCAGCAATAATAGTTCCCAAAACCAAAACAATTAAAAACAAGGCTGGCAGTAAATGCCACAAGAGCTCTTTTAAACTGATATCATCATCGTCTTCTTGTGCTGGTGGTGCAAGCTGCGGTTTAATCAAACACACACCGAAGATGTACACCATATAAGCAACCACTAATAGTATCCCCGGCAACATGGCTGCTTGAAATAACTTTCCTACAGAAACGTCTAATTGGTCACCAAGTAAAATAAGTACGATTGATGGCGGTATAATTTGCCCAAGTGTCCCCGATGCCGCGATCGTCCCACACGATAAACTTTTATCGTACTGCGCCTTAAGCATCGTTGGTAGCGACATAACCGTCATGGTGACTACCGTCGCGCCAACTATGCCCGTCGATGCTGCCATCAGTGCACCTACTATAATGACTGAAATGGCCAGCCCTCCGCGCATGCGCCTGAAAAAATGTGCCATCGATTTTAATAAGTCTTCAGCAATGCGAGTTCGCTCTAAAATCATACCCATCAAAATAAACAACGGCACTGCAATTAATATATCCGAAGCCACCACATTATTAAATAAACGCTTAGGCAGCAAGCCAAGCACCTGGCTCATTTCAAGAGCCCCTGTCGCCGAACCAATACAGGTGAATAAAAATCCGACCCCGCCCAGACAGAATGCCACAGGAAATCCCGTAAACAAACTGCCAAATAGCACCACAAACATTAAGAGTGGCAATGCTTCAATCATGCACAGCCTCTTTATCAGCACATATACATAACAATGCGCGCAGAAAAACAGCTACACTTTGCATAAACAACAGCAAGAAACCAATTGGAATAACCGATTTAATAACCCAACGCCACGGAAGACCACCGGCATCATTGGAAGCTTCGCTGTGTACAAAAGCATCAGTCGTTAATAGCAAACCATAATAACAAATAGCAATCGCCAGAGGCCAAACAAACAACACAATCCCGACCGCGTCGACCATTGCTTTCACTTTTGGTGAAAATCGAGCATAAAATGTATCGACTCGCACGTGGGCATTGCGCTCAAAGCAGAATGCCCCTGACAATAAAAATAAAGCACCACAGAGATGCCATTTTAATTCTTCAAATCCATTGTGTATCAGATTGAATGCACCAAAAATAACCAATATTGTGGTTAACCCGGCAAGTAAAATGCACATGACTGCAGCCAATGCAGCCATGGCAAAGCTTAATCGCTCTATCCACGCAATCAGCGCATGCGCTGATTTACGCCAACCTTTGGCAGATGTATGCTCATGCTCATCCCCGTACCAATGAACAGGTGCTTGGTTAAGCATCGCGACCTCGGACAAAAGCCAATTCACTAGCATTGTGATAGGCTTGATACAGACCCTGAAATCCGTGATAAGATTCATGGACACGTTTGGCTATATCACTCGAGTCGCGAATTTCTGCTTTTAACTCATCTGAAAATTTCTTTAATTCCTTGGCTATATTTGCTGGATAATCAGCAACATGAATCTTAGGGTCTTTCTTTAGCTTTTCATAATACTCAGAATCCCATTTCGCCCATTGTAAACTCATCCACCGGTCAGCCTCAACACAGGCCATGTTAATAATGTATTGCAGGTGTTGCGGCAAGGCATCCCATTTCTTTTTATTAATTAATAATTCAAGCACGGAACCAGGTTCATGCCAGCCACCAGTGTAGTAATACGGCGCTACTGCCTGAAAGCCGCGTTTGAAATCATGATACGGACCTATCCACTCAGTTGCATCGATGCGACCGCTTTCCAAAGCTAAATAAATTTCCTGACCCGGTAAGGTTTGAGCAATACCGCCTGCGCGGGTTAAAACCTTGCCGCCCAAACCAGGCATGCGCATTTTAATACCCTGTAGGTCTTCTATGGTTTTTATTGGCTTACGAAACCAACCCCCTGCCTGCACACCGGTATTGCCTAATGGCAACGGTTTTAAATTAAAAGGAGCATACATTTCATCCCACAATTCTTGACCACCACCTGCATTGAGCCAGGCATAGGTACCTGTTGCTGTCATACCAAACGGAACACTCGTATAATAAACTGAAGCGCGTAAATTTGGGTCTTTACCATCCCAAAAATAGGATGCTGCATGTCCCATTTCTATATCACCGTCTTTAACCGCATCGAATATTTGCATCGATGGTACAATTTCACCAGCGCCCTTCACACTGATATTTAATTGTCCTCTACTTAAGATTCGGGCATTTTCTGCAAATCGTTGAACACCTGGACCCCAGATTTCAAATCCAAGTGGAACAAACAGGGCCAATTTCCAATTATAGACTTCACCTGTCGTCTCAAATTGATGCTTTTCATTTTCCTGCTGTAATTTAATGGTTTCGGGATTCTCAAGATAAGGATTGCTCCCACATCCACCCAAGGCTCCCAATGCCCCCAGCTGCAATAAACGACGTCGATCCATAATGATCTCCAAGAAGCCAGGGATTCTGTTCTCAACTGCTCAGGTACAAGCAATGCCAGGGGGCAAATATGGACAATGTGGCATGCAATTAAGGCATTCATAACTGCCCATTCCCTCATGCTGAGCAGTTAATTAACACAATGATTTATCCGAACTTGTACCCTCCCTCCCTTCCAATAAGTAAAGCGCTCTACTCAACACTTACTCGTTCTTGAGAAAAGGATGCCGATATGGCCAAGCGTAAAAAAGTACAACAAATAGGAATCATTGGTGGCGGTATGATTGCCCAAGCGCATATGCGCAATGTAGAAGCTGATCGTCGTGCCAAAGTGACTTGGGTTGCTGACATCAGTGATGCTGCCCTTAAAAAATCAATGGAAGCCTTCAGTGTACCTAACGGCACAACCAATTATAAAGATATGCTCAACGACAGTGAGCTCGATGCTGTTATTGTCTGCACACCTCCAGGCACTCATAAAAAAATCGGCATCGATGTCATGCGTGCTGGCAAACATCTTTTACTTGAGAAGCCATTAGCTACCTCTGTCAAAGATTGCCAAGCATTGGTCAACGAAGCTAAAAAACATCGACGCTTAAAAATATCAGGCTGTTCTGCTAGGCACGCTCGTCTCAATCCTAAATTTGAATTTGTTAAAAAAATAATTAATTCTGGTAAACTCGGTGAAATTTATCATGTGCATCATCAATGTGGTGGACGCCAAGGTCGCGGCGGCATTGAATACAATCCTGGTGCCAAATGGTTTTTAGATAGAAAAATAGCCGGTGGTGGTCCGTTATTTGATTGGGGCGTCTATGACCTCTCTTTCCATCTCGGCGTCCTCGGCCAACCAAAACTCAAAAGCGTCGAATCATTCGCAGTCAATGGACTCGACGAACTCTATCCAAAAGGACCTGGCTACGTTGAAGAACATGGCGCTGCCTGGATGAAATTCACGAATGGCATGACTTATTACTGGGAACGCGCTAATAATGCTCACAATGAAACCGATTGGTTAACTCGTATTTATGGTAAAAAAGGCGGCTTGAAATTTAATTATCTTTCTGGCAACAAAGACCCGGTCATCTTTTTTGATGTAAGCAACAATGGTAAAGGCAAAGCACGCCAAAAAGCTTTGAAAGTGCCTCGTTTAGATAAACATCCTGGCGATATGCCTGCACTGGGCAAAGCGTGGCTAAACTACCTCTGTGCAGATGGACCAAAACCTATCAGTTTCCAAACTGAATTAGATAACATCAAAATCATGCTAGAGATGTATAAAAAATCTGGACTTAAATAAAGATAGTTTAATAAAAAAGGGCGGCTTATAAGCCGCCCTTTTTTATTGGAGTTGTCGCGGGATACTTCCGCGCTTACGAAATTGCATGGGCGTCGAACCAATTACTTTTTTAAACTGTCGGCAAAAGTAATTACAATCATCCATACCAACACGTGAGGCCACTGCCTTTACTGCATCGGTACTTTCAACCAATTGTATTGCTGCCAAACGCATACGTTCTTCGACTAAATATTGTCGCGGTGCAATACCGTAGGCCTTTTTAAAACAACGAGTGAAATAATCCAAGCTCAATCCCATGTGATTTGCTAATTCTGCTGGACCAATACCTTCTAATATATGATCTGCTATATAACGTTGCAGATGATGGCGCTGATTGGCATAGAGACCTATTTCATCTGGTTGACGGTCGTCAGCAGATGTGCGCAGTACGCTTAATGCCAAGCCGGCGATGAGATGCCTTAATTGCAGCTCTGGAAACGGGCCAGGGTCCTCAACATATTCAAGAAAATCATTTAATTGGTGACGAATGGATTGCGATGGGCGAACATGAATGTAATCCCGCATTAATCGTACGCTGGCATCTTC
This sequence comes from Planctomycetota bacterium, assembly GCA_028280785.1. Classification (GTDB taxonomy): domain Bacteria; phylum Planctomycetota; class UBA11346; order UBA11346; family UBA11346; genus JANQLF01. The sequence goes on from JANQLF010000114.1 coordinate 9,074, forward strand.
GTGTTTTAAAACAAAGCGCACATTGATATGACGCACTTGCTGATCGATTGGACAACCCAGGACCTCTATTTGGCTTCCAGGTTGCATCCACAGCATCTCACCCGCATTCACTTCGATGATGTTGCCATCGACCCTGAACTGGAGCGGTCCCTGTTCAACAAATGTCATAAAGTGTTGCTGCTTGTCCGTATGCTGTGAATGCCACATACCAATTCTAGCATTGTAACGACACACGATGAGTTTGACGTTACCGTTGAAGAGCGCTTTGAGCCACGCTTGGGGTCTACATTTTGTTAGTTTCATAGCGCTTTAATACAGTATTATCTACGTATTTCTACATGTTTTTTGGAATATATGGTGCACCGTATCCGTTTAAGTGCTATATTGAAACGTGCAGCTCCTCTAGTAGTGACAAGGACTCAACATAGTATCTGTAGCACGGAGCACGACTTATGAGCAAGCAACCAAATATTCTCTTTATCATGTCAGATGAGCACGATGCAGCCGTTACCGGATGCTACGGTGACCCATTGGTGCGCACACCACACCTCGACAGCCTCGCTGAAAACGGCGTCACCTTTGATGCTTGCTATACCCCATCTCCACTTTGTGTTCCTTGCCGGCTTAGCGTAACAGCTGGCAAATATGTTTCGCGTTGCGGAGCCTGGCAAAACACCAACCGCTTACCAAGTGATGATTATCCGAGCCTGCCACGCCTACTCCGTTCGGTTGGTTACACCCCTTACCTATGCGGTAAGCAACATTATGCGAGCAATCGTCGTTATGGTTATGTCGATTTAATTCCTGCATTAAATAATTCTTATAAGAGTGGCAAAGGTGGGTATCGCCAACCTGATGATGAGAATAATAGTGATGGCGCCTGGGATGGTCGAGCCAAAGATTTTCACACTGGCGAAGAATCGAGTATCATGAATCATGATCGCATCGTCACCACTACCGCCTGCCAATTCTTAAAAGATTACTCTGCAGAGCAGGGACCCTTCTTCATGCACGTCGGTTATTTAGCCCCACATTTCCCTTTAATTGCACCTGATGAAATTTATCAGTATTACAAAGGAAAAACTCCTGCGCCAATTCCGGCAAGCCCCTGGGATAAACAGCCTGTCAATTATCGCCAGCAACAACTCGGCTTTGGTAGTCGCAAAGCTACCCAAAAAGAAATTCAAGATGGTCGTGATTTATACTGGGCTCTGACTGACTGGTTCGATCGTGAAATCGGAAAATTACTCGGCGCGCTTGGCGATAGTGAAGTAGCCGACAATACCGTTGTCATTTATACTTCTGATCATGGTGAAAATAAAGGCGACCATGGCATGTGGTGGAAAAACTGTGTTTACGACCATGGCTCGCGTGTACCGATGATCGTTAGCTGGCCCGCACGCTGGAAAGGCGGACAACGCCGAACTGAAGCATGTAGTATTCTTGATATTGTTCAGGGCATCGCTGAATTAGCAGGAACTGAATGTCCAGAAGATTGGGATGGTGATTCAATCATTCCTCTTCTCGATGATGAAAAGCATGAATGGAAAGATCAGGCCTTAGTCGAGTATTACGGACATAACCGCTGTTCTGGCATCACTATGTTTCGCCAAGGTAAGTGGAAATATGTGTACCATGCCACTATTAATGAAAAATATCCTGCCGAAAACGAATTATTTAATATGGAAGAAGATCCGCAGGAGACTAAAAATCTTGCTGATGATCCACGTTGTCAAGAAATTCGCGAGCGTCTCCATCAAGCCATGCTTGATGAATTAGGTGAACATCCCGATGATATTAATGTAAGAGCAAATGCTGAACTAGCCGCAGGCTACGATGACGATGAGGAATCTGCTTCAGAATTCACTGCGGCAAAAAACGCGCATCGCACGTGTTCCGGCGGCGGTCTTAGTTCTTAAAATTATAAATTAACCATGCAGATGCTAAAGTGACATTAGGACCCCATTTTTCCGCCTTCACAATGGAGTCGCTCAATGCCTTTAGCATCTGTATTTGGTTTTCACTCAAGTCAGATTGATCAAGAACTTTTAACAAACGATGACTCATTCCCTGATAATCAGAGCGTTTAAATATTTCAATAATTTCAGTACGCTTTTCACGCCAATTCTTAGAGCGGAATTGAATCGCGCGATCAAGCATATCCCAAGTACGCAAATCAGACTTGGCAGATACTAACCAACGCGCGTCAAGTTCCAGGCATTCACAAGCGAGCGCTAATAATTCATAACGGTCATAACGGTCACGTAATGAATTTGTTTCTTCAAAAATAAGATCTCCGTACTGCACTGCCTTTAAGTGCAGCAAGGCACAACAACAACTCGAACGGAAGTGATAGGATTCGCGATCAGACTGCAAATAATGCGCTAGCGATTCCGCGGCTGATTGATCCTCTATTTTACCAAGTGCCCGAGCGCACATAGCACGAATACGATAAGCCAACTCTTCATCAACGAGATGCTTCTGTAATAATGATCCCGCATCGGTCCATTGTAACTCGCCCAAGGCCCAAGCAATGCGGTCCCACAATTGCCGGCGTTCAGGGTCTTCAAGCATGTGCATTAAACGTTCTGCAGCTGTAGGCGAATCACTGCGCGCCAATGCGGTAATAGCCTCACAGCGCACATCGTAAGATGGATCATCCAACAATTCTAAAAGCGGATCGATTGATAATGGGTTTTGATTATGCGCTAACATACGCGCCGTATTGACACGCAGACGCTCATTTTCATCATACATCAAGCGACCACGAAACATAGTGCGTAGTGGTTGTGCAAACATCGAATGGAAAAAGTCCGACAAGCCAAAGTGCGGACGCAAATTTGGCATTTTACGTATTAATAACAAAGAAATCAATGCACAGGTATTTAAAATAATAAGTATATATAGTTTAACATAATCCCAATGCAGACCTTCGTCCACAACTGCATGAGATCCATCAGGCAATGCCCAGGATTGGATTATCCAACCTGACATAAAAAACGTTCCGGACTGAACAGCATTTACCATCACTGAAAACACCGCCATCTCCTCAACAACATAATGACTATTAGTGTGGGCATGTTGAATAGACGTCGCTGCAATACCCGTACCCGCCCCCATAGCCCCTGCCATAAATCCATAAAGCATCAACACTGACAGGGAAACGACATCGTTACCACTCAAGGCCTGCCAAGTTAATTCTTCCGCCTCAATTGGTGCTACTAATAAAAGTGCAGGCGATAAAAATATTCCCAAGATCAGTAAACCAGACAACATGGGCTTAAATCCAATCGCATCAGCAATGCGACCCCATAAAATCATCGATACCACACTGCCTAGTGTACTCATAAAGACGAACGCAGATACGGCATTAGTGGGCACTTGTAAAACCTGGCGTAAATACACCACAAACATCGGCATTGCTGCCATGGTCATAAAAATAACCACCCAAACTGGTCGCTTCAGTAATGCCGAAGCTTTAACAATTTCGATCAATGGCTTTTGCCGACGCTCTTCATCTTTTTCTTGTGGACGTTCTGGAATTTTTCGCGCCCAATAAATACGATTGAGCACGCCAATTATCGATAAAACCAAAAGAATATTGTATTCAGAGCGTGAAATCTCTTCACCAATTAACAGGGCCATACCTGCAGAAATACCCAAAGTCACTATGCTGAAGACGAAGCGCATACGCGCAAAAAAGCGCCCACGATCACGATTAGTGGTTATATCGCGTAACAATGGTTGCCACACCGTCATTGGACCAATGACTTGGGCTAATTTATAAAATAAAACCGTTGCCAAAAAAACACTGACCGTCAGCCACTCCACCGGTAACATCATTAATAGGCCGACACTGACAAAATATGCCAAATCAGTATAAAACAGAGTCTTCTTCAGCCCAAGACGACGAATAAAACCCAATAATGGAAAACGCAAAACGATCATCAACGGCGCTAGACCAACAATGGTTGCAATGGTCTTTGGATCAAACTTAAGGACGTCATTGGCAAATAACATCATGATCGGACCCATCATGATAATATTTAAGGTTGGTAACCAAATGTTCGCGAAAAGGGCGGCTTGCTGACCGCGGTGACGTTCTGCTACGGGAATGAGTGGTTTCTCACCCATAGACAGCCAATACCTCGTCTACGTCAACAACCTTAAGTTTTTTGCGATTAGCAAGATCAAGTGCATCATCTAAATTTGCAGCGACATCTTGTGGTCGATGTGCATCTGAATTTACCACCACTCTAATTGGATATTCACTGGCAATATCCCAAAACTCTTCCAGTGGATATTGATTACGTTCACCATATGGCGTTTGCACATTTTGCTTACGAAAACCGTAACCATTAACTTCCCAATAAACATTTAAGTCAGCTGCCGCTTCACACATAGCTCGCACACAAGTCTTCGCCTCTTCATCGAAATGCATACGTGATGAAGCAAAGTTATCTGGATGAGCCATAAATGCAAATAATCCTGATTGCATCGACTTGATAAAATAATCAGCAAAGCTATGCATTAAATCGGGCGCATTCATATCGAAGAAGGGACTAAGCCACTCACCTTTATGGGGAAAATAATGAACAGCCCCGATTAAATAATCACAGTTATACTCACCCAGCAATTCGTCGCGATAATAAGATGCATAAGCTTCATCATATTCACATTCAGCTGCGCGTAAGATTGTTAATTGCGGATATTTCTTTTGAGCATCTGTAATTGTCTGCATATAACTTGGCAAATCTTTATACGCCATCCGCACACCTAACCATCGATCATCAGGAAGCGCCGTGTGATCTGACATACCCAAGGTATGTAAATCAGCAGCAACTGCTTCACGACAATAATCGTCCACATCCCCATCGGCATGCTTACATCGATAGGTATGTGTATGTAAATTTGTTTTTACGCTGGTCATGGTTGTTTAATATCGTTGCGGCAGAAAAAGATTTACTGCCTGCAATATGAGTTACCACAGCCGCCGATTAACGCAAGTAAACGTCTGGTTTTCGATAGGTATTATAAAGAAAGACCGAGTTTTTCCTGCAATTCTGCCGGAACTTCCGCTAAATGCGGTCCTGTATACGCCGCACCTGCATCGGCCAGTTTCTCAGGCTCAAAGCTCGTGCTGAGTCCTAAGCACATAGCACCTGCAGCACATCCAGCCTGTATCCCATTAATAGCATCTTCGACCACTAAACATTTAGCCGGATCTATTCCAACTTTTTCAGCCGCAGTCAGGTAACCCTCAGGATGTGGCTTTTTGTGAGTAATATCTGAACCAGTTACCACTGCATCAAATTGGTCGGCGCTCACTCCAATTTCTCGCAGATTACCCTCTACCTTCATTCGGTCAGCCGCAGAGTTAACTGCTAATTTCAAACCCGCTTTGCGACCAGCTTCAATAAAATCTATAACACCTGGTAATGCTGGCAGTCGACCTTTAATAATCTCCAAATAAATATCATAGGTCTTAACTTTATCTTCAGGCATTTGCAGGCTAACGCCATATTGTTCAGCGACGCCACCCAAATAACGATCTTCACCAGTACCGACAAAAGGCAAAAAGTCCTCCTCTTTTACCTCCACACCGTGAACATCGTTAAACATCTTTATGGCCGCTTCACAAATAAATGGTTCGGAATCACAAAGCACACCGTCCATATCAAATAATACCGCTTCTATTTCTGCCATTACTGCTCCTGACCTATTTTCTCCAAACACGCCTTGACTACCTCTTCAGCATTGCGAATGCGCAAATCCTTTTCATAGACGCAATCATGAAGTGATTCCACATGAATCTTACCCTGCTTTAAATATATTAAAATTGGGAAGGTATATCCAAGTGTTTTGGGGATGTATGCGGCAAAAGATCGATACTGCTTATCATTCGCCTGCAAATTCTCTAGTATAACTGTCGTTATACCTAATGATGGAAAGACTTCTTGTTCTAATAATTCCTGCGAATCTGCACGTTTTGTATATAATATAATCGCCTGCCGTTCTTGCTTGTGCAATATACTCTTACACGAAGCGCGACGTATTTTTGCCAATAACCGTTTAATCCCTTCGGCAACAATGATAAATGGCGCTGGTAAAACAGTTACCGCCAGTACACAAATTGGTGTTGGCAGAGCCATTAATTTCCAAGGTACGTAACGGACCAAGATCATGCGCAAACTCTAAACCTCAGTTATTCGGAGCAAGACCAGTTAAATAAGCTAGCCGTCAAAGCTTGGTAAGGCAGGTGCGCCAGCCTGACTCAAGAAAAAATTGCACTGGTCACGTGTTAGCTCATCTGTCACACCCATTACCGAAAAAATCATCCACGTATCACTGACTTCATCGGTTAAAATACAAGCTATGTCCTTCCAACGGCAAATACGTTGATCGTTTTCAAGTTTGCCCACCAACCACAATCCGTTGGCCTCACGGTCATCCATCTCTTGCTCGATGCGTTGCAGCAGCACCTTCGACAAATCGAGATGCAATTGCTTCATAAATGGCTGGTTGTCACCACACTGCGGACAGCGAATCCACTTGGTGGAGCTATCGAGCAACAGCCGCCAGTCATGCTGGTACCAGTTCTTGCTAACCGAGCCTTCAGGCACCCAATGAAAACCATCGCAGTAGGAACAATTAATGGGCATCGATCTTCCTATTTCCAATCCATATCAGGACTAAGGTCTACCGCCTTTAGACAGGTTTTCTAGCGCGGGACCTTGGTAACGAAGACAGCTATACCCTGATGCCACGTCTTAAGCATAGCACCTGCTGTACGGCCGCCTATGCTATCAGGACAACAATGACGACGACTCGATTCAGCTTAATTTTGCTTGCCCTTTGCCTGCATGCGGGCCTCGCCGCCGTAGAAGCTCAGGTCATGGTAGCAACCTGGGAGCTTAATCAAAAAGTTCGTCAACTCCGCTTGGATATTTCCACTCAGCAAGGCGGCATCAGCCAGATCTTAGACCGTTGCAGTGTTATCATGCAAGAGAACCCAAATCATTTGGTGCAAAACGGTCAGCAATTTGTTCCGATTCAAGATATTCTCATGAGCGACTTGAATAAACAGGACCTGCTCAAGTCATGGATCGATTATGCTTCAGAAGCAGCCGACGATCTCTTAGGCTCCAACACCTTAGATGAACATGCACTACTCTTCATAGCTCAGACCTATCCGCGAACGGATGCTGCAGAAAAAGCCTGGCAACAACTCGCTGATATTTCATGGGACCGCGGTCATCTCGGTAGTTATTTATACTATGCAACTCGCAGCAAAGAAAGCGACCTCACCAAGCGCAGTGGTCGCATTGAAGCCGCCCAACAATTACTGTCATTTCAAACACCGCATGAAATTCCACAACACCTCGATCGCGTTGATGCCATTTGGAAAGTTAGCCTTCCCGTTTTTCATCAACGACAACAAAAACGCGTAACCAGCAATTTAATTAGGCACACACATACCAGAAAACCCGGCAGCATGCCGTATCAAGTTTCTCGAGGAAATAAACACACGCTCGCTCTGTGCAACGGCATCAACATGGTAATCCTTGATCCCCTACTTGGGCGCCAGTTAGGTCAAGTTCACAATTTAGGCAATAATCGCTATGGTATTCAAAGTAACCAGGCGTTTGTTAGCGATGATCATGTGATTGCAATTGGCGGAAACAGCAACGGTTTATATATCATTGCTTGCGATAGATTAGGTCAATTATTATGGCGCTCACCAATAAACGATACTTCTTCTGTTTCGTTTGCCTCAAGGCCTATAGTTTTAGACAATAAAATATTCCTTAGTACCATTCAATATAACAATAGTAGCGAACGAATCGATTTAATTGCACTTGATCTAGATGGCAATCAATTGTGGCGTAAAATTGTCGCGCAAGTGACTGGTGTTCGTCCACGTTACAACCAAGGTTTAAATGATTTAAGTCCTGACATGTGTGTTCATAGAGGTCGTTTAGCACTCTTAAGCAATCGCGGTGTTATTGCACAAATATCTAGCGAAGGTCACGTAATCAGCTTAGACACCTACCCAACTAAAAAAATAGACATGCGATTTGTCCGTGGCGTAAGCGGCTCATCCAATAACGCCAATACGCGTAGCGCTGGTACCATATTCAGTGATGGCCTTCATTTATTAGCCACCCCTATTGACTGCAATGGCATTTTGGCAAGCGCTGCGAATGACAGAGGCTTTCGTCTCTATAGTGGTGATGGTCAATCTGCGCAATTATTAGATGTACACAAAAACCGGTGCCTGCTTATTGATGATAAAATACGCATGCTCGATCTTGATAAACTTGAACTCATGTGGTCTGCTGATCGACCGCGCAGTAAAACTACTACGCCATGGGGTCGCATAGGTCAAAATCATAGTTTAGTTGCAGTGAGTCAGCGTATTAGCATGCACGAAAATAGTTCCGGAGAAATTAAAGGGCAAATTTCCCATCCAGACCAACAACGTATCGTCATGCATAATGGCCTTATTTTGTATATAAGTGAACGAACCGTTTCCGGACGCGGAGATAGCACAGCATTTGAACAAACATTAATGCAAGCTTCAATTGATGCACCACATGATTATCAGCCGCGCATCGCTCTCTCAGCACTTCGTCGTGCTCAAGGGAAAAGTATCGAAGCTTTCAATTTTCTCCTACAAGCCATTGAACTCGGCGCACCACAAAGTTATAGCGAAAATGCAGCACAAATCATTCGACCACATTTATACTTAACACTCAACAATGATGAATTCGATTCTTATTTAAATCATCTCAAACGCCTACTTGCTATTGATAAAAATTTTGATCAAGAAATGGCCTGGTGGCGCGCACGTCGTGCAGAATATCAAAAAGATATTCAAAAAGCCATTACCCTCTATAAATCCATGCAACGGCCACAGCCACGCTACCTCACTTTAACCAATGGCCTTGAAGGTGACCTTAATAGTATTGCCCTAGCCAGCATTCATCGCTTACAAAATCAAGAGGCACCATGGCAAAGCACCCCACCCATAGAACAAATAGACCATTTTAAACCTTGGGATATTGAAGGCGCTTCGCCAATAAAACCATTTACCAGTGGACCCTATATCATCGCATTTATTAATAGTTTTTTACGTTGCTACGATGCACGCAACGGCAAAGAAATTTGGCGTCAAGATACCACAGATGCATTGCCCATGCTAGGCGTTACGCGCAGTCCGGGCGGAGCACAAGCAATGGACGCACGAGTCCTGGTACTTGATGGTATGACTGCCCAAACCATTGGCCTAAAACACAATGACAACATCACCAAATTAAACGATTATACGATTAACCAATGGACGGATATCATTAAGGCCGTATCGGATACTGGCTGCGGCGAGGAATTTCGCATTACGGTCAAACGCGGAAACGAAACGCTAGATTTCACCGGCGTTCTCGGTGCTCGCCCCATGCAAGCAACGCAGGCCAATAGCAAAAGCGTTATTTGTCGTAATGTCGACATTCAATTAGACCAACGCCGCCCTGGACGTTACACGACTAATCCTGACGCCATTAACACACCTTTTGTTGATATCTATGACATTAAAACTGGCGAATTGCTGTGGCATCACACCTTGGACACCAAAACCAACATGCCAGTTCTTACCAATAATGATTTATTACTTGAAACGGTAAAAGGCGACCTTGTAGCTCGTGATATTCGACATCCAGAGCACCCTATTCGCTGGGTCGCTAAGGGCCGTGGTCATGAACTCAATGATTATCAGTTGCGCGACCAAGTCTTAATTTCTATCGATCACACCACGTCGAAAGCCATACTTCGCAATACTACTACTGGAACATTATTATACTCGATCCCTGCAAATCCTCTTTATGAAATGAAATTAGTTGGCGATCAATTTATCTGCACACTACCTGATGGTCACCTTTCTCTCTGGCAATTAAGTACCGGTGAAATGCTGTGGACTGCACAAGAAACACTACTTAAACCGGTAGCTACTTCTAAGAATACTATTTTCTGCCGCACAGCACGCGACCAATTGATCAGCATAGACCGCACCAACGGTTTAATTCACCGTCGTTACCCACAATGGTCGCAAGTTTATGCACATAAAACTAATGGCAGCATGCTGTTTCTGGCCTGCATCAACAAAGAGCAAGATAATACCATTGCTGGTATTCATCTAGAGAGCGGCAATATTATTTGGCAACATCCATTCTCGAGCGATTTACAATTTAATAACATCATCATACCGCATGACCGAGGCGCCTTTTACAAGCTGAGCAGCGATGATGATCGCAACGGCTTCGTCCACATAAAAAATGACGGAAAAATCCACAGCTTTATTCCCATCGCACCATACGACAGCTTTGCTCGTATAGGGCAACAGATTGTAGTTAGCGGTTCAGATGGCATGCGCATCAGCGATGTATCAGAGCAAGTAAAACAACGCACCATTACCTACACGCAGGTGGCTGGTGAAATCGACAACTATGAAGAGTTTATCAAAAAACACATTGGCAAAGTAAAGTGGAAAGAAATCGCTGGCAACGAATTCGGCATCATTAAACACAAGGGTATTACCCATATTATCTGCCGTTTTAAAAATAATAATCAGCGCATGCGCATGCGACTTGGCTTGGACGGCCCTCTTTTTGACACCGAAAGTGCCCTGCTCTTATTTAAATCAATGTTTCCGATAACATTACACGTTGCCGCTAATTGGCAGCTTAAATACCAGTGCCAGTTTAATCATTCAGATGACGATAAGCTTATTCGCGCCTGCGGACTTGCACCACCACCAATGCGCCCTGCCACTTCACAAATATTTCTCCATGTCGATCAATGGCAAAGTAATTCGAAGGACATCTGGTGGTTGCGTAAATTCTGGTTCCGCCTCGAATCAGACGAATAACATACAAAAATGCCTCTATGCATTACTGGTTCATGCTAAAATGCACCGATGCGTTTAGAGAATTCTATAATCCTCAATGAAGCGTTTGAAGAATATTGTTAGCCCACTTCTTCAAACCCTCGGTAGACTTAAACCGCATCAGCTTAACTGGTGCGGTTTGTTTTTAAATCACTTCATTTATTAATTAAGGGCTAGCTACTTCAAATTGCATGTCTTCCGCAGAGGTCTTATATTTTCTGGTGCTCGCATCATCAGTAGATGCAGCGCCTGAAAAACTGACATAATCACCACGTTTCATAGAGCTGACTTTACCAGATACACTGAGTCGAATATGTGGCTGGATACCAAAACCCTTGCGCGTCACCTCGTTATTTTTGTTAGGCCCTTTAAGATCCTTAAATTCTTTACCATTAATCTCATAACCAAAAACAACGATAACATCCGTATTACCACCACCGGCCGTATAACGCATAACGCGCCCAGAACCGGCGATCATTTCACCTTCAAAGATAAAATCGTCGGTTACTGAATCAGCACCTGGGCTGCGCAATGATAAATCTTTTGCGGTTACTATTGCAAAAATAAGATAAAGGATGACCACAGCACCAACTGCTACACCGATTTGCACCGGTTTTTGACTCATGAGTGGAACAATCACTTCTTCGTCAGGATGTTTGCCACAGGCGCGACAATTTTCGCGACCCTTTTTATTTTTAGCGCCACAATGCGGACATTTCCACATGTCCTTACCTTGGCCTGGTTTAATATCGGCATCACCAGCATCAGCATCACCAACGTCACCGTCAGCGAAGGCATCAAAGCCACCGTCACTGCTGGCGGCTTCGCTACTTGGAGTGGAAGGTTTCGGCGCAGGTGGGGCTGGTTTGTCAGGAGCACCGACATCTTCATCAGCAAAAGCATCAAAGCTGCCTCCACCACTGTCTTTGGACGGGGTGCTTACCGGCTGATCATCATCTTCAAATTCATAATCTTCTGACACCAATTGCTCCTTATAGCAGCGTTTTACGCCGAATTTGAGCTAGCTCTAGCCCTGAACAAAGGCCACATGCTCAAATTGCTGACTCACCACTCAATGACCAGTTATCACCTCAGCGTCATAAATCTCACGGACTTGAGCTGCTAGCTCACTCGCCTCGGCCAAACTTGGGGCTTCAGCAATAATACGACTAGCAGGTTCTGTACCCGATGCACGCACATGGACCCAACGATCTGACCAAATGCATTTCAATCCATCCTGTTCATCAAAGTCTGCGTCTTTGCATAGTTCATGTTCACGCAAGCGCGGTGAGCGTTCGGTAACTTGCTGACGATCTAGTGCGACTTTTTCTTTATGCATGCCATAGCTTGGAATTCTGGCAACCAACTCGGAAAAAGCTCCACCACTGCGACATAAATAATCAACAACCAAAGCCATGCCAATTTGACTGTCTCTACCCCAAACAATGCGTGGATCAATAACACCACCGTTACCTTCACCGCCCATAACCGCATTCGATGCCTGCATGGCATCAACAACGTTTGCTTCACCGACAGAAGAACGTTTTACCTGCGCGCCATAACGAGCAGCAATGTCTTCTAACATGCGGCTGGTCGATAAATTAGTACAGACGACGGCATCATGAATTCCGGCATCTTGCAATTGAGCTAAACGCGCAGCTGCGCATAAAACTAAGGTATATTCTTCACCGATATATTTACCGGTCTCATCAATAATAGCTAAACGATCAGCGTCTGGATCTTGCACAAAACCAATGGCAGCGCCTGATTCCACCACTTTTTGCCCTGTTTCTGTTACATTGCTCGCAGTAGGCTCTGGGTCACGTGGGAATACCTGAGTCGGATCAGTGTATAATTCAACAACGTCGCAGCCAAGTGAACGCAAAAGTTCTGGGGCAATACAACTGCCAGCACCATTGACGCTATCAATTAATACCTTGGGTTTTTCTTGTCTAATTAAATCATTATCTATTAATTCTAGAATTTTTTGCTGATGGATATGTAATGCATTGTCATTTTCTTGATAAGAACCCAAGCCATCCCAAGTTAAACATGCTTGATCAGCATCATAAGTCGAAAGCAATAATTCGAGCTCTTGCTTATCTATATTGCGCGCATCACGATTAAAAAACTTAAGTGCATTCCATTCAACTGGATTATGACTCGCGGAAATTTGAATGCCGCCTGCTGCTTTTAATTCATCAATCATGATCGGCACGGTCGGTGTCGGCACGATACCAATATCGATAACATCACAGCCCACCGCCTGCAAACCACTGGCCACTGCGCGTGCAAACATGGCGCCACTCGGCCTGCTATCGCGCCCGAGAATCACCGCTCCGCACTTTGCAATTGAACGACCATAGGCCATCGACATTTCGCAGGCCAGTAATGGGTGCATACCTTTACCAACGAGGCCACGCATACCGGATACAGACACCACACAATCAATCTGATTTCGCTTCATTTGCAGCAGTTTTGGAGAACCGAAAGCCCCCGCAAGGACGCTCTAACTTCATTGACATGGCTGAGATACGGCAAAAACATGCATGAAACGCTAAGCGAACAATAAGCTCTAGCTCAGTTAACACCTTTGCCGGTAAATGATTGTGGTCACTAAACTTACTGATGAGACTGTTTTTTCTGCCGAGGCCCAGCGCCGCCTGCGCGAGCCACGTTGCCGCGGAATGTTCAAGCCAATTGATGCCGCACGCCGTCAATTAGGCCTGCTCAGTGGTGGTGACGACCAAGGTCAGTGCCGTCTCTACTGCCTGGTCAACCTCGAAACCAAGGTCATCGAAGACGCTCGATTCATGGCATTTGGCGATCTCGCTTCACATCCTATCGCTGATGCCCTCACCGAATTGATGCGCGAACAGGAACTTGATAAAGCTCTGTCCATTAAAGCTGAAGAAATCGACAAAGTCCTTCGCGACGATACTGATTCGAGCTTTGGCATGGATAACCTCGATGCCTACGCATTTATTAACAGTCTTCAAAACGAACTGCGCGAAAATTTTCCAAGTGTTAAATTACTACCCAAACCAATCGAAAAAGAAGTTTACAAACGTAAACGTGAAGCTGATTGGAGTGGATTTGATCAGCGTTGGTTCCCGCTAAGTTTACTCAAGAAAATTAGCACTATTCAAAAATGCATTAAATCACTGATTAACGACAAACTAAAACGCCAAGATATCGTATGGAGTATTGAAGGACTCCATGATGATTTCCAAATTGTTGTTAAAATCGATGGTGTTAACGCAGAAGAAATACCAACCCTGCTCCGCTTTATGGATGAAGCCGTGCACGAGGGCATTCACCCTGACCTCAGCGTCGAGGAGCATCAGGCATGAGTGAAAATGAATTAGAAGAATTAAACAAGGAAGCCTACAAATACGGTTTCACCACTGCGGTCGACGCCATAACCCTTGGTCGCGGATTAAACGAAGACGTCGTACGCGCTATTGCAGCGGCACGTAAAGAACCGCAGTTTATGCTCGATTTCCGTTTGCGTGCCTATGAAATATTTAAAGGCATGAAGGAACCAGAGTGGGCTGCGGTTCACTATCCACCAATCGATTATGAAAATGTGCAGTATTATTCAGCGCCACAGAAAAAAGAAGAATCAGATGCTGCTCCCAGCTATGATTCGCTTGATGACGTCGATCCTGAAATTCTTCGCACCTTTGAAAAACTCGGTATTCCCCTTGATGAGCAAAAACGCTTAAGTGGCGTTGCCGTCGATGCGGTTTTTGATTCGGTTTCAATTACCACCACCCATCAGCAAAAATTATCTGACGCTGGTGTGATCTTCTGCTCCTTCGGCGAAGCACTACACGAGTTTCCGCATTTAATCGAGCGCTATCTCGGCAGCGTTGTACCTGCGAGTGATAATTATTTCGCTGCATTGAACGGAGCTGTTTTCTCTGACGGTAGCTTTGTTTACATTCCACCGTTCACTCGTTGCCCCCTCGAATTGTCTACTTACTTCCGCATTAATAACGTAGAAGCTGGTCAATTTGAGCGCACATTGATTATTGCCGACAAAGGCAGCTATGTTTCCTACCTTGAGGGCTGCACAGCACCGCAAAGCAGCAAGCATCAATTACATGCCGCAGTCGTTGAACTGGTAACTTTAGATGACGCTGAAATAAAATACTCAACGGTACAAAACTGGTACGCCGGTGATAAAGAAACCGGTGAAGGCGGCGTTTATAACTTTGTAACCAAACGTGGCGCCTGCCGTGGCAAACGCTCAAAGATTTCCTGGACTCAAGTAGAAACAGGCTCAGCTATTACCTGGAAATATCCAAGCTGCATTTTACTTGGTGATGACAGTGTCGGTGAATTTTATTCAGTGGCTTTGACCAACGGACATATGCAGGCCGATACCGGCACCAAAATGATTCACATCGGCAAGAACACCAAGTCTACTATTATCTCAAAGGGCATCAGCGCTGATCACAGTTCGAATGTGTATCGCGGTCATGTGAATATTAACCCCAAGGCCCATAACTCACAAAACTATACCCAATGTGATTCGATGTTGGTTGGTAAGCAATGCACTGCGCACACTTACCCCTACATCGACATTCGCACCAATGACAGCACCGTCGAACACGAAGCCAGTACCACCAAGCTCAGTGAAGACCAATTATTTTATTTTAAATCACGCGGTGTTTCTGAAGAAGAAGCCATTCAAGCAGTAGTCACCGGTTTCTGCCGTGACGTGCTCGACGTATTACCACTCGAATTTGCAGCAGAAGCACAAAAACTTTTAACATTAAAATTAGAAAACTCGGTTGGATAACAATGCTTACACTCGATAATGTTCACGCTCAGGTTGAAGATCACCCCATCCTCAAAGGGTTAAGTCTCACGGTTAACGCCGGCGAAGTTCACGCCATCATGGGTCCTAATGGCGCCGGCAAATCTACATTTGCTAAAGTTGTTGCCGGACATGATGATTATGAAGTTAACGATGGTGATATTCAATTTAATGGCGAATCAATTAACGAACTCGACATCGAAGACCGAGCCAACAAAGGCATCTTTATTGGTTTTCAATATCCCACCGAAGTTCCTGGCGTAAATAATGCCGAGTTTTTGCGCCTCGCCTATAATGCTAAACGTCAAGCCAATAACCAAGAAGCATTAAACGACGAAGAGTTTCGTCCCATATTATTGGAAAAGCTCAAAGCCGCGCAAATGGATCATATCTTTCTCGAGCGCGATTTAAATTCAGGCTTTTCTGGTGGTCAAAAGAAGCGTAACGAAATTTTACAAATGTTGGTTCTCGAACCACAGCTGGCCATTTTAGACGAAACCGATTCTGGTC
Source organism: Planctomycetota bacterium (assembly GCA_028280785.1). Lineage (GTDB taxonomy): Bacteria > Planctomycetota > UBA11346 > UBA11346 > UBA11346 > JANQLF01. The sequence goes on from JANQLF010000114.1 coordinate 25,351, forward strand.
TCGATATCGACGCACTACGCATTGTTGCTGATGGCATTAATCAATACCGTTCAGAAAACCACGCCATTGTTTTAATCACCCATTACCAACGACTACTTGATTTGGTTAAACCTGATTTTGTCCATGTCTTAGCAGATGGTAAAATTGCCAAAAGTGGCGGACCTGAATTAGCACTCGAACTTGAAGCCAATGGCTACGATTGGTTAACCAAATAATGACTGCATTAGCTGAAATCAACCAGCAGGCCGATCAAGCACTAACAACAGCACCAACACCGACAGTAAAGCTGGAAGACTGGCGCTATGTTAATTTTAAAACAATCAGCGAATCCATTAATCCTGGCTCAGCTGGCAATAATGATCAAGTTCCTGAATTCTTAAACCATTTACCAAGTTTAGTGATTGATAACGGTCACGTCACTAAAAATGCACTTGAAGCACACTGCAGTCTCAGCGATACAGCATCGAATACAAATTGGTATGCTGATCTCCAAGCAAGCAATACGCCTGATGCCCTACGCTGCATTAATAGCGCTTCACAACATATCAACATTGCACTCAAAGGCATAGGCCAACAAGCAAGTGTAATCGTTTTACGCAGCAGCGGCGGTCAGTATGGATTAAATATTAACATCCATGCTCCGAAGGGCAGTGTCGGTGATTTAATTATTGTTCACGACCATGCTGAAAATTCTTCTGCGCATATCGCCATTCACGTTCAGGCTGAACAAGATGCGGTCGTTCGCATTGATGAAATTGAATTACAAATCAATGACGCACGTTTATTCCTGTTTAAATACGCGGACCTCTTTAAAGCAGCACAAGTCAGCTGGCAACATATGGGCTTCGCCCTCGGCATTAATCGGCAGTATTGGCAAGCACAAATTCATGATGTTGAAGGCAATTGCCAACTCGGCAGCGCTTGTCTCACCAATGGTACACATCAAGCGCATCATATTATTAACATGCGCCACCTCAGCCCCAAGACCTACAGCACCCAATTATTTAAATCGATCGCCTTAGACGAAACACGTTACAGTTTTAACGGTCTTACTCACATGGCCGATGATGCTGATGAAAGTTCAGCAAATCAACAAAATGCCAATTTGCAATTATCAACAAAAGCACGCGTTCATTCACGGCCGCAATTAGACATTCACACTGATGATGTCATCGCTACACACGGTTCCGCAACCGGTCAAGCTGACCCTGCAGAATTATATTATTTACGCACGCGTGGATTAAATAAACAAGAGGCTGAAGAGTTGATTATCAGCGGGTTTCTACAAGAGGTCACCGGGAATTTTCACTCACCATTGTGCAAGCAATGGGCAGCAAATAAAATATCTGAAATTTTATAGACTAGTTCTCGCCCAACTGCTCGAGTTGTTTTAATTCCTGCTGCCATTCGGCGCGCAGATCTTCGTTCACATCATCAAACGGTAATAATGAACGACGTGTGCAATTGACCAGTGCTTGCAAGGTTTGGTAACGACGAGTCTGCGCAATAGCCGCAGGTAATAAATCCTGTACTAGTGATCGAATTGCTTCTGCACTCGCATCTGGCAAAGCCGCGATCTCTCGACGCAATGAGGCATATCCAGCCGCGCTCCAATCAGCAGTCATGTCGCGCATATCACTTACTAATTGTTGATCATCTTTTAAATCTCTGAGAACCCATTTTATAAATGCATCACGATCTTCAGTTTCCGGATCCAACACAGGTATAATTAAATCGCCAACACGTCCTGGACGACGCAAGTCTGGCGACAAGCGATGAATGCGCGCCGTCATTAATAACCAAAAAGTTTTGCCTAATAATTGCGGGTCAGACATCATTCCTTGAATTTTACCGGTTAAGCGTTTTTCGGTATCATGGGTACTGCTATCTAAGCCACCAAATTGTGTATCCGCTTCATCAACAATAATAACGACACGACCGAGACTCACCAAAATTCGTCGTAAACGTTCCAATATGACATCAGTCTGACCGAACCATTGTGAGCGGATATTACCGAGTTCCAAAACTGGCAATCCCAATTCACCCGCGAGTGCCTCAAATATAAAAGTTTTACCAGCACCGATGGGACCGGAAACAGCACAACCCGACAAAGCGCCACCACCACCGCCTTGAATGCGAGGCATCAATGTATCGCGCAAAAAAGATAAAAGGCGTTTATTACCAATAACATCACTTAATTGTTGTTGCGGGCGTTTGAATCGCACAACATCCTCACCAAGCTGCCCTTGAATATGTTGCTCAACGCGCTTGACAACTGCATCTGCATTTGGTCCTGCACCTTCATGTTCAGCGGCGACACAGAGTTGTCGTAAAGACTGTAAATTTAAACCAGCTGTAGCAGCAGCAATGTGATCAAGCTCTTCATCATCTGGCAACCATGATTTATTATCACGAACTTGAAATTTTAAATATGCTAATCGATCTGACGCGTTTGGCTCTTCAATCGGCAGTGGCATTACCTGTGGCAATCGACTTAAACGACTATTCAGTGCATGGCCAGATTCGCTCAGCATCACCACCACATCTTTACCGGCGGCAAATGCAGGATCGGCAAACCAATCGTGGCATATATGTAAGCGCTGGCGATCAGCATCGCTCATACCGTTAACCGGTGCTTCAGGGACAATTAAATCCGCTGCTTCAATTATCAAAACTAAATCAGCGTTGAGTAATTCGCGTGAACACACACATAACTGACGCATTAATTCCAAGGCGACTGTTGGACGACCAACAGCTGCAAGCAATTGATCATCAAAGCTGTTAGCCTGGTTGGCAATCTGATCACGTGCAACACCACTCGATGACAGTCTCGCCAATGCTAAATCACCGGAATCAAGTCCATGTCGCCACTTGAGCCAAGCATCTTTTAATAGTTGTCTGTCACTCGAACGGTGAATACGCAACGGACCATTAATTTCGTAGGTTACGACAATACGATTTGGCACCTGCCAGTGAGCAACTAATACATCTGGTAAGGTTTGGTAGACACCTTCTGCATTGACAAATAAGTCATGAACGTTGCCCGCCATAACCAAGACACGGGCTTCACCACTATTACAGAGGCGACCTGCCTCAGATAAAAACGGGGCTACTGCATTGCTCATAAGAATTCAGTGCTTATTCAGGAAGCTTGCCGTCACGTTGTGCTGGCGCAGCGTCGCCCTGCTCAGCTTCTGGCGCGGGCGCATCTGCTTGAGCAGCCAAACCAATCAACTTATCAAACTCGCTTTGGCCTGCCGTCTTCTTGGCGTACTCTAAGAACTCAGCTTCACGAGCTTTGGCATCAGTACCTGAGAGCTCTTTTGATACGCGCGCTTCAGCACGCAGCTCTTGGCGAACCTGACGCAGTTCAGCTAATTTGTCATCAGTGCTGCCATCGGTGGTCAGTCCAGCCAAGGCGTCGTTGAGTTCTTTTTCTTGCTTAGCAGAGATAACTTCTGCCACTGCCTCAGAACGCTCGCCTTTAATCTTCTCGATTTCGGCAACCAACTCTTTGAGTTGAATGCGATGTTCATTGATCCGCTTACCATAGCCCTCCACATCATTTTCGAGCTCTTGCAAACGTGCTTCACGTTCCTTTAAGGTTGCAGAAAAATCATTATAGGCTGCCAAACATTGCTGGTAATCGTCATTGGAATGAATGGAGTCCATATCGGCACCACTTTGCTGCAGGGCAGCAACCGTGCTTTGGGCCTTGGCAAGGGCACCTGCTCGGAGATCTTCTAAGCGCTTGGCTTCTTCAACCAAATCTTTGGCTTTCGTGGTCTTTTGCTCTTGCTGAGCTATCAAACCGGCAACGGCTTCTTTATACTGTTGAATGCGCTCAGTTTTTTCACGCAGGACTTCATCGTATTTGGATCGGATCGCATGTGGATCCGTATCCATACCGCGCCGCGAGGCATCTACACGCCCTGACATAACATGACCGAGTGAACGAAACCAGCGAGCAATAGCACGAAACATGAAAACTCCTTCTATAAGGGTAGGCCCAGCCTAAAGCCCATCGGGCTCCGGCTCAAGCTCTATGTATGACCATACTAACAACGAACCCGAGCACCACTGCGGAACACTACCAGTAAGTGACGCAGAAATGCACCCTGCAATTGATAACATCACATAGACATTCAATTATTACAACTATTCTAGAGGGCCCATGGATACCCTAATCGAATTACTACAAAGCTTTCCTACTGCCATTTGGTCAGTCCCCCTAGGCGTATCTATTTTCTTTTGGATCCTCACCATCCTCGGTGCCTTCGATATCGAGATGTTCGATATCGACACCGATGCAAGCCCCGATCTCGAACACGACATTGATATTGGACATGATCATGGTGTACACCATGGCTTCTTCCATGGCCTGAGCGAATCATTGGCCATTGGTACCGTACCTACAACGATTGTTTTAAGCTCCATCTCAAGCTTCGGCTGGATATCTAGCGTCATTAGTGAATTAACGTTCGCTGGTTTTGCGCGTGAATTAATAAGCCCCATTCTTTATGGCATCCTGGCCTTTGTCGCCACTTTTCTGTTTGCCGTATGGATTACCACTTTGGTCGTCAGACCACTCAAACCAATTTTTCACACCCACACCGAACATGGGCATCATTATTTAGTCGGCCAACTTGCTAAGATTACTTCAAGTAAAGTTACCGATAATTTTGGCCTCGCTGCTATTGATGGCAAAGATTTGATTCTCAATGTTATCTGCAAAGATCAAAACGCATTAACCGAAGGCGATGAAGTCTCGATCGTCTCTTATAACGAAGAAAAAAATCATTATATTGTAGCACCATTACACGAACAAAAAAGTATTGCATCAAACGAAGCGCATACTGCAGCAAGTAACGCGCATTTGCCCGGCAGCCAATCGGAAAACCGCACACCTGCTGAATTATCTCACCATGATACTCCCAATGAAACACCCAAACACACATCAGAACTGGAATAAATTCGAGTAGTCGAAAGGACCACACAATATGGATATCTTCATTATCGCCGTCATTATCGGCGTCTTAATTGGACTCATGCTGGCAATCATTGCCTTTGTCAAAGCCTTTTACCGCAAGGTTGACCAAGGTCGCGCATTAATTGTCAACACCATGAAAGCAGTCCCTAAAGTTACCTTTACAGGTTGCACGGTTATACCGGTTATCCATCGCGCCGAAGTCATGGATATATCGGTAAAAACTATTGATGTTGACCGACGCGCTAAAGACGGGCTTATCTGTCAGGATAATATACGTGCTGACATCACCGTGGCCTTCTTCGTCCGTGTTAACAAAACCGCCGAGGACGTTCTCACTGTCGCCTCTGCCGTGGGTGTAGAACGTGCATCGGATATTCGTACGCTCGAAGCTTTATTCCAAGCGAAATTCTCTGAAGCCTTAAAAACAGTTGGTAAACAGATGGACTTCATTTCGCTGTATAATGAACGACAAAACTTTAAAGAAGCGATTATCGAAGTTATCGGCAAAGACTTAAACGGTTACATGCTCGAAGACGTTGCGATTGACTACTTAGAGCAAACACCGCTCGAAAGTTTAGATCCAAATAATATTTTGGACGCACAGGGTCGTAAGAAAATTATCGACTTAACTTCTGAAGAGCAAGTAAAAGCCAACCTTATTCAACGTGACGCACAAAAAACTATTAAAAAGCAAGACGTTGAAGCACGCGAAGCAATTCTCGCACTCGAGCGACAAGAAGAAGAAGCTGTTGCAGTTCAAAACCGTGATGTCTCTATTGTCCAAGCACGCGAAAAAGCTGAAATTGAAAAAGTACAGTTTGAAGAACACCGTCGTTCCGAAGAAGCTAAAATTCAAGCCGATCAAGAACTTGGCATTGCCCGCGAAAATGCTCAACGCGAAATTGAAGTCGCCGAGCAAAATCGCTTGCGTGCGATTGCTGTAGAAGAAGAACGAGTTACCAAAGAGCGTGATCTTGAAGTCATCAACCGCCAACGCGCTACTGAATTAAGCGAAATCGAAAAAGAAAAGGCACTCGAGGTAGAGAAAAAAGCTATCGCCGATGTTATTCGCGAACGTGTTGCCGTTGAAAAGAATGTGGCACAAGAAGAAGAACGCATCAAAGACTTACGCGCAACCATGGAAGCAGAACGTCTCAAAGTTGTTGCTTTAACCAAGGCTGAAGAAGAAGCCGAGCAAGCGAAAATTAAAGAAGTCAAAGCTGCTGAAGCTGCTGAAACCGCCGCTGGTCATAATGCACGCGAGAAATTGGTATTAGCAGAAGCCGAACAAGCTGCTGCAGAGAAAGAAGCTCTCGCTGATATTCGTCGCGCTGAAGGTGTACAAGCACGTGAAGCTGCTGCTGGACTTGCTAAAGCCAAGGTCAAAGAAGCCGATGCTATCGCCAACGAAAAACAAGGCTTGGCAGAAGTGCACGTACAAGAAGCAGAAGTCAAAGTTATCGCCGAACGCGGCCAAGCAGAAGCAACCGCTATCGAAGCGAAGATGGGTGCCGAAGCATCCGGTATCGCCGAGAAGGCCGAGTCGATGAAGAAACTCAACGACAACACTCGCGAACACGAAGAATTCCGTCTCGAACTCGAGAAAGAACTCGAAATCGCCAAAGCAGAAATTGCGGCGAGAATCGATATCGCCGAACGCAATGCAGACATTCTTGGTCAATCGCTTGCTAACGCTCGCTTCGACATTGTCGGCGGTGACGGTGAGTTCTTCGACCGCTTTGTTAAGGCTGTTTCGGTTGGTAAGAGCATCGACGGTGCTCTGGATCGCTCGACGGCACTCCAAACCGCAACGCGCGAATATTTGGAAGAAGGCCGCAGTCTACCAGACGATCTCAGAGAAGTGTTGTCCAACAGCAAACTCGGCACTGACGATCTGAAAAACTTAGCTGCAACCAGTCTCCTGGCTAAATTAGCTAAGGGTAAAGATCCCAAAGAAATAGCCGGCTTAGTTGAAAAAGCCAAAGAACTTGGCTTTGGTGACGAAATCGCTGGTTGGTTAAGTAATAATAAATAAGGCTTAGGTATAGTGGGTCTTTAGTCCAAAACTAAGGACCCACTCCCTCTTCCCTTAATGACTTTAACGAAATTGAAAAACTGAACTATACATATGTCCGAACCTGAAATCGAAAACGAAGTTCAAAGCCCAGATATAGAAACATCAACCTATGATGTGATCCGCAAGCGCTTAATGGATCAGGGCAAAGAATTACAACAAGCCGTTGATAAATTAAATGGTAAACGGCAAGAGATTTTTGGCGGCGTTAGCACAGAATTAATTGCCACTGAGCGTGCCCGCACTGAACACAATTGTATTCCACGCGACATAGTCGCCATCAGCGAAGATAAATTATTACTAGGTTATCAAGTCTTCATGGGACTTAAATCTGAAACCAGTGTTTCAGATATTTTTGCCAAATTGCATTATGACGGCGAACAACTCGAAAACGCTGACTTTGATTTACTCAACGACGCGAATTTCCAAAAAGATTTCAAGGAACTGCTCCAGTACTATAAAGATGCGCGCCTCCTCCAGCTGCGTCGTACTGATACCCATATTTTAATGGTTTTCCAAATTGGTGAACGCGCCAATGACATCAAAGTTTTGCGCTGGGGTATTTCCAATAAAGGCATCGGCTATATAGATAATCGCGGTGAACGTGACCACACCTTCCCCCCGGTCCATGACTTTGAATGGGTACGCACCACGCGTGAGGATCACCTGCTCGGTACCCATCCGCATATTAATGTAGCTGATACGATTTTTGTCGAATGTATTGGTGGCGATCTCACTATTAAAGTAGAAGATAATACCGAAGAAGGCACCGGCATTTACGCAGAAGAAGTAGAAGAGCCAAATCAAGGTCTTGATGATGCTGAAATTCTTTATGCAGACCTTGAATCAATGATTGTCCTCAAAGTTCGTCCCTATAAAGAAAATGTTTATCGCTATATTGTTTACAACAAACAATTACGTAGTGCCACCCGCATCGATTCTATTGGTTACAGCTGCCAACAATTACCAGAAGGGCACGGTCTTATTTTTCCCAATGGTTACTACCTCAGCGACGGCAGTCACAAGGTCTTCCCAATTGAAGTCGATGACATGGAATTCATTCGTCAGATTCGTGCCCCTAACGGCGAAGACAGCGCATTTGTTTACCATCATCGCAATAAC
>JANQLF010000154.1 GCA_028280785.1 Planctomycetota bacterium
ACATACTGATGACAGACACTTTGCATATCAATCGGTCAAAGAAGCATTTTCCTGTATTTCGTTATGGACTGTGTGTAAGCTTTAGCCGCTGAAAACCAAACAAATTAATATTTTGCCACATTAAAAAGGCGCTCCGAAGACGAAAAAGTTTAAAACTGTTGTTAAAATGAGAAAAAATAAAGGAGCGCCTATTGCAAAATATGTCATTTTAACTGGACTACTCTTTAACAACACTCCGGATAAAGCGTAAACTGCAGCACATCCATACATTATATAAATAATCGCAGTCGTTTCGAAGGTAGAATCATCGATAGCAACTGACAAATTATGAAAAAGAATTCCGATGATGGCATGTACTGGAGCAATTGAAAAAAACATAACGCGCAAAATACCCATATTGCGCTTAAATTTTCTATCCATCTTTCGCTTATATCTTTTCCCTTTATCAGAGAGGTCAATTTCCCGCACACGACGAGTTGGGTCCCCCTCAACATCACTTGAAGGAGCTTTATAGGCTTCGTCTGCAGGTATATGAGAATTGTTATTCAAGGAAAAGCTCCCTTATAGGGTCTTTCATTATTTCAGCGCAACACAAAGAAGCTTCAGAGACCAAAACATCTTCGTTTCAACAAACGAAAATTTAATATTCAGATATTCTCTTTCGCCAACTTCAATGAGTTTATGTATTCAATAGAAAATGGCTCTCCAATGACGTCCAATTCCCCTACATTGGGGATACGAGTATTGTCAAGCCACTCCCTATACCCATTTAACTCCTCAGGAGTCAACAATTCCCTTATACAATCGAGAGTTTCCTCTGTTACATTTTCTGTCAGTCTAGTATAAATTGCTCGAATAACTAAGTATCCGTCTCTATAATACTTGACTATTTTTTCTATATTTTCTCTGTTGTACTTAGTCATTTACTCAGGCCATAAAAAATCATTGACCCAATCCCACGAATGATCATGTAGATTGCCATTGCCGTCTGGTCCAGGAGTAATAAGTTCACTTATTTTCTCCAAAGAAAGTACGTCGTTATTCTCATGAAATATCCTCTCTAAATTATTCAATTCGTATAACTCATGGGCAATTGTACCTATAATCTCTTCGTCACTGCCTAAAATAGCATCGTCAATTAAAAGAAGAACATCACCATCTGCATCTGTAAATTTCTCCCAAGTCATAGGTGGACCTCCTGTTATCTCCTTATCACTAGGTCTGAGATATTGAGCTCTGGGTCTCGTCTTTTCTTTCGGCATTTTCTTAATTAAAAAATCAGCCTCATCAGGCGTAAGCCATTTAATCTTTACGTTATCAAAATGCAAACCCGAATTTCTCAATCTATCCCTTGCTATTGCCATGGCTTCGTCTCTTGTTCTGACTACACCACCAGGATTCGGTGCGAATGGTCTCTTAGGTTTCGATGCAGAACCTGCAACAATAAAACGCTTTCTGGGATTGTACTTATACCTAGGTGGGCCGATTAAACCTATATTTTCCATATCCTTAATGAAGCGACCCATTTTTTCTCTTGCAACCTTCATTAACTTAGCAGCAGCTCCACCTTTAAGCCATTCTGGTACTTTAAATTTCTTATATCCCAAGTAAGCGATTCCACCTACAGCCAGTCCCGCTAATCCATATTTCTGAGCAGCTGCTTTACCTGCATCGGTCTCATAAAGCCATTGTGCCAATCCCTTCATCATCGCAGCGTCTCCAATGCCAACTGAAAACATCTGACCAACCATATCAACACCGATGTCATACTTGCGACTCGCCCATTCCATCTGTAGGAACACGTAATGCTCCAATCCAGCCTCAGGAGCATTTTCAAAATCCCACGCTCCATCCTTACCCTGTGTAGTTGCGAGAAGATACTTACCACCATCAAATTTTAATGCAAAATTCGGCGGTGCTTTGAACCTGCCCTCCAATCCATCTAACATGGGATTTTTCCTTAGACCAGGTCCAACAAGATGGACACCAAACACATCCAAATGCTTACCTTTTTCCATATTTTTCATTGCATATTCAATAGTTTTCTTACTAGGTCCTCCGTCAGGCTGAGGTGAACCATCTTCAATCCATTCCCAGCTTATCGTGCCATTATTTCCCATTTTAGGCTTAACGCCGTTATGGAATCTCCAATAAAGTCCATTTGGATCCCATCGATTGACAGGATCACCGCCAGAATAGGCATACCAATTATTTCCTGATCTTGCCGGGTCCAATTGTAAGAAGCGCCCAGTTGTTGGATCATAATGACGGTTTTGTGTATGATAAAGAGCCAGCGATCCTCCTTCATGCCAATATCCACGATAACGAGGGCCTGGGTTTAAATTTGTTAATGTTAGTGGACCGTAACCTGCAGTCTGACCTGGTATATAATTAGAAAATTGTCGAGCTTCTAAAATTGTGCCATAGGGATCATAATGGTAGGTGCGCAACAAACCCTTATCCAGCGCATTAGCGGGATTACTATCAAACTTACCATAAACACCAGTCACATCACCTCGATGGTTTTTAACATAAGTTCCAACTACTTTACCTGAACCAACGGCGTACTCATTTATCTCCCATAATGGAGAACCGTTATGATAGGCATATTCAATGGTGTTGCCGCCATTCGTCGCACTAAGTAGATTATCACCGTCCCAAACAAAGCTGGTGGCGCCACTTGCATTGGTAACACTACTGCGTTGCCAGCTACCGGCATTATAACCAATACTTTGAATAAGATTACTCGAACCATCATGAACGGTCGACAGGCGATTTAGAGCATCGTAAGCATGGGTTTGCTGAACAACACCACCAACTGTTGTCTGGTATAAATGACCATTAGCGGTGTACGAATAGGTCGTTGTTGCCGAACCAGTAACGCTCGTCGTCAGCTGATTTTTATTATCGTAGGTATAATCAGTAACAGCATACGGTGAAAGCGTCGTCGTCACATGGGCTCGCAGCGCATTTAACACAGGCACAGATGTTACAGTCGCATTCTGGTCTTGAATTAGTGAAACATTGCTTGTAGTTAAACCACTGACGTTAGTTAAAGCGCGCAATTCCTCGTCAGCGCTAATCAACGCAACTTCAACACTATTATCAGGCAAGATCACAACATGCAGCTGGGCCGCCTGTCCATTTACCAAAGACCCAACATTTTTAATGCTGCCATTATCATCTATACGGAGTATTAATTCCTGGCTGGTTTCATCCAATTTAACACTGACCGCATGGACCTTCAGTGTACCAAATTCAAAGCCTGCCCATGATTCACCAGATGTCACACCAACATCTGTGGTTACTAATATGTGTGTCTACTATTTTTATTACTATATTTTAGGTGCAGTACTCAAATTATCCATCAATCTGGTTATAGATTCATTTCAATACTTTTGTGTTACAATAAATCTAATATTCAATCGGAAAATTTATTTCACCACCGTTTACAAAATTCCAAAAATCTCGATTAACAAGATGAAATTCAGGAATATTAATAAGTTCCTTTTCCTCATCAGACACTTGATAATCGACCTTTTTCAAAGAAGGATTAGTATCATCCACCAGAAATTCAATGACAATGTCATCTCCTGAAAAATTGAAAGTGAGTTCATATGCATTCTTCCTAACACAAATGATATTCAATAATTGAAACTTCATAATTGAATACTCCATTCATTAAATATCGAATCTTATGATCTTAGCACATTATGTTATTGGGAGGCTGACTGTTTTTTACAGAGGGCAAAGTCCCTATAAATCTCCATTCTCTAAACTCATCATCTTTTCGTAGCTTGCTATAATTTTCCAAATGCCAATTTTGTCTTTGTTTTCAAGAAAACAGCTGAGACTTTCACATAACTTTGAAATCAGCTCTTCATCGGACACATTGCCTTCGTCTGGTCCACTACGAATTAAAAGAGGCCAAGGAGCATTACTAAACTTACCGTTTTCTAAGACCAACCATTGCCTAAAGCCTATCAAAGGCCCACCATCTCTAGCATCATCATATCCCAACATATATGCGACTACTGAATCAAAAGAATCAGAACCAGTGAACATCTTTGGACGTTTACAGACTTCTAACAAAAATTTACATGAGTTCATGATCGCATAATTCTCTATAAATTCAATTTATGTAAAGTTAAAAGTCCGTAGGCCATAACATACTCTCCGTGACTTTCTTAATCTGGTTGTCCGGTCCTCTGATTATCAGGCTATCGATCCAATCATCAAACGGAACACCTTGAGGATGGAAATTATCAAACACTGTATCTCCAACTCTTATCGCATCATGCAAATCATTACCGACCCAACGATCCGCCACATCATCGTAGATGGTTCCACCCTGAACTTCTAATCGCAAATGAGTTCCCGAATGTCCTTTTCTTCTTAAAGCACTCCTTAATTTCCTAGCATATTCCATACAATTACCAGCATCCTTAACGCTATCAGCCATTCTTGCGGAGGCCTTAATCGCAGCCTCGACAGGATCGCCTCCCGTCATAAATACCGCATTGGCAGTCTTCGGATCCACTGGCTGAATTGGCATGTGTTTCGGAGGCGAACCACCTGCGAACACAGGCGTACGTCCACCAAGTGTCAACAGATCATTCATAAGGCCAGTTTTATTCAGAAACTTAGTTCCAGCATTAACAGCCCATTCTTTAACAGCATGAGTTAACCCAAATTTCCTAGCCGTAAAATATGCTGCTGTTAATGCTGTCGCACCAACTCCACTTATCGCAGCCCACTTCTTTCCCTCAGGGGTCGTGAGCCAATCACCAATACCACTCATAAATGCTGCATCTTCAAAATTAGTAAACTTAAGGTCACCAGCAAAATTGGCCAATGCCTGTTCCTGCCTATTCAAACCCCTGAGCTTCATCGCTTGAGCATGGAGATACAACAACGCATAATCTCCAATACTACCTTGTGAAAACTCAGGATTTTGGTTTGGAAGCAGGCTGCTTGTAGAATAGATCCTATCCCCATTAATTATTGATTCATCAGGTCGATACATCACCCCATTATACATCACCATCATTGCATCTGGAACAATCGTGTTGCCGAACATGGTTTGAATTTGTAATTGGTTGCCTTCATCATCTCGACCGAATTTCAAAACTCTAAAGTCGTTAACAATACCACTAGCACTCGTATCCAATGCTTGACCAATAAACTCTGCATTCTGATTATAAGAAGCCAATCTCCCCTCAGGATCTGGTTCATTCTGCATATCAGTTTCAGGAACCCAAACGTAACCAATATGGGAGTAATTACCCTTTAACCGTTTTATTTCTCTTGAATCAATATCCTCATTATCCACTAATGCCTCGCCATGGGCACCCACATAAAAGAATTTCCAATACAATCCATTCGGATCCCATCGATTAACCGGATCACCATCAGCATAGGCATAATAATTTTTCCCAGCTCTAGCAGGATCGAGCTGCAAAAAGCGCCCAAGTGATGGATCGTAGTGACGATTTTGCGTATGATAAAGCGCTAACGCACCACCCTCATGCCAATAACCACGGTAACGCGGACCTGGATTCAAATTCGCTAATGGCAATGCGGCATAACCAGCTGAACTGCCTGGTGTATAATTGGCAAACTGCTGAGCGTCTAAAATCTTACCATACGGATCATAGCGGTAGGTACGCAACAAGCCTTTATCCAGCGCATTAACAGGATTACTGTCAAACTTACCATAAACACCAGTCACATCACCACGATGGTTTTTAACATAAGTGCCAACCACTTTACCCGCACCAACAGCGTACTCATTTATCTCCCATAATGGAGAACCGTTATGATAAGCATATTCAATGGTACTGCCGCCATTCGTGGCACTGAGTAGATTATCACCGTCCCAAACAAAGCTGGTGGTACCACTCGCATTGGTGACGCTACTGCGCTGCCAACCACCAGCGTTATACGAAATACTTTGAATAAGATTACTAGAACCATCATGAACGGTCGACAAGCGATTTAGGGCATCGTAAGCATGAGTCTTCTGAACTGTGCCGCCAACTGTAGTTTGATACAAATGACCATTCGCAGTATATGAATAAACTGTTGTTGTTGTACTCGTTATGCTAGTAGTAAGCTGATTTTTGTTATCATATGTATAATCAGTTATAGCATAAGGTGAAAGCGTAGTTGTTACATGGACCCGCAAACCATTCAATACTGGTGTTGAAGTTACATTTGCACCCTGACCTTGAACTAACGACACATTAGTTGTAGTTAAACCATTGACACTAGCCAGATCTCGTAATTCACCATTTCCAGAAATCAAAACTATTTCAACACTATTGTCTGGCAGGATAACCACATGCAATTGTGCGCTTTGACCATTTGCCAATGAACCCTGTTCTCGAATAGTTCCATTGTCATCTACGCGAAGTATTAATTCTTGGTTATTTTCATCAATTTTAACACAAACCGCATGTATCTTTAAATTGCCAAACTCAAATCCAGCCCAAGACTCTCCAGATGCCACACCTACATCGGTGGTCACCGCAACAGCATTAAAATCAAGACCAAGGAAACGCACTTGATCTGGGTGCGCACCCAAACTTACAATTCCAGGATTTGGACTCGCAGTAAATAGTTCTTCTACACCATTTCCCGCTGACACCAATTGTTTTTCTCTATTTGATAAAATATCAAATACATGCTGCGTTAAACTATATCCAGTAATGCCACTTTGTGAGGTGAGGTGATGAATTAGATTAGATTTATTGTTATAATAAAACTGCTCTCGCTCTTCTACAATGATACCAGAAACTGAATGCGCAGGATCACTAAAAAATGATGCAATAGAGTTAGCAACTGTATCTTGAACAACAAACTGATCACCTGATATTCTAATAGTCTGAGAAATTCGGTCATTTCCGTCATAAGCTATGACATATGCCTCACTACCAATTACATTAGTTGCAGCTGCTCCAACATCTGGAAAATCAATCCTGACTGATTTCAATAACCCATTGGTCGTATAATCCAAATTGCGACTCATCCCATTTAAATAATCAACACGCTCAACCATTCCAGATTTCGCATTGCTACCCACCGGGAAGTAAGAAATGTTAGTTATCTGAGCATCGGGGTGACGAGAATCCGTTACTCCAGTCAATAATCCATTGTTGTCATACTCAAATGACAATGGCCCTCGACTACTCATTCCTGCACCAGTAAAGTAGCTAATTTCTATAGGAGCATCCGAATTGGTCTGGACAGACACCAACTGATTTGCTCGATCAAAAGTCATCAGTCGTGTAGTCGTTTGCCCACCAACAGTCTCTTTTACCTGTCGACTCATACCCCCTGCAACAGGATAGTCAGTAGAATATTCCAACAATGCTAAAGTTGTCGTGCCATCTTTAATTTCATTACTCTTCATCGTACCATCATCGTGGTAACTATAATTATCCGTTTTCGAATCTAAGCGCGTACGCTTTTTAATTGCACCACGCAAATGTCTTTCGTAAGCCTCTGTGCCTTCTGGAGTATTACGACTCGTAAGCTGGCCTAATTCATTATAGGCTTCACTTACCGCTCTCCTTACTTGTCCGGTTGAAGCTACAATTTCCTGTTTTGTAACGATCAATGCGGCCGAACTTGAAGCAGGAGTATAATCACGGAACTCAGTATAAATTCTATTTCCCGGGGTTTCTACTCTATTTTTGTAATTTAAATTAGGGTCATACTCGTAGTACGTCGTCCCATCATCATTAGTCATGGTTAATTCCATGCCCAGGGCATTATATGTTCTATGCCATTCGAAATCATTGTTATCAACATACAGAACAGGTAAATTCCACTTATTATAAAAATATTCAGAAATAATACCCTCAATCACTTTTCCTTCTGAGGAAAGCTTAGCTTTGCGTCGAATTGTTTTTCTCGCATCAAAAGGGGTGTAAGTTATCTCAGTATATCCTTGCGTTGGATGTATAACAGTTTTCACACGGCCTGCTTTATCGTAAATTCGCTCAGATATTTTCCATACATCCATCGCTGAGCCTGGGTCATTCTCATCTTTAACCTTTGTCCACCACTTGATAGTTCTTCCCAACAAATCCCGTTCAATCACCTTTGTTATTTCTCGTTGAGAATCTTTTGCTATACGATCATCACCGCGTGCATGCACTTCTCCAGTAACTTTGTCGAGAACAGATTCGCTCTTCAATCCCAGCACATTGAGAACACCATTTGCAACACCCGTAATACTATCAAAGCTAATTTTAGTAGTCAGCTCTCTTGTCTGAGGAGTTGTGTTATCGTGCCCGTTACTAACAGTTGACTTAGAACCATCTACTCGACCAGAGTAATCAACAGTTTCCCTACTTGATGTAAACTGCCTACCGTCGTCTTTAATTGACTGATTAATAATGCTCGCATTTACGCCACGCAAACTTTGACTCGAAGCTAAAGTATTACTATTATATGTCAGCTCGTTAGTTACATCTGCTTTTCCACCACCCAAAGTCAATTTTGACAAGCTCATCAAGGAACTGGCAGAAGGATTAGCTGGAGTCAGCACCAGCTTCCAATCTTTAGTTGTCTCTAGCGTTTGAACTGATTCACTTCCATCTGGAAGGCTAACTGTTACATTGATTCCATCCGCGTCATAATCCCAGGTTTTACCTTTGCCACGTGCAGGAACTGTTTGAACACGACGCCCATTAAGGTCATATATGGTCTCGTTAAATACACCGCTAATTTCAAAGGCACGTACTAATAATCCTTGCTCATTATATATATAGGAATTTGTCTGGTTAAGTGGATTAGTCTTAGACACCCTCATGCCCAATGAGTTGTAAGACACTTTATTTACTAGGACCTCATCATTATCATCTAATTCATACTCAGAATCAATATTACCCTCTGGAGTTTTTATCTCAATTGCCTGATTCAACAGGTTTCTTTTAAATTCTATAGTGTTGCCAACAGCATTCGTAATTGATTTCAAGTACGCAGTTGATGGATCGTAAAGATACACAGTCGTACTATCCGATGGAAGGAAAGATAGGAGTGGCAAGGTTACCACTTTTTTCGTATTCGAAACCATTCTTCCCGCTAAATCATAAACAGTGTGACCATAATCTCTATTATCTTGTTTAGTAAACACAGACCAATATTCTGTGCTTTCATCCTGAACATAAAAAGTTTCAACAGTAGCTTCGCCTGGTCGACTAGATTTACGCTGGCGCAACCAAGGATCATAAAGTTTAGATGCAATTGTTAATTCAGTAATTGAACCCAATCCATCATCACCAACATTGACAAAAGGACCTTTTGAAATTGAAGAGACTCCGTTATATGGTGTATATGTAATCTTAGTCGTTATTCCAGCTGGATCCTTTTTTTCCTTCACTCTTCTACGATCATCATATAGAAATTCTGTCTTATGGCCTCGTACATTAGTTGTATTGGCAACTAGACCATCATAGCCCTCTTTGCCATCAATTACTTTATATGCATTACTTATCGAACGCCCCGTCTCAGAAATAAGCAGCTTTACGTCACCAAATGCCGTTGTACCACCTGTCGTAGCCACACTTAGTGTATGACTTAATGGATCCGTTACCGATTCTAGATAACCAGGTTTAGTCTCTTCATTAGTAAATACGTATGTAGTTGTTGCACCTGCCGGATCGATTTTACTGCGTAAACGACCTGCATTAAACTCTCCATCATGATAGGTATAAAATGTTACCAAATTTCTTGGTTCAGAACTCTCAATACCGCGAACATCATGTACTATAACCGATTTTAACAACTTCGCACTGATAAAATCTGGGTCATCACCTATAATTTGTGTGTAAGTATAAGTAATCTCCTGGTCATCACCAAGTGCAACAGTTTCTCCGCCAACATCTTCAGACCCGGCATATCTAATTATCCCAAGAATATCTCCATGCACATCATAATCAGTTTCACTACGTAATGAGCCACCAATCGTTACACTATTAATCAATGGGAAAGGCCCATCATAGGTATATGTGCTCGTTAAATTCTCAAGCGGGTCATCAGTTAATTCTTCTGTTACTGAACTTATACGGCCATCATTAAGTAGCGTATATGTATCCTTTCCACCACCTGCTTTAGTAACCTCGAAAACGTTTGTATTGGTCGTTTCCACAATTGATGTCGTCAAACTTTCTTCTTTGGTCATACCGGCAGTTATGGCAATTCCAGGAACCTCAGGTAATACAATACCAGTTACCTTACCCAAAGTAATCTTCTCAATCTCATTGTTAATGGTAACATCAATCGGATCATCATATTTAATTTTGTAATTTATTTCCGTTTGACCGTCAACTAACGCCCAAACTTCACCAGGCGCTAAACCTTGTTTAATATCAGTCATGTTGTAATCATCATCATACAAGAATGACCATACTCCACTTACACAAGTGTTTTCAAAATTTTTCAATTTATGAGAGCTAACATTTACATAATTGGATGGATCAATTTCACGGTCACGAGAATCTTTCAGTGTCGAAACAAGACCATCAACACCTCTATTAACCACCACCTCTTCACCGCGCAAATTACGAACACGGGTTAAATAACCGCGAGCATCAAAATAGAGCAATAGGTTGTCATAGCGATTTAAGCGGAAACGTTCACCAGCCTTCCACTCTGCAGTTTCAGATGTTGCTGGATCTGCTGGCCACAATTCATCAATGGCATCCTTATCCATTTCTTTTGTTAAAACACCTTTACGGCGGAACAATTCAGCGCCTTTATAAACATTAGTCGCGACATAATATCCATCGACCTCAAGATTAAATTCGGTGTATTTACCTGCTTCACGATCAAAGCTCACAATACGCCCTGTCTCATCAACCAACTTAAGGGCAACAGTAGCTGTATCGGTTAATAACTGGGTTTCATCACTGGCTTCTTGCAGCACAACATGCATGTCGTAATTGGTACGCCAACCTACGCCCCAACCATAATTAGATCCATCCAAGCTATTGTAGAAGAAAGTCAGATTTGGACCCAGTGCTGGTGTGTCAAAACGTTCAGCCTGCACACTGATAAACAAATTCTGATCTTTTAAGTCTACCGATGCAATACTTGGCCCAGCGCTCACCGCTGCATACGGAGAACCAGTGACATTCTTATCACACAACATCAAGAAGTGATCCGGTTCCTGTTTATCACCGACTTTGATAGTACCTGTTTGCAATGCATTCTTATGGCCGTGTACAAAGTCTACACTGCCATGGGGAATTTCTAAATCATCTTCGCTATACACATTCGTGATAAAGCCGGCATATGTTACATCTGCATTGCTATCATAATGTTGATCTAAAGTTTGTGTTGAATTAACATAGTTGTTCTCAATGACATAATGAAGTGAATTCAATTCCATCTTATCATCATTCCAATCAAAATCTCCCTCTGAATAATCTACGGATACAGGGAAACCTACTGATGATCGATTGACAGTAATAGTTCTTTCTAAATCCACATTTTCTGATTGGTCTGGTGCGACATCGGGCATGTCGTCAATGTCACCATACCAATAACGACGACCGTCTATTGTAACGTCACCCTCTACAATGTGAGTATAACGTAAATATTCCTCCGCTACAGTTGGAATACCAAATGCATAATCATCGCCATTTCCAGCATAGTATCGCTCAAATGGATCTGTATCAGCATCGACTGGATAGTGATAACGATCGTAATGTCCAGGAACTAAATGAATCTCTGACCAAAATTGTAAAGTTCTAATAAATCCACCACCTGGATCCCAAAGGTTAAAATCAACATCGATTTTATTAACACTACCGACACTGGCATCTGCCCCTGTAGGACGAGATATGTCAAATTGTCTATTAGTAAAAAAGAGCTGCTTAATATTATCGTGCTCTAATTCATTATATTCAAAATTAGATCCTGAAAACGGTTCAGTATCAAATTCATCCAAAAATCCACCATCACCATATTGAGCTGATGCGGCATCACGTTTAAATCGCTCTCCATCCCACCAAAATTGGACCCATGGATCATATGCACCATTCCCTTGCATAGACACCCAACGCCAGTCATAAAAATTTCCATTTAAAGATTGAGTATAATGAGTTTTACCATCTTCAATTTGAGAAACGTAGATATCACCTCCTAAATACTGACCAAATGGATATGCTGCCCAGTAAATACTTTTTGGCGGCATTAAAAATGCATTCGGATACGGAGGAGGATTGTTTGAGTCATAATTTGGATCGCGATCATCCCAATACGTCTCGCGATTGAATCCATCATAATATTCATATCCCCAAAACGAATTATCTGTATATCTTGCAAAATCATGGAACTCATCGTTAAATGCTGTAACGATCAGCTTTTTATAATGATCACTATCAGTCTCAGCTTCAGAAATGTGTGCATAGTAAGTCACTTTTTCTACTTCATCATCTTTTTGCAGAACACTATTAACTTCGAGAGTAACTAATGGTATATCCGCTGGACCAAATTCTGGCCACAAACTTGTCAACAATCCTGTGAGATTTGATTTAATTGTAATATCAGTTTTCCCATCAGCTGCTCGTTCTGCTTTGACCTTTGGATTTGTTTCATAATCCCAGAAATTGGAAGAACCATACGTGATAGCTAATGCTGCTTGATCATCATCTAAGGTGAATGATAAATCATTCATAATAGCTGCTAAATCACCAGTTTCGGTTGATACAAAATCAATCGTTACATCGATGGATATATCTTCATCTATTTCAAACTCATATTGCCCAATTTTCCGTTTATATTCACGTAGAATAGGTGAACCAACAAGCAATATACTATCGTGATCGTGATCTTCCTCATCAATTTCACCTTCTGCAGTAATAGTGAGTTCAGCTATTGCTGCATTGATCACACCATCGTCCTGACCATTCCATCGGCTTACTTCAATAGGACCACTTGAGACGTTTCTATAGGTAACGAATTTTGAAGTCCACGACGTATCATCTTCCTCTACATTCGGATCGAATGTGAATACTTTTTCATATTCCCCACTGACTTTATTAAATACACGTTTAGCTGAAATTTCACCCATAACACTACCAGCAAGTTCACCAGCAGTAGATTTAATGTATAACTCAGGCAAATAAGGAGATAAAGTAATAGTCGCGTTTTCTAATGGCAATACACCTCGTGTGTTTAAAGAAGATGACATAGTGAATTCATCAATGACTTTAAATCCAACAATTGGTGACGCCGCATTTTGCGCAACGGGAATTCTAGCCACCACGATTGGCCTACCACGGTCTAATGGCGTTATGAGAAAGTTTACTGGAGCAGGTAACCAATTTGGATCTGGTAATTCATAAAGCGTATATTCTGATGCACCAACACCTCCGGTGCCACCTGCAGTGAGTGTGAGCACGTTTGTGTCTGCTGATATATATTCTAAGCGATCATCAGAAAACGTCACTGCACGCTGATAATCGACTTCACATGCAATCATGTCATTAGCAAATGGAATCCCCAGAACGGTCACATTCATATCAGAACTGACACCATTAACCAAAGCGTTTACAACATAATTACCAGGTGTCGGGAATGCGACCGCCATTGGTACACCAGGCTCAACTTCAACAGCAACGCCACTTGGCAGACCGCTTAATTTAACGGTCTCTCCAGAAGAAAGCGTCCCTGCCTTCAGGAGCAAGCTATCGCCTGATCGGATAGTTACACCTGTGGTACTCGTAATATCGGTACTCACCCATTTCACTGTTTTCTTTAAACTATTCGATTCAACACCACGCAAGTCACTCCTGAAGACCTCTAAATTCGCATCTGTTTCAGGTGTTAATGGTGCATTCACATATGCTAATTTATCCCCTAAAATCCAAGCTTGAGCACTTGCTTGTCCATTTACACGTGCCCGAATAAATGTATCTGCCCATGAACCATTTGGACTTGCAATTTCCCAGCAGTATGGAGACGTGATGGAAGAAACAGTTGCCCCAGCAGTTTCACTGTCATTTGGAAAATCGTTCTCGGTGACAACATCGATTTCAACAGTAAATGGATCTGAAGTAGTACCATTACTCACAACAATAGCGGTATAAGTTGTATCACCTGTAACTTGGAAGGTACCTGTATAGAGATTTCCTGGATCTTGAGCAGGAACTCCTGAATCTGAAATATAAATTACTGCGTTAGAGTCAGCCGGAACAGTGTTGACGCTTAAATCAGCTGCACTTTGGTACGTTCCCTCGGTCAATGTACCCTCTTGACCATCGACACTGAAAGCAAGGTCACTTAATTCCGAATCGTTTATAGTAACAATATGGGATGCAGTTGCATTCAACGTTGCATTGGTTGCACTTAAAAGCGTTATGGTGAATGTCTCATCACCCTCTACTGCAACGTCATCATATATAGCAACGTCAATTTGTGCTGAATTCGAATTGGCAGGAATAGTTACAGATTTAATGGCATTATTATTTTCATAATCCGCATTGCCATACAAACCGCCAATGGCAGTTCCATTTGTTATCTGGTATTGCACTACCACGTCTGCCGAAGTTGTCGTTGGTAAATCCAACGACACGGTATGCGTTGTATTCGCCTCGGTAACAGATGTTCCAGCAGGATTTAAAAATCCTACCGTTGGCAATGGACCAGTCTCTGCGTCTAGAATAGTCACTTCAATTTCTGATGAGGATAATATATTAACCGCTTCACTCGCATTCGCATATTGACTAATTATAACTCGAAATGTTTCATCTCCCTCACGTAAAGTATCAGCATAAATTGGAATACTAATATTATTGAACTGTTCACTGGTATCATAACTTAAAGTACCGTTTGTCCCTGAGAAATCCCAGCCTGCTTCTGCCGATTCTGGGATGATAGTATAAGCAACATAAATATTGTTCGAGGCTGCTGACACTCGATTTAATTCAACTTGTAATTGTAAAGTGCCACTATCTTCATTGACACTAACCTGACCGGATGCATCAGAAAATTTAGCTGCATATGGATCTTGAATATCAATCGTCAAACTTGGATTTGCACCTAGTCGCCAAACGTCTCCAACATCTGGATCATCAATTGTTATTACTACTTGTTCTGCACCCTCTTCTATTTGATCATTTGGCACTTTGAATTTCAAATAACCTTCATCATAGCCAAATGGCAAGAATATAATACTTGGCGTAACCTCAATATCATCAACGTCGCCTGATATGGTATAAGTTGCCTTAATAGCAGCTAGCGTATCAATATTGGTATTTAATTTTACCTCAATAACCGTATCGCTTTCTAATACACTCATGGTTGCTGTTTCAAAACTAAGCAAAGGCAATGTTTCATCATCAACAATCGTGATATTACCTGCATCAGGGCTTCCGATTTTGATAGTACCTGCATCAACAATTTGTGCATTGATAGACTCATCGCCCTCTGGGTCAGTATCCCCAACTGCAACAATGCTGAGTGTCGCCTGGGTAGTGTTTGCAGGAATTTCAACGATTATACCGCCTGCCGTTGAAGTGGTACTTACGTCTGGCGTTAATGTATAATCATTAGGGTCCGTAGCGGATCCATTCACTGCAATTTCAACAAATGTAGATACACCCACTGCTTCACTTAAATTGATCTGGAATGAAGATGTACCGCCCGTTTCACTGATACTGGTTTGTCCAACCACGCTCAAAGTTACATTAATTGGATCTTCTACGGTAATTGTTACTTCATCGTAAGCTGTTTTTTCGGAATCATTAGCTGTTAAACGTAAAACGTAGGTACCCAAATGAGAGAAAGTCACTTTTGTTGCAGGATCATGTAAATTCCAAAAACTAGCCGTTGCACCCGCAGGTGCGCTTATAACTGACCATGTAGACAATAAGGATGCTGGTTTTGGTTTTCCATCATCTGTTACCACGCCCGCCAATACATAATGTGCATTTAGATTTTCGTGCGTTGCGTCAACGCCAGCGTCAACTATAGGTGCATCATTACTTGGAAGCACCGTAATAACAAAATTTTGTTGGTCGCTTAAACCAGAAGGATCACGTACTTCAACTACTATATTTCCAGATGTCTCAACATCTTCAGGTGTCCAGGAAATGATATTCCCTGTAATACTCATGTCGGCAGGACCCTCTATGAGAAAATAGGAAAGTGCATCATTTTCAGGATCGGTTGCTGATAGTGTATAATTGTACAATTCACCTTCATTTGTTGTTTGCGGAGATGGTATTGCCGCTAATTCAGGGGCATCATTAACAGGAGTAATATTTATCGTTACATAACCTGTAACCGCAGGATTTACACCATCAGATAATTCATAATCAAAAGTAAAGGTGTCTGGAGTTTCCGAATCATCATGTGTAAACACAAATGCACCTGATCCATCGGCATTAAACTCCAAGGTACCATTAGTATCCTGTCTAACGACCGTCGCTGTCAGCGGATCATTATCAATATCGGTATCCTTACCTAACCCTAAAATTACACCATCGTCAGCTATGACATTAAGCACTCCGCCTTCAGCTACAGTATATGTATCATCAACAACATTTGGTGGCGTGTTAGCAGTATCATCATCAACGATAGTTATTTCAGCAATTGCATCTTGAATGGTAGCATTTACCGAGGCAGACAACGTCACAATAAATGTTTCATCACCTTCAATATCATTATCAGCAGTCGTTTGAATAAATATGTCTGCGCTATCATCGCCAATGGAAATTGTAACGACACCAGATTGTACAGTGTAATCAGTACCTGCTGTCGCAGAAACTGGTGAGCTATCTCCAGTAGTATAATTAACGGTAACTTCTTGTACTGCAGGTTGATCAAGATTCACAATTACTCTAACTTGGTCCCCTTCATCGTCTGATGCATCTTCAACACTTAAAGCAGGTTCATCTCCATCTACAATGGTCATTTGAACAACATCAACAATAGATACCGAACTCGTACTACTCAATGAAACAATTAATGATTCAGGGCCTTCGATAACTGCATCATCATCTATACTTAATGTAAATTGCTGTGTTCCCGCTGCAGTAAATGACAATGAATTTGTGCTCAATGTGAAATCACTGTTTACAGCAGCCACACCAGAAGATGTCTCCACATTGATCACAACCGTACCGCTTACCGTACCAGTTAATGTCACATCAAAGGTAAATACATCCTCATCCTCTTCTAACGTTTCCATTGCTGTTGGAGGATTTGTTAAACTCAACATTGCCATGAGTGGCTGTGTCGTTACAAAATTCCAATTTGTATTGCCGCCATCATCACAACCATTATTTGCTGCATTTATCTGTGCACCACTCGACGCATCACTATCCTGAGCACATACATACGAGAGAGATTGTGTCGCGTTTGCATCAACATTTAATAACCATGCACTACCAGACGTGATACTTTCTACCTTAACACCACAGCTTGCTGTACCTGCCAAGGTAAAGTTATCGTTAATTGCAAACGTTTGACCATTTTGGAAACGAACAGTTTGACACTCATGTATATGCAAGGTACCCGTGGTAAAACCATTGGTCTTGAAAAACATTTTATTTCCAGTTTTGTTAACAGTAATAGTCGCCAATTGAGCCGAAGCACCAAAATCTGCGTTTTGTTTTTTGTTTCCGTCAAAAACAATATTTGATGTACCTGCGATGATCGCACCACCTGTATCGGTGCGCCAATGGCGATGAACATTGATGGTTGCCGAACCTAAATTTGCTGTAGGAGTTCCATTTCCATTGCTTACAATTTTAAAATCTCGGCAAGAAACGGTACTGGTGCCTAGCAAAAGTGTCGGTGAAAATGCTCTGCGGCCAACATGAATATCATGAATAGTTGTTAAATTATTACCATTCAAATCAAGCGTGCAGTCCCCAAGCAAACCAACACATCCTGTATTCATATCACGAGTTTGGAACTTATACGTTGCATTATTATAAAATGACAAGCAACCCGTTTTCTTGGTAGCTAGCTGATTAAGAGCAGCACCATCAATATCATAGGTATGACCTGCTCCACCATAGAATCGAAAACCACTAATGTTAATAATATTGGCTGCGGCATCGACGGTGAATATCTTTTCATTAGCTGTTGATGTTGTTGAGCCCACATAAATAGGCATTGCATTACAATCTAATGTTCCTGAACCAATGAATATTCGATGAGCACGGGTGCGATCTGCAACCGTTGTTGTGTGTCCAGTAGCAGCAACATGAAGATTGTAGAAGCGATTTGTTCCGTGTTTATTAGCGATAGTGCCAGTACCCGTCAAGGTAACGGTAGATGTACCTGCAATAAAACGGCGTCGTTCATTGGCTATTGTTACATTACCCGCACTCGCAATAGACTGGTCGTTCGCCTGCCAACGACCACTGTCAATGAGAAGGTCTTGTGACAACGTTACTGTGGCCTGTTGATTAATAGTACCGTCGTATCCATTATCAACAGTAATTGATGCAACGTCGACTGCTTGATCAATAACAGCATTTTTGTCTGAAGTATTATTGAATGTGACATGAGCGCCAACGACTGGCACCATATCGCCGTCCCAGTTTTCAGGCGATGACCAATAGTTATCACCTGCACCACCGTCCCATACATATTGACCGCTACCAACTGGGAAATTCCAATTTATATTATTTCCATTATCAATACTACTTCCAAGTGCATAAATAGTTTCCCCAGAACTTGCATCAGAATCTTGCGCTGCCACATCAGTAACATTTTGGGTTGCACTACTAGCCAAGTCCAAGCCCCACTGCGACCCGGCCGTTTGAGACTCGACAATTAATTGTGTAC
This sequence comes from Planctomycetota bacterium, assembly GCA_028280785.1. Classification (GTDB taxonomy): domain Bacteria; phylum Planctomycetota; class UBA11346; order UBA11346; family UBA11346; genus JANQLF01. The sequence continues at coordinate 18,820 of JANQLF010000154.1, forward strand.
CTGCAGTACCACTTAAATTTAGAGCACCAACAATTGTCTGCGTTTGTCCAGGCTCAAAAGAAAGTTTATCGCCAGTAGTTGATGATTTAGTCAGATTATAAAAACTAAATGGACCGGTAATTGATTGATCACTACCTGTTAAAAGGACAGAACTGGTACCGTGAATAATCCCCGTGTCAGCGACAACACGACTTAAA
>JANQLF010000155.1 GCA_028280785.1 Planctomycetota bacterium
AGATGTCATTGCTGCTGAATTAACAGCAGGCGCTCAACGACTACAAGAACAATAGGGCTCAAGCATGTCAAAACCAAATAGCGCTGAATTCGCTCAATGTGGTGATTCGTGCATCATTGCTGAAATGGTCAATATTATCAATCCGCAGAACTTAAGCGTTGGCGATAATGTAGAATTTAAATATGGCGTGCATGTCGAAGCTGGATCAACTATTAAGATAGGCAGCAATACACACTTTGCCCCTTTCTGCGTTTTATATGGGCCCCTTAGCATCGGTGAAAATTGTGCATTCGCTGCACACTGCACCTTTGCCGCAGTGGGTCACGGCTTTGCCGAGCGCGATACTCCCATGGTTCAACAAGCCACTACAGCAGAAAAAATCATCATTGAAGACAATGTGTGGTTTGGCGCTAATTGCACTATCGTTGGTGGCGTTCGCGTCGGTACTGGATCAATTATCGGAGCCAATTCAGTCGTCACTAAAGATGTTGAACCCTATTCCATTATGGGTGGAACCCCAGCCAAACTGATTCGCAAACGATAAAATCAGCTATTTTTGTAAATCTGTATCTGGTTATGATACATATACTTTATACCAATCAGAATTGTCATAAAAAATATCAATGCTCCTACTTCAAATGGCATTCTACCTCGCCCCATATTGAATAAGAGAATCAAAAAGGGACCACTAATAAGCAAAAGACCATTATTAAATATTGCAGAATGTCTAAAAGTATAGGATTTTATTGAGCAAAAATAACATATCATAAAATGAATTATGGGTATAATTATCTCGTGTTTCCGGTAGGCGCCGAAAAGAGACGCGAAAACAACACAGCCAATTGCCCACATATAAGCATGCAATTTCGCCTCAATACTACCATGGCCCTCATCAGTAAATACATTTAGACTTACATCTTTATTCCAAGTGACGATATTTAATGAAACGATCACACTGTAGAGAATTATATTTTCAGCTACACCGATTAACCCCAAGTCTCCGGACAACACCATTGGAACAGCTACAAAGGGCAAACTTGTCCATATGTGCAAAAAAATATTCAAAGAATTCAGTGTCTTCAATTTTATATAGAGGCAGACACTCATCATGAAAAAACCAGCAATGATATCATGTGCAGGTTGTACATCTACATCAATAACCAAGAGAGATAACAGAGCTAAAGACAAGAATGCGGAGATAAAATTACTATATTTGTTTTTAAGGTATTCCAATTTTAATAAAAATGAAACCATCAATACGAAGATTGAGAAAACTATTACATAATAAACCCAGGGATGAGAAGTCCTGGTTAACATACTGAATGGGTATGCAAAACATGGTTTTTCACATAATATATATGCGTAGGGAATAAACGCGCTAAAGATTATAGACCATATCAACATAGGATATCCAACACATTTAATTGGCTAAGTCATTAATCCTATTGTACACATCCTCAATTACATCCTGTGGTGTACTCGTTCCGGCGGTTATCCCCAAGTGCGACTTGCCCTTAAACCAGTCGGCCTGTAATTCATCAACATCAGCAATGTGATATGCATCAATACCATGATCACGAATGACATCGTATAATTTTCGTGTATTTGATGAGTTCTTACCACCAACAACGACGCCAACATCAATATTAGCATGGACTAAATCAAAAATGGCTTGCTGTCGGTCTTTGACTGGCTGGCAAATGGTATCAATGAATCGCAGGTCTTCGACATGATCCAAATTACGGATGGCTGCAATTATTTCGTTAACTCGTTCCAGGCGATTCGTGGTCTGGCTTACCACGCCTATTTTGGGTTTGCCATCGATTAAATGCAGGTCACTTTCGTCACCAATTACTGCACAATCTTTTAAGTCACCAACGACACCTTTGACCTCAACATGGTCACGTTGCCCAACAATGACTGGGAAATAACCCTTACGCTCTAAAAACAACGCCAACTTATGCAAACGAATAACCAATGGGCAACTTGCATCCAATACGTGATAACCACGTCCCTCTAAATCTTTTTTGGTATTTTCTGCCGCTCCATGCGCGGTAATCATGACATGCTCGGTTTGAATAGTATCGATTTCTTCACGTTCAATTATCCGAACACCATTTGCCTCTAAGCGTTCCACCGTCTGTGGATTATGCACCAGCTGACCGACAACGGTTAATTTATCGCGGTACTGCGGGTCCAAAGCGAGATCTATAGCATCTTGTACACCAAAACAGGTACCCATTGCCGATGCTAGTGTAATTTTCATATCTTTATCTTGCTAGGATTTCTCATTTTCCAATAAAAAACCATCGCCTTCTGAGCGATGGTTTTTGTAATTAGTTCATTGCTGTGTTATTAATAATAACTATCCGCCATGTCAGATACGGCGAAGGATTCAACACGTGCAGACATCTGAGTGAAGTCCATGTAACGATAAATTTCACTTTCAAATGGATCAACACATTTCGTCATAATATCACGATATTCCTCTGCACATGGAATTTTACCTAAAATCGCAATGCATGCAGCTAATTCTGCACTACCCAGGAATACCTGAGCGTCTTTACCCATTCGGTTATTAAAGTTACGCGTCGATGTACTAAATACCGTAGCACCAGGACGAACACGCGCTTGGTTACCCATGCACAAACTACAGCCCGGTACTTCGCGACGCGCACCCATCTTACCAAACAAGGCGTAATGACCTTCTGATTTTAACACGCGCTCATCCATACGTGTCGGCGGACACACCCATAAAACCGAATCAACGTAATCAGCACCACTGTTTTTCAGCACATTGGCAGCAGCACGGAAGTGACCGATGTTGGTCATACATGAACCTATGAACACTTCATCAACTTTGGTTTCACAAACTTCACTCAATAAAGCGACTTTGTCTGGATCATTTGGACAACAGACAATTGGCTCAGTGATGGTCGCTAGGTCAATTTCATAAACCTTAGCGTATTCTGCATCAGCATCTGCACGCATAAGCACAGGGTTATCCAACCATGCCTGCATTTTATCAATACGGCGCTGAATAGTGTCTTTATGGCCGTAGTCATCTTCGAGCATTGATTTTAATAATTCGATATTCGAACGTAAATACTCGGCAACTGATTCTTCGCTTAAATTAACCGTACAAGCAGCGGCGCTGCGCTCTGCGGACGCATCGGATAATTCAAATGCTTGCTCAGCAGTTAAATGCTCTAGGCCTTCGATTTCTAAAATGGTGCCCGCGTAAATATTTTTCTTACCGCTTGATTCGGTGGTTAAATCACCGGCTTGCATAGCAACCCACGGAATTGCATTCACTAAATCACGCAAAGTAATGCCCGGCTGCATTTCACCTTTAAAGCGTACGAGTACTGACTCTGGCATATCAAGCGGCATAAAACCAAGCGCTGCAGCAAAGGCGACTAAGCCTGAACCTGCTGGGAATGAAATACCAATTGGGAAACGGGTATGACTATCACCACCAGTACCAACAGTGTCTGGCAATAACATGCGGTTTAACCAGCTGTGAATAATGCCGTCACCTGGACGCAGCGATACACCATTGCGCTCAGTAATAAACTTCGGCAACCAGCGGTGCATTTTATCATCAACCACTTTTGGATAAGCAGCAGTATGACAGAAACTTTGCATCACT
>JANQLF010000162.1 GCA_028280785.1 Planctomycetota bacterium
ATTTCTTGTTTATACAGCAATTTTACCATTGGTATCGCAACGATAACTAAAACCACGATAGGAATAATGGTCCACCACGTTTCCAAGGTATGGTGACCGACAAATCCTGCAGGTTTACGACCATCTTGTCTGTCGCGGAATTTAACTACTGCGTACAGCAATAAAATTGGTGGGAAAATTAAGAACGGTAAGAACCAGTAGATCGCATACCACGTTGTGTCATTGATATCTTGTCCCAAGGCCGACACAGGGTGACCAAGAACACTCGTCTTTGTTACATCAATTTGCTGCGCTGGGTTAAGTAACTTAACCATGGTATCAACATCTGTTGATGCCGAGGCAGCGACTGCGGCTTCTTCTGCTGCAAAATTAAAGCATGCAGTAAAGCCTAAGATTAAAATGATAGCCAAAAAGTGGCGCATTGATGAACTCTCCCTATTTCTTCTGGCCGGTGGCCAGAGTAGTATGGAGCTGACCGAATTCTTCTGATGAAAGTGTACCAAAGTTTGAACCCAAACTAGAAATTTCAGGTTTCAATAACAATGCCATTAAGGTTTCTTTTGATCCTGTTTTAACCGCATCTTGAATAGCCACTCCTGCCTGCGTACCAGCAAATCCTTTAACAGATTTTAATGCTGAACGAATTTGTGGATGTGCCATTTTGACATCAATGCTGTTTAGCCACTTACTTGCTTCTTGGACTCGTGATTTCTCGCTAGCATTTGTAGCGCTCGTTTTTTCCAATACGGCATAGACTGGTATTTCAATCGGTATCGTCTTTGGGTTCGGTCCAGTTGATTCACCTTCGGCACCACCAGCCTTTGGCGCTGGGAAATCATTTTTCAAGGCATCCTCAATAGAAACATATTGAGCTTCATTATTTGGCTTCACAAAGATTTCACGAATATAATGCACAACTGCGTAACGCTCTTCAGGAGTTTTAAGAATCAATTTTTGGGGTGGCATAGCGCCACCATTAAAGCCATTGGTTACCGTGTCGTACATTGACCACGGATCAGATTTAGGCCCATGCTTGTCATTTTTAAAGGCTTCCGCGTTAAATTTACGCGCAGTTGGACTCAAGGACGTCCCTTCACCATTGGCACCGTGACAAGATAAACAGTTATTCTCATACAGGCCTTTACCAAGTTTAATAACCGCTTTGCTATTATCGGCGATCAAGGCTTTATGATCAGGAATTTCTTCACCGCTTGGTTTTTCACTGCCACCATGGGTCTTAGTCATTCCGTGTGTTTGGCCCTTATTCATCCAGTAACCAAACCACAAACCAGTAGCAATGGTAAATACCAACATGGCCACGGTCCATAAAACGGGATTTGTAATTTCGGGTTTAGTGGGTGCAGACATTAGTGTAAGTGCTCCCCATTAATTGAACGCAGTAATCGCGGGTCGCCCTTAGGGATAAGACCGTGCTTCTTCCAGAAATTCAACGCCAACAACATCAAGCCACCGAAAAATGCTGCGCCAACCAATAATAAGTCAGGAGCAAATGGGCAGGCATACTCATTTACGTTAAATGCAGGCAATATTAGCCAGTTCCAATCCAACCAGTTACCAATAAGTGCAATGGTGCAGAAAATGCCAAGCGCCACTGGACGAGCGCGAACAGACTGACTCATTAAGCCCAAGAAGATAACCGGCCAACGAATGAACGCTTCGATGCTGTATTGAACACCATAACCATTTTGAGTACGCATGACATACCAGTAGGTCTCTTCATCAAAGTTGGTGTAATAGATCAACATGTATTGGCTGAAGCCGATATAGGCACAGAAACACGACCAACCGACCATCCAGGTACCTAGGTCATGCAATGCATGGTGACCAATGTGTTGCTTCATTGGGCCCTGACGCAACCAAATGGTTAAAAGAATCAATACACACAAAAAGGTCTGAACAGCGGAGGAGAATACATAAACACCCCACATAGTTGAGAACCAGTTAACATGTAATGATAAGATTAAATCCCAAACCAATAAAGTGAAACAAGGAGCAAAGAACAATAAGAATAAAATACTCCAGAATTTATGCGAAGCGATGGTGTCCTTACCTTCATCCTGAGCGACACTGTTTTTGTAAACCAGCTGCCATTGGAAAAAGATAAACAAACCTAAGACAATAATATTCATGATGATAAAGCGCCATGGCTTGACCAACATATCTTTACTACCACCCGGTACATGGAATAAATGCTGTGTGGTATCGTACCAATCATATAAATAGGGGCCGCCGACTAAGGAAATCAGCAAAAACATTGGCAAGGCAATCCAAACACCGTGACTTAAACCTTCCATCAGGCGGCGTAATGGAATCATCCAATGGGCACCAGTTACACTGTGCACGGCATTATAAAATAATGCACCTGCTCCAATGAAGAATGGGACCAACATACCAACAAGTAACACTGTAAAGATACGTTCAACACCATGCTGTGCGGTTAAACCTGCATAGGCCAAACCAAGCACGATGCCGGCAGCAGCCATAATTAAGCAAGCTTTTTTGAAGCGTGGTGCTTCTAATGGACCCGGATCTTCAACAGAATCGTAATGGTGGGCATCTGCGCTCATTTAGTGCCTCCCTTCCATATCGATCGTTCATAATCGGGTACTGGCTCAGGTAATGGTTCAAATGTTTTACCACCTTTTTGCAATTCTTTATTATCCTTGCCTTTAGTTGCACTATCGAGTGCTCTCACGTAATGAATAACTGCCCAACGCTCATTTGGAGTTAATTGAGCACTGTAATCGGGCATACGGTTTTTACCTGCTGTTAAGATCCAAAAAATATGTCCATCTTCGTAACCCGCTACGATTGGCGTATTGATAGATGAAACACCACCGAGTTTAGACACCACATAACCCTTCGTTGCATCTCCATCTTTACCGTGACAAACCGCACAAAATTGATTGTATTTATCGCGACCTAGTCGTAGCACATCTTCAGTTGCCGCTAATGGGTTCATTAAATCTTTACCCATATTTTTATCAGCGGCTGCGTCATAAGGGATAAAATGACGCGGAACGGTTCCTTGAGGCGGAACACGCATGGCCGGTACTTCAATAGTTACTTCTTTACCGCTGTCATCTACCTGAGTGATAACGTAAGACTCTTGAGATTTTAGCGCTGGTGACTGAAGCATGTCAGGCATGTATTGAATACCACGCTCTGATTTTTCAGACTCACAAGCAACGAAAACAAAGCACAGAGCTAATAGGGTAAGGAATTTATGCATCGCTTGCCTCCCCTATTGAACGCTCAACTTCTTCAGTCTCATATATTTGTATATTCTCTGCACCATTCTCTTCTAAGAATTTTTTCAGTTCATCTTCCGATCCATTATCTTTAACAGGAATGGCCAGACAGAAAGTGTCATCGGTCAATGTTTCACTTATTACTTTTGTATGTGTATTTGGTAAAATCTTACAGAAGACCAGGAGCACTAATAACATGTTGCCAATCGCACCAGCAAGAACACCACTTTCAAAAGTAATGACCACGTATGCCGGCCAGGAATTATAAGGTTTACCAGCAATATTGATCGGCCAATCAACTTTCATCATCCAGTACTGCATCATGAATCCACAAAATGCACCAAATAATAAAAGGAATAAAACTGGGCGTCCAAGCAAACTACGCTTCATGCCCAATAAATGCTCTAAGCCATGTATCGGATACGGCGTATATGCATCGTGTCCTTTATGCTGACGGTCAGTGCTCGCCTTACAGGCTTTCTTTAATGCAGTTGGGTCTTTGAAATAGCCAGCGACAAATGGAGTGGTCATTTTACTCATTATCAGACCCTCCTTCATCTTTAGACTCTTCTTCAGATTTGTCCTCGGCTTTTTCTTCGGTCTTCTCGTCACTCGCATCTGATGATGCGTGGGCATCTGTCCCGCCATTTACACCAGCTGGATCGACTAACACGCTCTTCACTTCAGCAATAGCAATTGTTGGTGCGAGTTTACAGAATAATAAGAATAAGAAGAAGAACCAACCAAAGGTACCCGCGGTAACAAACCAGTCGAATGAGGTTCCGACAAATAAATCCCAATTAGACGGCAGATGATCATACTCAACCGATAAGACGAAGATATTAAATCGCTCGAACCACATACCTATATTCACAAAAATCGATAATATCCACATACCAAGCAAACTGCGCCTCACTCCCCTGAACCAGAAGAACAGCGGTGAAATCACATTACATAAGAACATCGTCCAGAAGACCCAGGCATGGGCACCTCCTAAACGATAAAGGAACTGTTCACGCTCATAAGTAGACTCACTAAACCATGCGGCAAAGAATTCCATAATATACGCATAACCAACAATCATGCCGGTAGCTAAAATAAATTTATTACACAGATCTAGGTGATTAATCGTTATATATTTTTCTAAATTCAGCAATTTGCGCATTGGTACGAGCAGGAAAACCACCATACCAAAACCACCGAAAATAGCACCAGCAACGAAGTATGGTGGAAAAATAGTCGTATGCCAACCAGGCACCTTCGATGTAGCGAAGTCAAACGATACGGTTGAGTGCACTGATAATACAAGCGGCGTTGCAATCCAAGCGAACTGCGCGTAAGCGCGCTCATAATGAATCCAATCTCGGTGACCACCTTTCCAACCAAAGGCAAGAATACCATAGAACATTTTTTGAAATTTATTCTTGGTTTTATCGCGAATGGTCGCGAAATCAGGAATCATACCCAAGTACCAAAATATTATCGATGTTGTTGCATAGGTAGAAATCGCAAAGACGTCCCACATCAGCGGTGAGCGGAATTGCGGCCACAAATCTCTTGAGTTCGGATATGGGAATAACCAGAAATCAAGCCATGGACGACCAGTGTGCAATAACGGGAATAAACCAGCACAAGCAACTGCAAAAATAGTCATCGCTTCCGCGGAGCGGTTAATCGATGTACGCCATTTTTGTCGGAATAAGAATAAAATTGCCGAAATTAAGGTACCAGCGTGACCAATACCAATCCAGAATACGAAGTTGGTAATATATGTACCCCAGCCCACCGGACTGTTAATACCGAGAATACCAATGCCCTCGCACATTTGCACTGCAATGGTTGTCACGAAGAACATCGAGAAAAAGGCAAAGGCAGCCAGGGTAAAGAACATCCAAGCTTTGCCTGGAGGCGATAAAATTGGTGCCAATACATCACGAGTGACTTCAGCAGAAGTAACGCTGCTGTGAATTAAATCACTCGGATCTTCATACTGCTTAAGGGTCGGTCTCATTAATGTGCCTCCCCTTCTTTATGATCGTGGTCATGATCATGTCCGTGTCCGTGGCCATGACCGCCAACTATTTCATCTGTTCCTGGTAATGCAGGACGATTGCGTATACGACGTAAATAAGTGATCGCTGGACGTGTATTTAAAACATAATCCAACATTAAATATCCATGTTCTTTTTCAGCGCGCACTTTGCTCACCGTTGAATCTGGATCGTTAATGTCGCCAAAGGTTATCGCTTGGGTTGGACATGTTTGTGCACACGCCGTAGTCATTGACGATTCGTCATATTTACGATTGGTGCGTTTTTCTTCTTCGCGAATTTCACGAGTACGAGTAACGCAGAAATTACATTTCTCCATCACACCCTTCGAACGAACTGTCACCGCAGGATTGAGCATCATCTGCAATGGCGCTTCTAATAACTCGTGCTTGCCAGATGTCTGCAGATCGGTGCTTAAGTTTTTAACCACACGTTTGAGTGGATCGCCTGAGCCATGTGGGCCAAAGCGATATTTACTGTATTCGTAGAAATTAAATCGACGCACTTTGTATGGACAGTTGTTCGCACAGTAACGAGTACCAATGCAACGGTTATAAACCTGTAAGTTAATACCCTCTTCGTTGTGCATGGTTGCCATTGCTGGACAAACCTCTTCGCACGGCGCATGTCCACATTGCTGACACAACATTGGCTGTTGAACGAATTCAACAAATGAGTCATCAGCCGCTTCTTCTTGGCCAAAGTAACCTTGACCTTCGACGCGCTCATGTTCTTTCACTTTAGTATGACCGTGGTCATCCTTTCCGCCCTCTGGAAAGAACGTTGAATAATAACGATCAATGCGAATCCAGTGCATTTCACGACCAAGGCGCACTTCATCACGACCAACAACTGGAACATTATTTTCCGCAGAACAAGCAACAACACAGGCATTACAGCCGGTACAGGCATTCATATCGATTGCCATGCCCCAACGACGGCCGGTATAAACCTGCGTTGAATCCCACAAACTTAAATTGTTTGGGTGATAAAGCGGCTCTTTGCCTGGATTATCATTAACACTGGTATTATCAGGATCTGTTGTGCCATGGCCCGGGGACCACAGGGCATGACCATGCCCACCGCGATCATCTACCGCTGGATTAACTTGGTGAGATTCCAAAGCATCATCCATCGCTATCGGACGACCCTCGGTGTAATTATGGCCCTGCATGCAAGCAATTTCGTACGTATCATCTAAAACTTCGACACTTGCAGCATTACCCCAACGATTAAATCCGTCAGATAAGTGATAAGCATTTAATTCATTATTGTCAGCAGCAAAACCTGCGTCTGCAGCTACAGCACCAGCATGCGAACGGCCCCAGCCGAGAAATACTTCGATTGTACCTTTGGCCATACCTGGTTGAATATGCGCTGGCAAATAAGTAGTTTTATTATTAACGGTAATTTTTAAAACCTGGTTTTGTAAAACTTTTTTACCGCCAAAGCCTGCATGGGCATCAGCAAGCGATATGGCTGCGTAATTGTCCCAAGTGTTGCGCGAAACTGGATCGCCAGCTTCCTGCAACCAAGCATTATTCGCCTGAGAGCCATCGCCAATAATACGTGAGGCGTTACAAATAACTGAAACGTCGGATTTCTTAGATTCAGCGACTTTAATTGCTGCATCATTAATCGCAGCACCCGCACTATGTTTTTGCGCAGCAGAAACAACACCACGTGATAAAGCCGAACGCCAGAAATCATTTTTACTGACGGGAGACCCGAGTTTCTTATGAACGTTTTCTTGCCATGTCTGCTCAACGTAGCTATGCCAACTAACGACGCCATGTGCTGGTGCGTGCCATAACGGACGACGTTCTACAAAGCTCAAAAACTTACCGAATACCTCACCATCTTTACTTGGATATTTAAATGCCGCGTGTCCAGCATGCTGAGCAAATGCCATTAAGCTTTCTTCAACTGCACGTGCATTCCACAATGGCAAGACACAGGGTTGTTGAATAAACAACGCATCAGCACTCGCACCGTCACCCCATGACTCTAATTCGTGCAGGCTTGGCAACACATAATCCACACCACTCAATGATGCCGTTTCGTTAAGACGATCAGCGATAACCACTGTCAATTCAGCACCGGCGATCGCCGCTTCAACGGCAGCACGATCCGGCCAATTATAAGCCAAATTCACATCAGCGAGAATTAATGTTTTGATTTTCTTATCTGCAGCAGCCTTAAGTACCGCCGCGGTTTGATCTAAACTGCTTGGCACTGCTTGAGCGGCAGCGCTAACCGTTTCACCTTCATTACCTAAAATTCCGTTGAGGTAATTAGCAGCCAAATACAAACCAAGACTTTGTTCACCTGCATGCGCAGCACCACCAACATAAATCAAGCTGTGCTGTTTATGTTTTTGAATATCAAGCAAGCGCTCAACAGTATATGTA
>JANQLF010000172.1 GCA_028280785.1 Planctomycetota bacterium
TCCAGCATCAACTGATGCAATTAAGTAAAGCCACTGATCTCACCGCAGAATGGTGGACCTCTACAGATCAAGGCATGGTTTTGCAATTTCGGCATGCACCAATAGCCAAAGAAGTGCAAGTTTTCGCTCACGTCGGTTTCCTTTATCCACGTAATCGACTTGAAGTTATACCGGCGCTTGAACATGCCTGTTTCATCGGCGATCAGTTCCCAGACGACACTGTCATGTGGAACGAGTCCGGCAAACAATTACCCGCAACTAAAAAATCCATTAAACGGTACGTGAACATGGCCAAACATGGTCGCAGTTATGATGCACAAATGAATGGCAATGGTGTCAGGCGCATTGCCGGATTAATTGGTAGAGACTGCCTGTCGATCGGCATACCACCAATACCACGTATAGATGACATCGAAAAAGAATTCGGTGAAATATTTGACCAATATTATTACAGCATTGCCGCAACCTTAGAGGAAGAAGTATGAGTAAGCCAAATATTGTCATTCTACTGTGCGATCAATTGCGCTATGACGCACTTGCCTGTAACGGCAATAAAATTGTTAAAACACCGAATATCGATCGATTGGCGCAAGGTGGCGTCAATTGCAGTGAAACCGTTTCGTCTTGTCCGATTTGCGCACCATTTCGCGCGACACTGATCACCGGTCGTTATGCGCACAGCAATGGTGTCGTCTGTAATCAATATCAACTGCACGATGATCAAACATTTTTTGCTGAAGCCTTAAAAGAACATGATTATCGCAGCGCCTTTATCGGTAAATGGCACTTAGGCTCAGGTCCCTACAAACAAGAAAACCGTTACGGCTTTGATGATTTAATTGCCTATAATGCTTCGCATAGCTATTATAATATTTCCTACCATCATAACGAAGAAGGCCCCTTCCCAATTCCTGAATATGCACCACGTAGAGAAACCACGCTTGGCTTGGAATGGATTGATCAGCATCAAAGCGAATATAACGATAAACCCTTTGCCGCTATTATTTCGTGGGGACCTCCACATTGGACAGGTTCAAAAGGTGGAGAGCGAGACTACGGCGATTATCCACAAGAATATAATATTTATAATCCTGAAGACTGTGAACTCAGTCCCAATGTACCACCAATGTTGCGCGATTATGCTAAGAAAGAATTCGCTGATTATTATGGCATGGTCACTAGCTTAGATGATCAAGTTGGTCGCGTTTTGGATTACTTAGATGAGCACAATCTATCTGATAACACTATCGTAGCATTTACATCAGATCATGGGGATCATTTATCTTCTCATGGCTATGGTAAACCTGGCAGCGTGTGGTTACCACCGGCTTTGCGTGCATCAAAGGCAACGCCTTATGAAGAATCAGCGCGTATTCCGTTTTTAATTCGCTGGCCACAGCAATTACCAAAAATGTGCGACAATAGACTCTTACTCAACAATGTCGATTTTATGCCAACGCTTCTTGGGCTAGCTGGCATCGAAGTTCCAGCTGATGCCCAAGGCACTGATTTTAGCCAACAATTAATTAATAATGAAAACGAAGGTACAAGTGCTCAATATCTGCAAATTGTTGGAACAGGATGGCCTGATCGCGCCGATTGGGTCGGCTTATGGCGCGGTGTTCGCAATCACCGCTATACTTATGCAAGGTTTGCCTATCCCCATCAAGACCGTTTTTTATTTGATCGCCACGAAGATCCCGACCAATTAACTAATCTTGTTGATGATGAACAATACGCACATGTCGTTGAGGAACTCGAACAAGAACTGCAGAAATTTATTAACAAAACAGAAGATGCCTTCGATAGCGGAAAACGCCTGCCAGGTACTGGTATGCTCTCGCTGGGTCAACGCTTATTGCCATGCCACCCACGCAAACACGTCGCTGCTGGCTATCTCGAAGCGCTCGAACAAGAAAATAAAGAGACGATTCAGTCATGACTAAACCAAATATAGTTTTTATTATTACTGATCACCATGCCTGGTACGGGCATTATATTCAGCCTGATGGTAGCAGCGGCGGCATTGCGCCAGAACCACTGCCAGTCTGGGAACAATTCTGTAAAGATGGCGCGGTTTTTCGTAACGCTTATTCCATCTGTCCCCTGTGCACACCTGCGCGCTCGTCGATGATGAGCGGCTTAAAACCACAACACCACGGTCGCATTCATAATGGTGGCGATTTTGATAACGGCATTCAATTATTAAACCATGTATTAACTGATAATGGTTACCAATGTGATTACATTGGTAAATGGCACTGTGGTAAAGATAAATTATCTGAAGACTACGGCATGCCTGGCTGGTCCTTACCCGAATACGGCAAGGTCTATATGTCTGATACCTATAAAGCATTTTGCAAAGAACATAATTTCGATGAAGCTAAAGCTTATATTGAACAAAATTTAGACAGACCTGAATGGATTGGCGAAACGCTCACCCTCCACCATGAATCACCGTGGTATTTTATGAATGGCAGTGGCGTTTTTCAAAGCCCACGCGCCGCCCACGAATCTGATTTTGTTGAGCATATGGCGACTAAGCAATTACATAAATTAACTCAACAAGATAAACCATTTAGTTTAGTCGCCAGTTGGTGGGCACCACACCAACCCTATTATCCCAGCGAACCATTTGCTGGTCGCATAAATCCAAAAGATATTCCTGAACATCCAAGTTACCGCGATGATTTAAGTGACAAACCAAGCCGTCACATGATTCATCGTGAATGCCATCACGCTGGGGCAAAAGCACTCGAAGATTGGGAAACATGGCAACCAGTTGTAGCGCGTTGTTATGAACAATGTTTACAAACCGATGCGGCTATTGGCAATTTTTTACAAGAACTTGAACATTCCGGAGAAGCAGACAACACCATCGTCGTGTGGTGCGCCGATCATGGCGATTCTTTAGCTGGACACGGTGGTTTATGGGATAAGGCCGCCACCATGACCGAAGAAGTCATGCGCATTCCGATGGCCATTCGTTGGCCAAAACATATAAAACCTGGAACAGAAATTCACGATTTTGTTTCTAATTTAGATTGTCCAGCCAGTATTTTAGATGCCGCAGGCTGCGCAGTTCCTGAGCACTGGGATAGCAAAAGTGTCTTGCCAATTATTCGTGGCGAAGAATCACGTGACGAAATTGTTTGCGAACACCACGGTCATTGCACTATTCTTGAGCAACGCATGTTGCGTTGGGGTAATTGGAAATACGTCACTGCTCTTTACGATGGCGATGAACTGTACGACCTCGAAACAGATCCCTGGGAATTAGAAAATCGCATCGATGACCCAAGTTTGGATGAGATCAAACAGCAGTGCCGCGAAAAAATACTCAAGGTATTAGAGCAGGAACGCGACACAAATATCAGCAAACGCCTCAAGGCAGTATTAAAACAGCAACTAAACGTAGGCACCCTCACTGCGCGTTGATAAGGACTGCGAAATCTGTTTAATCGTTGTTAAGTCCATGCCAGCACGCACTAAGGATTCACAGCAGTGTAAAGGCTGACCTTGCAATACATGCAGGAGTTTTTCTTCAGCTTCAGCATCACCTTTAGCCAATCGCTGCAGTGCATCTAAAGCGTAGCCCCAGACTAATACATTTTTCTCGTTTTCGATAATATTGTTTAATAAATGCACTAGCGCATCGAGTTGATTTCCTAAATGCACCTTATGCGTGCTTAACATCACCAGCGACCACATAATATTCTCATTTACGGCTGATCGCACCGGATCAAAACGCTCAATACCAAAATTGACGCCGTTACCCTCACAGACATCACATTCATCTGTTGGTCGGACCATTTTTATGCCACGCCCTTGCACGCGATCCATGCTCAGGCGATTTTCTTCTTTGCCGAATTGCTCAATTAAAACGGCCACACATTGTGGAATTAATGCCAACCTTTCTTCATGTGCAATGCCGCGGCGCGCCATGCAGCCGATGCTTCCGGCGGCAACCGAGCGCAGATAAACAGACTCCTCCTGCTGTAAATGCTTAATCAGCAGATCAAGATTTTGTTGATTTAGTGCTGCGACTTCACCGAGTGCGAAAAGCCCTGCTTTGCGCACCCATTTGTCCGCCGATTGCAATGTTTCAATTAGTATCGGAGTAGCCGTAGTTCCCATAGCCGATAAACCATAAGTTGCTGCACGCCTAACGCTTTCACGCTCAGCATGTATACCCTGTTTTAAATAGGGCAAAGCATCACTACCAGCTTCGGCTAATTGATAGGCAGCACCAATTCGCTTGGCTTCACCGGACTCATGCTTGATAAATAATTGCGTGGATAGCGCTTCCAATTCGTCTTTATTCAATGCTTGCTGATCTGACGATGCAGCGCCATAGGTCTGCCAATTATGCTGATGACGCCACAAGCTAAGTAAATCTTTGTCCGCTGTTAAGGGCACTTTGGTTAATGGGTCAGCACCTAAATTATTCCAATCCACATCAGGCACGATATGCATCGGCTTTGGGTCAGTTGTCCTAAACAAATAAAAACGCCACATAAAGCGTGGATTATCCTGCCACGTTCGCCAGTCATCGCGGCGATGATTACCGCGGTGAAAGGTATTATGTGAATACAACAAAACTGATCCCGCAGGAATAGGTGCAGCCTCTAATGGAAAAACAAGCGGCCATCCAGTTTCTGCCACCTTATCACGCATGCGCTTATCATGTTTGGTGCGTCTCTGAATGATATCTTCTTCATCGTAAGGTGAATCAGGACCACTGACTTGAATATGCTCCATGCCACTCATTAAATAATCAAAATCTAAATGGTCTGCTCCGGCAAAATTATCTTGGTTGGTTTCGTGATCAAAGGTCCAATAATGTGAATAAGGAATTGTTGCAGTTGGACCCATTAAATCGGTTACCGCTTGTGGGTAATATAACATTTCTAATTGCACCGAATGATGGTGACGCATTTTACGCATATTATAAGGACCATTATCGTCCTTGTGCCATTGCTGGTCTCTTCCCCCACTACAAAATGGAGCGTTATGGGCAAAGGGAACAACAGCCCAATCCTCACCAATCAATGTCTTCACTGCCTCATCCAAACCGGGTGCTGATAATACTTTTAAAATCGCAGGCACATTTTGTGGAGTGATAGCTTCACCAGCGTCATGCAATGCCTTCTCCCGATTATAGACTTCTTGATGCACAGTAGTATCAATACCAAGTTGATCTGGACTCAACAATGCAAGCCCACGGTAAGAAAATTCTTTTGATAATTCGCTCATTGGTGTGGTGTAGAGATAATTCTGGGTCATAAGTCATCCTTCCAGCTGCTCAGTATAGGTACTGGCATTTCAGATGACCAGGGGTAGACTTCTGACAATAGGGGAACTATTCCGATATAGATGAGTCATAGATGCTAGATAAACACCTAAAATACCTAAGTGGTGGCTGTTTCATGGAAGGCGTACACGAACGTCATCCGACACGTCATATTAAGCACCACGAGCTGATTATCGTCCGCAGTGGTGAGCTACACATGTTTGAAGAAGACCAGCAGTTCCACCTCTACCCCCACCAGTTCTTATTCCTGGAACCCAATCTCTTACATGGCGGCACTGAAGACTACGTCGATGAGTTATCTTTTTATTGGCTGCACTTTGATATTCCTGAGAGTTATCAGTTCAGATATAAAACAGGGCACTTTAAGCGCCCAGAAATAGCCGCCGACCTCGCTAGTCGTCTACTCGATGAGCAAGAACGCAGCGATACACCAAGCGACAGCTGTGAAGCATTGATGTATTTGTTGCTACTTGAGACCGAACAAATTCAGGACACCAAGCAACAAGACCCCAACGGCCTGGTTGACCAAGCACAAATTTTTATTCGCAAGCATTTTCGTAAAGTGATTAGCACCAGCGATGTTGCCCAACATTGCAATTGTCATCCTGATCACCTCGGACGTTTATTCCAAGCTCGCCTGCACCAATCAGTCAGCCAGGTTATTCGTGAACAGCGCTTACGACACGCTCGTAGTTTATTGCGCGACTCTGATCTTAAAATTGAACAAGTCGCCATTCAGTCAGGATTTTCAGAATCGCATTATTTTCGTCGCTGCTTCAAAGCAGAAACTGGCAGCAGTCCTGCTACCTGGCGCAGCATGCATCGGCGATTATTCACTAATTAATTTTCACGCTTCTTTCGGCTCGGTACCCAACCACAGTATATGCCCGTCTGGATCTTTGACTTTCATTTCATAAGCCCATGGTCGATTTTCAGGTTGCTGAAGCACTTCAACATCTGCTTCAATTAATCGAGCAAATAACTCGTCATTTTCCAAACCAATCCATACACAACTCGATGCATCATTTTCACCTAGCTGAAACATAATGGCATGCCCATCGCGACTCATCGACATGACTTGGTCACCACTCGGATCACCCCAATCAATTCTAAAGCCCAAAAGTTCCTGATAAAAAGCTGCGCTGCGCTGCAAGTCTTTGACCAATAAAACTGGAATAGTGTTTTCGACCATCATCAGTCGCAGTCCTCATCGATAACACAACCCATGCGAAAGGTATTGCCATCTAAATCGCAAACTTGAAATTCACGCATGCCCCACGGGCAATCTTCGGGATCAGATTTAATATCGGCACCAGAACTTTTATATTCATCATACAATGAATCGAACTCTTCGCGGCTTTTCACGCTCATACAGATCCAAGTACCAGGATTGCCTTGACCTTGCTCACATAAAAACAGTGATACTTCACCGCGGCAGACACAAGCAAAAGTCGGTTTGGAGTTGCCTTCAAAGGCATCATCACCCCACTGCCAGGAAATATCAAAACCCAATACATCGCGATAATGCTCTAAACTTTTCGCAACGTTATCGACACAAAGCACTGTCGTCGACCAAGTAAGTGGCACTTTATTCATTTCATCTTCTTCAATTGTGCGGTAATCAACTTGACAGATTCATCAGCAAAGCGCTTGCCTAAGGTCTTGTACCCTTCAACCGAATAATGCAGATCGTTTTTTATCTCTTTGCCCTTTTTGTTCAAACCGTCATTTAAATCATCGGTGTCAACCAAGGCAGCACTGGGATGAGCCTTCACGAAGGCTTCTTGTTGCTCGCGAACCAAAGTCCAATGCTTATATTTACTGTTTTTCATATCAAAATCACTAAGTCGACCTATCACCACGTTGATCTTTTTATGCTTCAGATCTTCAGATAATTGCTCAACCAAGCCTTTTAAGCTTGCGGCGTAAACCTTGCCATGTTGTTCACGTGCGTCTTTCTCACCCTGCATCCAAATAAAGGTTACGGTTTCAAGAAATTGATCCTTAATCGCTGGTTTCACTTTTTTCATTAAACGATCATACAAATCACCCGTCGCCTTGGGTTCGTCTCCCTGTTCTGGCTTCCATTTTTTATACCAACGACGTATCGGTTGCCCACCCTGAGCATCACTCACAACGATGATTTTTTGCTTATGATAAACCTTTTCCACTAATGGTGTAAAAAACTTTGGCACATTGAGTCCCACCATATTTGATTGACCAGATAAGATAAATAGATGCTTATGAATAACATCAGCATTTTCTTCCTCTGTCTGAACAGATCCCAATGCATCATCAATAGCCTTGATGAGCGCCGGATCACTCGGCTTGGTACGTGGCCCAAAACGCCCAATCACTGCGCCATCTTTACCAATTAAAAATTTCTCAAAATTCCATTTGATCTTGCCTGTTCCACCGGGCTTGAGATTCATTGCTGTGAGCGATTTATAAAATGGGCTGGCACCATCACCATTGACTTCGATTTTCTCAAATAAATCAAAGGTAACATTATAATTATCACTACAGAATTGACGTATTTGCGCTGCAGTTCCAGGCTCTTGACCCATAAATTGATTACACGGGAAAGCGGCAATAGCAAAGCCTTGATCCTTTTTCTGATTATAGACTGCTTGCAAGCCCTTATACTGCGGCGTCAATCCACATTTACTCGCAACATTAACAACTAACACAACTTTGTCTTTATAACGCTCAGCTAAATTTACCGAATTTCCATCTAGTAAATTCATTTGGTGATTAAGTGCAGAGGCAGCATGAAGCACACTCACGAAACCGATAAGCAAAACGCAGGAAAACAACTTATGCATAAGACACTCCTAGACTGGCGAGTATAGTTTTGATTGATTCAGCACAAGCTAAGTAGCTACGTCCAAGGATATATTAATGGTGTATAGCATGGTCACGCGGCATGTCCTCACCACTCCAGATACGCTTGGAAGTCCAGTCACAATCAGCATCCGCCCAAAAGGCGTTGTCACTCGGTAAACCCAAGGGCAACATTCCGCATAAACACAAATAGAGACTACCTGTTGAGATATAACCCTCTGCTATCGATGGTTGGTGACCGCAAAAGCCGACACGCAGCCAACCATTTTCATCAAAAACATCCTCACGATCTATCATGCGATGAATTACTGCATCAAGGGCACAACGGACTTGAGCGGGCTTGATGTCCTCTGGTAATTGCTCTTGTAGCGCAACTTGTGCTAACGCTTGAAAGGCACCAAAGCGATACGGCAGCGAACGACCAATTGGCGGGAAGCTGCCATCTGGTGCAATAAAACGCTCCAAAACAACAGCGTAACGCTGTAAATGTAAGGGAATGTTTTCGACAACATTGGTCCAACGTTTAGTTATTTTTTCATCAGCAAAGGCAATGTCGTACATCATCGGCTGAATCACAAAGCTATTATAATAATCCCAATGGAAATTAGGCCCATCACCGTAAATGCCATCCCCTTTATACCATTGCTCATGTTGGCGTAGGGCATAATCGATACGCATCTCATCATAATCTGCACCAGCCTTGCATAAAAAAGCTTCTACAATAGCAGAGAATAATAACCAATTATTAAATCCGGGCGTACAAACTCGTGTTGATTGCATTGCCGCAATCACATGTTCCTGAACCTGTGCATCCAGTGCAAGCCATACGCTATTCCATGAGCGTAAAAAACCGTGGGCTAAAAATGCTGCGTCGACAACTGGCTGATTGCCTTCTCTAAAATTTAAAAAATCTGTGGATTGAGCATCGACTGCATGCGCCAATCCTTTTTTAACCAGCTTTAATAACTGTTCTTGCTGTGCCGCTTCTTCACCCTCTAGCCCAGTTAATTCTAACCACGGCGCAATGCCGGCCAAGGAACGGCCTACAGCTTCTAAATGGGTAAAGTGTGCACGACCAGCACGTTCGCCGTTGGTTTCAACCGGCATGCGCTCTCGCAACTGATCTTCAGCCAACGCTTCCCAAACTGGGTTGGCAATTTTTAATAAGGTTTCAATCCAATAAGTACGCATAGTCAGAGTTCCTTATCGAACCCTGACTCATTTCATTAATTCAGGGCTCTCTCACAAACCACAAGGTGTACATTGATGAGAGGCCAGTTCCAGACCAGATTTTGAAACCGTTTTGGCCATAGACATTAATACCCGTATCATGCCAGGTCTGCGCCGTGTAATCCAAAGGGTTTTTCAGTATCTTATCCACATTTAATCGATGCGGTGATCCATAACGGTAATCAAAAGCACGATAGATCATCGCATCACGCCATCGCTGCACGCGCTGTGGATGCGTTTTTTGACGCAATAAAGCATATGCTGGTGCGAGTGCATCGTAGGCACGATAGATCTGCCCAACTTGCTTTGCCTCCTTACTATAATGTAAATCAATACGCTGTTTAGGATCTTCTGCAAAAAAATCACCAAATAATAAAATACCATTGATAGCACGAGTCGAACCTGTGAGTTGTGCCCACTCGACCATCAGGTCACAACCGCCATAAGCTCCATGGTAATAACCATCCATACGCGGATAGACTGGTTGATCCCCTTGTTGTGGCGCGGACTTGAATGCTGCATCAGTTGGTGTCGCAATCGCGTAATCCATAATAATGCCGCTGTCAGGAGCCTTAGTTAAATTAACATGTAAATCTGGATTCACTTCTCGTCCATTTTTAGTATGATAAATATTTTCACTCCACACATGCATCACCAATTCCATGAATCTCACAAATTCAACATCACCAGTAGTTTGAAAGCGTAATAAATTCATCATGTGAAATGGTGTGCCATCACTATTAGAAAATAAATGGGCTTTTTCCCAAGTTTTTTGTGGGTACCACCGATCAGCTGAAAAATGAGGATGATACGGCCAATGCGCAATACCGTGACGATCACTAATGGCCATTGCTGTTGGATGCAACTCTTCAATGCTGCGCCAAATTTCCGGATGCCCGGTTAACCAATAATAATAATACCACCCACGCCAACCTGCTTGTCGTGGGCCACCTTCCTCACCCCAATGTACTTGATTGTGTCGATGCGGACTACCTGTCTTTCCATCCCCACCCGCATGCTCAATATCAATTCCGATCGAGTGATAAACAAGTTCATGGCCAAGGTCAAAAACTTTCTGCGACCCGCTTGCTATATAATACATCATATAGCCTGGAATCATACGTTCGGCGTTGGTCCAACCACGACCTCCAGCAAATATTTTTTCATCAAAACGACCATTTTTAGGAGGATTCAAATCAGGTGCATCAGGATAATCAACCCAACCGTAATAACCATTCACTTCATGAGCTACATACGGATAGTTCATCATGGTTTCAAAATATTGCTGCATTTTTTTCATGCGCGGATCTTTATCATGATAATATCCAGTTAATCCAAGCGCACGCGTTTCCGTAAATCGCTTACCACCAGCATATAAAATCACATTGTTTTTGTGTGCTTTACCCACCTCAACAAAGTTATTCGATTGAGTAAAATCTAATATAATATCATGAGTCTTGGTAATCCCCATGGCCCGAGCACGTGCATGCCCATAGCCCTTACTAAACCAGGTACCAGTAAACATACTTTTAGATTTATAAAAACGCGTATCATTTTCACCAAAAGTACCAGGATCAACACCCTTTGCATGATAACGCAAGTCTAAAAATGTTTGCTCGTCACCCCCATACAGATCGACACCTAATTTGCCATTGGCATCAGCGTGAAAGCGAATCGGCCATTGCTGCCAAGCACTGCGAACGGCAATCAGTGCTGCATCTTTTTTATGCTGCAATCCAGCCCAACCTGCAATGCGTTTCCCCGTTTTATCAGTTCCTCGCAAGGCCC